>JANMJY010000285.1:0-7685 GCA_031371615.1 Actinomycetes bacterium | reverse complement strand
CAGCCGGACGGCGCCCGCATCTATGCCCCCGCAGGTCGGCCGCTCGAAGCAGGCGAGAAACTCGATCAACCGGGGATCGTCCGCGCGCTCGAACTGCTGGCCGCAGAGGGTCCCGAGAGCGCGTACACCGGGTCGCTCGCGGAGGCGCTCGTATCCGCCGTCGAGGGAATCGCGGTGACGAGAGCCGACCTCGATCGCTACGAGCCCCGCTGGGCGCAGCCGGCCGCGCTCGACTGGGCGGGGCACCGGTTTCTCACGCGCGCAGGTCTCTCGGGTGTTCCCGAGACGCTTGCGCGCCTGCCGCCGCTGCGAGCCCTCGACGCGACCGCGCGAGTCCATGCCCTCCTCGGCGCGCTCGACGGGACCGGCGCCGACGGGCACACGACGAACCTCGTCACGGCCGACTCGGACGGGAACGCGTGCGTCCTGACGTCGAGTCTCGGGCTCGGCACGGGCGACTTCCTTCCCGGGCTCGACCTGCAGCTGAACAGCATGCTGGGCGAGGCCGACCTCCTCCTGGAGCCGCTGCAGGCGGGCGAGCGGATGCAGAGCATGATGGCGCCGAGCGTCGCACGGGACGGGAACGGGCTCGCACTCGCGATCGGCTCGGCCGGCGGCACGCGGCTGCGGACTGCGCTCGTCGGCGTTGCCGCCGGCATTCTCGACGAGGGGCTCGAGCCGACGGATGCGGTTGGGCGGCCACGCTTCCACCGCGCCGGCAGCGTCGTCAACGCCGAGCCCGGCGTGGACCCGCAAGCGCTCGCGGAGCTCGAGGCGGCCGGCCTGCAGGTCCGGCGCTGGCCCGCGCAGCACCACTACTTCGGCGGCGTCAGCCTGATCGCGCGAGCAGGCGCTGCAGGCGATCCGCGGCGAAGCGGTCACGCCGCCGCGACGTCTTGACCGTCGGGAGAGTCGGGAGCCAGCCGACGTAACCACAGCGCGGGCAGCCTGG
Source organism: Actinomycetes bacterium (assembly GCA_031371615.1). Lineage (GTDB taxonomy): Bacteria > Actinomycetota > Thermoleophilia > Gaiellales > Gaiellaceae > Gaiellasilicea. The sequence continues at coordinate 6,733 of JANMJY010000285.1, read as the reverse complement.
ATTGGTGGTCAGCGTGCCGCCGCCACTCGGCTTGGCGTACTCCGTGCTGCAGCGGAGACAGCGGACTGGCTCGAGCAGGGACAGCCTGGGAGGAGAGGCCCGCACACCCGTAGAGATCCGCAAAGAGCGGAAATCTTGCGCGGTGACGTCTTACGTCAGCAACAGCTTCTCGACCCGCCGGCCGGCGATCTTCGTGCCGACCAGTCCGAGCACGTTCCGGCGATTCAACGTACCTATGCCGGCCGGACGGCTCCCCTGGTCGCTTCGACGTCGCGCGCGATCTGCTCGATCAGCTCCGGCTCGCTCTCGAACACCTGCTCGTCCCGCAGCCGCTCCCACAGCTCGACGACGAGTCGCTTGCCGTAGAGATCGCCCTCGAAGTCCAGCAGGTGCGGCTCGATCCGGCGCTCCTCCCCGCCGTAATGCGGGTTGGTGCCGATCGAGATCGCGGCACGGTGTCCGAGCGCAGCGCCCGCGTAGATGCCGTAGGCGGGCACGATCAGCGCCGGATCGACGGCCAGGTTCGCGGTCGGATAGCCGAGTGTGCCGCCGCGCTGGTCGCCGCCGACCACTATCCCGTCCAGCTCGGGTGGCCGGCCGAGCAGGCGCGCGGCCGCCGCCATCTCGCCCTCGTGCAGGTACCGGCGGATCTCCGTCGAGGAGACGCCCTCGAGCAGCGGCACCGGCAGCACCTCGTAGCCGAGCCGCACGAGCAGGTCGAGGTCGCCGCGACGTTTCCGGCCGAAGCGGAAGTCGGCGCCGGTCACGACCACGGCGGCGTCCGCGAGCTGCTCCGCGGCGAACTCCTCCGGCTCGAGCTTCGACACGTCGAGCGTGAACTCGATCACCCTCGTCTCGGCGACGCCGAGCTCCGCCAGCAGCTCGAGCCGGCGCTCGAGCGTCGAGATCGCCTCAACGAAGTTCCCGAGCACCACCCGCGGGTGCGGGTGGACCGTGAGCGCCCGGACCGGCAGCCCCGTTGCGAGTGCTTCCTCGATCACCTGGCGGTGCCCGAGATGGACTCCGTCGAAAGTGCCGATCGCGATCGCGTGGCTCGGCGCAGGGCTCACGGCAGTAGCGCCAGCGCCTCTTCAGCCGGGATCACGCGCTCCTCGTCGGCGTCCTCGACGCTGAACGGGCCGACCTCGAGCCGCCGCAACGTGGTGCAGTGGCCGCCGAGCGCCTCCGCGATCGCCCGCACGTAGGTCCCCGAGCTGACGCGCAGGTCGAGCCGGACGACACCGTCCGTATACGCAATGACGTCGAGCGCGTGCACCTGCGACCGCCGCAACGGCATCTCGACCTCGACGCCGCGGCGGTGCAGCTTGTACGCGCGCTCGCCGCCGATCTTGACCGCGGACGCGGCCGGGATCGGCAGCTCGATCTCACCTCGGAGGGGCTCGAGCCGCCGCTCGAGCTCCGCCGCGTCGGGAGCCGCAAGCCGTTCCACCACGTCGCCTTCCGGGTCGCCCGTGGTGGTTCGGGCCGTCAGGTCGACGTCCGTGAGGTAGCGCTTGTCGAGTCCGACGAACGATCCCGCTAATTTTGTCGACCGGCCGGAGAGCAAGAGCAACAATCCCGTCGCGAAAGGGTCAAGAGTTCCCGCGTGCCCCATCTTCGTCCCGGTGCGCGACCGGACCCGAGCGACGACGGCAAAGGACGACGGCCCGGCGGGCTTGTCGACGAGGATGATCCCGCTCGGCTCGAGCCCCTTGGGCGGCATCAGCCGGCGGCCGAGGCGACAACGAACTCGCGGCGGAGGAAGTCGGTGATCTCGGCGATCGAGGCGTCGCTCGAGAAACCGGCAGCCTGCCGGTGCCCGCCGCCGCCGGAGGCGCGCGCGATCGCGGAGACATCGAGCTCGTCGTGAGAGGCACGGAGCGAGATCCGGCGCGCCGGACTGCCACCCCGGGGCGGCTCGCGGATCAGGGCGGCCATGTGCGCTCCTTCGACGGCGCGGAGGAAGTCGATGATCCCCTCCGAGTAGGGCTCGACGGCCCCGACCTCGGCGAAGTCGTCCCGGAGGAGGTACGAGACGACGAGCCCGCCGCCCTCGTAGACCTGCGCCCGCTCGAGAGCCCGCGCGAGCAGCTTCAGCTTCGCGAACTGGACGCTCTCGTAGACGCCCTGGAACACCTTGTGCACGTCCGCGCCCGCCTCGACGAGCTCGGCGGCAAGCCGCAGCGACTTCGGCGTCGTGTTCGTGTACTGGAAGCGGCCCGTATCGGTGACGAGCGCGACGTAGAGCGGCTCGGCGAGCTCGGGCGTCAGCTCGAGGCCGAGCGCCTCGAAGACGTCCCGCAGCACCTCGCCTGTGGAGGACGCCTCGGCATCGACCAGGTTGACATCCCCGAAGCGCGAGTTGTCGTGATGGTGGTCGATGTTGATCGTGAACGGCGCCGAGTGGAGTGCCGCCGCGTCAGCTCCGAGCCGGCTCTCGTTGGCGGCGTCGACCGCGATCAGCGTCCGCTCCGCAGCATCATCCGGAAGCGACCGCTGCAGGCTTTCGAGCGGCAAGAACCGATACTCCCCCGGCAGCGGCGCCGGGCCGGGAAGGAACATGAGGCTGTCCTTGCCGAGAGTCTGGAGCGCGACCTGCGTTGCGAGCAGCGAGCCGAGCGCGTCGCCGTCGGGGTTCTCGTGCGTGGTGACGAGAAAACGGTCGCCTGCGCGGATCGCCTCGACGACCGCTCCGAGATCAGCTGCCGTTGTCGTCTGGTTCGGGTGCGAGGTCATCGATGAGTTTTGACATGCGCACGCCGTGCTCGACCGCGTGATCGTATGCGAAGGTGAGCAACGGAGTTCGCTTCATCCGGAGCTCGCGCGACAACCGCGCCTGCAGGACGCCGTGCGCCGCATCGAGACCGGTCATGCTCTTGTTTCGCTTCTTCTCGCTCCCGAACACGCTGACGTAGACGGTCGCCTGGCGAAGGTCCGGCGACGTCTCGACGCCGGTGACGGTGACGAACCCGATCCGCGGGTCCTTGAGCTCGAGGAGAGCCTCTGAAAGCACCTGGCGGACAGACTCGTTGACTCTCCGCATCCGCTCGGGCATCGCCCTACCGTAGCGAGGACGCTAGTCGTCCAGCGTCACCAGCTCACGCTCGACATGGCCGAGCTCCCACTCCCGTGACGCGAGGTAGCGCTCCGCTTCGGCGAGCAGCCTTTCCGCCTCGCCGTGCTCCCGAGTCACCACCGCGGCGGTGATTCGAGCGCGCTGCCATGCTTCGTGGTGGTCGACCTCCGCGACCGACATGGCGAACCGGTTGCGGAGCTGGTCCTTGGCGGAGCGGAGCAGCATCCGCTTCTCCTTCAGCGAGTGCGCCTCCGGGAAGTGGAGCTCCGCCGAGAGGATGCCGATCCAGCCGCTCGTCACCCTCGTATTCAAGCCTCAAGGACGCCGTGCCGCAGCCGATCACCGGTGCATGCGGAGCATCGTGTCATTCGTCGCCATGGTCCTGAGCTTTGCCCTGGCGACATCGGCAGTCGTCTGGAGCGCGATGAGCGACACCCTTGCCGCCGAGCAGCGCCTGACCGCGGGGATCGAGGCGACGGACACGATCCTGACGGCGTCGATCGCGCGAGAGAGCGCGCTCCGAGGCTACGCGCAGACGCGCCTGACGAGCTTCCTCGAGCCGTACGACGCGGCATCGGCCGATCTCGCGGGAGCCGCCGACCGGGCCCGCGACCAGGCGGACGGCGAGCCACAGCAGCTCTGGTCGATCACCCAGCAGGAGCGGCTGGCAAGCCGCTGGGCCGGAAGCGCGAACGACGCGATCATCAGGGTTCGCAACGGCGACAACATCCCGATCGAGACCGCGGTCGTCCGGAGCGGGCTGATCGCACAGCTCCGCCAGAACAACGAGGAGCTCCGAGCCCTGAAGCTGCGAGCAGGCGAGGCGAGCCACGGTAGAGCCGTCAGGCACGCCGTGCTGCTCGTCCTGCTGCTCTCGGTCGCATTCACCGTCGCAGGGGCTCTCGTCGCCCGCCGCATTCGGCACGCCGACGACGCCCGCCGCGCCGTCGAGCGTGAGGACTACGAGGCGCAGCGGGAGCTCGCCGAGACGCTGCAGATCACGGAGACTGAGGTAGAGGCCCATGCGCTGGTGAAACGGCACCTCGAGCGCTCTGTCCGAGGCGGCACCGTGCTCGTCCTGAACCGCAACAACAGCCACGACCGTCTCGAGCCCGCGACGCCCGTCGATCCCCACTCCCCCATCGCGGCCAAGCTGATCGACTCGTCGCCCCGCTCGTGTCTGGCCATCCGGCTCGGTCGCGCGTATGCGCACGCTCCCGATCGCGAGCCGCTGCTCGCGTGCGGCCTCTGCTCGCACGAGCCGCGTTCGACGTGCATCCCGTCGCTCGTCGGAGGCGAGGTGATCGGGTCGGTGCTCGTCGGGCACCGCGACGTGCTCACAGACCGGGAATCCGCGCAGATCGCGCAATCCGTGAGCCAGGCGGCACCGGTGCTCGCAAATCTGCGTAACCTCGCGGTGGCCGAGCTCCGTGCGACGACTGACGGTCTGACAGGGCTGCCGAACGCGCGCAGCCTGCGCGAGAGCCTCGTCCGGATGATCGCCCAGGCAACCCGCTCGGGGCTACCGCTCTCGGCCATCCTGTGCGATCTCGACCACTTCAAGCAGATCAACGATCTCTACGGTCACGAGAAGGGCGACCAGGCGCTGGCGGCTGCGAGCGCGGTTTTGCACTGGTCGCTCCGCGAGAGCGATCTGGCGGGACGGTACGGCGGTGAGGAGTTCCTGGTCCTTCTTCCCGACACGTCGCTCGACGGTGCAGTGGTGCTGGCCGAGAAGCTTCGCGGCGAGATCGCTGTCACCAGCGTCCCGGGAGTCGACAGGACGATCACGGCGAGTTTCGGCGTCGCGTCGTTCCCGGACGACACCGTCGACGGCGAGCTGCTGTTGCGCGTGGCCGACCGAGCGCTCTACGCGGCCAAGGCGCGCGGACGCAACTGTGTGGTCACGGCGACCGAGCTGGTCGCCGAAGCGGTTCCGGCCTAGGCGGGCGCCGGTGCGCCGGCAGGCTCGTCGAGCGACGTCCGCTCGACTTCGCGCGTCTCGTATGCCTCGAGAATGTCGCCTTCCTTGACGTCGTTGAAGTCGTTGAGCAGGATGCCGCACTCGAACCCCTCGGCGACCTCGCGGGCGTCTTCCTTGAAGCGTCTCAGCTGCGAGATCGTCGTGTCGTAGATGACGGTGCCCTCGCGGACGACGCGAACCTTCGAGTTCCGCCGCACGACGCCCGAGGTGACCATGCAGCCGGCGATCGTGCCGAGGCGTGAGACCTTGAAGAGCGCGCGCACCTCGGCCTCGCCGGTGATCTCCTCCGTCTGGACGGCGGAGAGCATGCCGACGAGCGCCTGCTCGATGTCCTCGGTCAGCTGGTAGATGACGCGGTAGGTGCGAATGTCGACGCCCTCGCGCTCGGCGAGTTGGCGTGCCTCGGTGTTCGGGCGGACGTTGAAGCCGACGACGAGCGCGTTCGAGGTGGCGGCCAGCATGATGTCGCCCTCCGTGATCGCGCCGACGCCCTGGTGGATGACGTTGACGCGAACCTCCGGATGCTGGATCTTGGCCAACTCGGACACGGCCGCTTCGACCGAGCCGCCGACGTCGCCCTTGAGGATCATGTTCAGGTCCTGGACGGCGCCTTCCTGGAGGGCGGAGAAGAGGGACTCGAGTGAGACGCCGCCCTTGGAGCGCTGCGCCTGCTGCTCGGTGCGCAGGCGCTGGCCGCGCCGCTGGGCGAGCGTCCGGGCTTCACGCTCATCTTCGACGACGCGCGCGAACTCGCCGGCCGGTGGCGGCGCGTTGAAGCCGAGGATCTCGATCGGGTCCCCCGGCCGCGCTTCCTTGACCTTCTCACCGCGGTAGTCGTAGAGGGCGCGCACCTTGCCGTAGGCGTCGCCGGCGACGATCGCGTCGCCCACCCGCAGCGTGCCGCGGTGGATGAGCATCGTCGCGACCGGTCCGCGGCCGACGTCGAGCCGGGACTCGATGATCGGGCCCGACGCCTCGACGTTCGGGTTCGCGGTCAGCTCGAGCTCGGCGTCCGCGACGAGCAGCACCTTCTCGAGCAGGTCGTCCAGATTGGTCTTCTGTTTCGCCGAAACGTTCGAGAACTGGACGTTCCCGCCCCAGTCCTCGGGCTGCAGGCCCTCGGCGGCCAGGTCGGACTTGACGCGGTCCGGGTTCGCATCCGGCATGTCCATCTTGTTGACGGCGACCACGATCGGGACGCCGGCGGCGCGCGCATGGGAGATCGACTCCTTCGTCTGCGGCATGACGCTGTCGTCGGCGGCGACGACGAGGACGGCGATGTCCGTCACCTTGGCGCCGCGCGCGCGCATGGCCGTGAACGCCTCGTGGCCCGGGGTGTCGAGGAACGTGATCTTGCGCCCGCCCACGTCTGCCTGGTAGGCGCCGATGTGCTGGGTGATCCCGCCGGCCTCCGTCTCGACCACCTTGGCCTGGCGGATCGCGTCCAGCAGCGTCGTCTTGCCGTGATCGACGTGACCCATGATCGTGACGACCGGCGGGCGCGGAGCGAGATCCTCGGCGGCGTCCTCGAAGACCTCGGGAAGCTCTTCCTCGTCGGCCGCGTGCTTGATCGTGATCTCGCGCCCGAGCTCCGTCCCGATCAGCTCGACCTCCTCGTCGGAGAGCGACTGCGTGATCTGGATCATCTGGCCGAGGCCCATCATGATCTTGAT
>JANMJY010000230.1:0-9039 GCA_031371615.1 Actinomycetes bacterium | reverse complement strand
CGAAGAGCTCGAGCAGCTCCTCGTCCCAGTCGAGCGAGTCGAGTCCGAGCAGCATCGTCCGGGACGCGTTCGTCAGGTCGGTGACGTGCACCCGGCCGCCGGTCAGCTTCCAGACGAGCCACGTGTCGACCGTGCCGAACGCGAGCTCAGAGCGAGGCACGTCGGTGCGGGCGAGCAGCCATTCGAGCTTCGTGGCGGAGAAGTACGGATCGGGCACGAGCCCCGTTCGCTCACGCAGCAGATCGGCCGGTAGCTCGCTGCAGCGTTCGGCCGTGCGCCGGTCCTGCCAGACGATCGCCGGGGCGACCGGCCTCCCTGTGGCGCGCTCCCAGAGAACGGTCGTCTCGCGCTGGTTCGTGATCCCGATCGCCTGGAGCTCGGACGGGCGGACGCCGGCCGATCGCACGGCCTCTTCGGCTGCTCCGAGCACCGAAGCCCAGAGCTCTTCCGGGTCGTGCTCGACCCAGCCCGGTCGCGGGTAGTGCTGCGGAAACTCCCGACAACCGCGGCCGGGGGGGGAGAGCTCGTCGTCGACGACGAGACACGTCGTGCCGGTCGTGCCCTGGTCGATCGCCAGGATCACGGGCAGTCGCCTAGGCCGAAAGCCGCTCGACGAAGGCGAGAACTCGGCCCCACGCATCGGCCGAGGCGTCGGCGAACTGCTCCTGCTTCCGGTCGAAGAAGCTGTGCGGAGCGCCGTCGTAGACGACGAGCTCGTGCTCGATGCCGGCCTCCGCGAGCGCCCGCTCGAACGCGGTCACCTGCTCGACCGGGATCCCCTCGTCGGCGCCGCCCATCAGCCCAAGGATCGGCGCCCCCAGCTCGGCAGCGCGCTGCGCCGGCCCCGGGGAGCCGTCCTGGCCCGGACCGGGGCGGCCGTAGAAGCCGATCGCACCGGCGAGCCCGTGTCCTCCCGCCGCAGCCAGCCAGGAGTGGCGGCCGCCGAAGCAGAACCCGACGGTGAAGATCGAGTCGTGGCCCGCCTCGCGCAGGCAGGCGACGCCCGCGGCGGTATCGGCCTGCACGCCTGCCTCCGTGGTCTGCTGAACGTGCGGCTGCCACTCGAACTCCTCGTCCCGTTTCGACACGCCGGCGGTGCGCCCAAAGTAGTCGATCGCGACCGCCGCGTGGCCCCGCTCGGCGAACCGCAGCGCCAGCTCCTCGTAGAAGCGGTAGAGACCGCGGATGTCCGGGAGGATGACGATGCCCGTGCGGCCGGGCTCGTCGGGCGTGGCGGCAAACGCGGCGAGCCGGTTTCCGCCGCGCGCTTCGAGGACGAGGTCGTCGTGCGAGACCGCCGCACCCGAGATCACTGGGATCGGCGGCAGTGAGTCGCGATCGAAGCACACGGCCGCTCGACTCTAGCCAGTCCCGCTCGGCACAGTCCGGGTTTTCTTAACCGGCGCTTCTCGAAGCGCGTCTACGATGCCCGCAGTGCGCCGGCTGCTCCTGCTGCTGTCCGTCTTCGCATCGCTGGCGTTCACCGGCCAGGCGATGGCGGCCGAGGTGCTCTCTCAGGACAACGAGGGCCGCACGATCCATTTCGACATCGCGGTCGACGGCGTCAACGCCGAGTGGTACGCGACCCTGCTCCGTGCCGCCCCGCACGGGGACGAGGTCTCCGCGGTGACGATCGACATCGTCTCCTGGGACGCCGTCCACTCGACGTGCGGTCGCGACGCGAGCGGCTGCTACTCCCGCAACACGATCGTCGTGCCCGCCGAGGAGAGCACCGACAACGCGCACACCGTGGTTCACGAATACGGCCATCACCTCGACCGCTCGACGGTCGTGACGGGCGTCGGCGAGCCCAACGGCACGCCCCAGTGGTGGCGCGCCCGCGGCATGGGCGAGCTCGTACGCCTGCGCAGCGTCGCGACCACCTACCTCCTCGGCTGGGACCGCAGCATCGCTGAGATCTTCGCCGAGGACTACGCGCAGTTCGTCCTGGGCGACGCGAAGTTCGGGATCGGCTGGCTCGAGGCGCCGGACGAGACGATCTTCGCTGCACTGAAGGCCGACCTCGGGCTCGGCCCGGCGCCGGTCACCGTGCACCCGCCTGTGATCAAGCCCGTCTCGATCAGCCGCAACGGAACGCTCGCGCCGAAGCACCACACCGCGATCCCGTTCAGCCTGCTCGGACCGGGCCGCCACGTGACCGCGACGGCCACCTTCGCAGGCGCCACGGAGAAGCGCGCGCGTGCGACGCTCGAGGTGCGCTGCGACGGCGTCCGCGTCGCGGTGAAGAAGCTCGGATACGGCAAGTCCACCTTCGCGATCGACGCACCCAACGCCGGACCGGCCGACTGCACGGCGACGCTCACGAGCACGAGCGGCGCGACGAGGAGCTTCACGCTGGTCGTTCGCCTCTCGATCCAGACCGGCGTGTAGCCACCGGGCCGGTGTAACGTCGGGCTCGCGGTGAGCGAGATCGACTTCACCGGGCTGGTGATCGTCGCGGCCGTTGCCGTCACGGCCCCGCTCGTGCTCGGCCTCGCTCCCGCCGTTCGGCTTCCGGCCGTCGTGCTGGAACTCCTCGCCGGCATCGTCATCGGCCCAGCAGGGCTCGGGTGGGTGGAGATCGACGAGCCGATCCGCGTCCTCTCACTGATCGGGCTCGCGTTCCTTCTCTTCCTCGCCGGCCTCGAGATCGACTTCGAGCGGCTCCGCGGGCGCACACTGCGCACTGCCGCGCTCGGTTTTGCGGTCTCGTTCGTGCTCGCGCTCGCCGTCGGCGTCGGCCTGGACGCCGCGGGACGGGTCGACACCCCGCTGCTCGTCGCGATCATCCTGGTGGCAACCTCGCTCGGAGTGGTCGTACCGGTGCTGAAGGATGCGGGCGAAGCGTCCTCGAGCCTCGGTCAGCTCGTCATCGCCGCGGCGTCCATCGCCGACTTCGGTGCCGTGATCCTCCTCTCGCTGTTCTTCTCACGTGAGGCGGCGAGCACAGCCTCGAAGCTGATCCTGCTCGGTGGCTTCGCTCTGACCGCGATCGCGCTCGTGCTCGCTCTCACGGGCGCGGAGCGCTCGATGCGGCTCACGTCTGCGCTCGTTCGCCTGCAGGACACGACTGCCCAGATCCGCGTGCGCGGCGCGTTCCTGCTGCTGATCGGGCTCGTCGCGCTCGCCGAGAAGCTCGGGCTCGAAGTGATCCTCGGGGCCTTCCTCGCGGGAGCGGTTCTGACCCTCGTCGACAGCGATCAGGCGATGACACACCCTCAGTTCCGGCTGAAGCTGGAAGCAGCCGGCTTCGGGATCTTCATCCCCGTCTTCTTCGTCACGAGCGGGCTGCAGTTCGACCTCGACGCCCTCTTTGCGAGCGGTTCGAGCCTCGTGCTCGTGCCCGTCCTGCTCGCGGCTCTGCTCCTCGTCCGCGGGTTGCCGGCGGTGCTCTACCGGCCCGAGCTCGGAGCGCGTCGAGCGCTCGTCGCCGGCCTGCTCCAGGCGACCTCCCTGCCGTTCATCGTGGCGGCGTCGATGATCGGGATCGAGTTGGGCCGCCTCGATGCGGCGGCGGGCGCGGCGCTGATCGCCGCAGGGCTGCTCTCCGTTCTCCTCTTCCCGCTCGCGGCGCTCACGGTGGCACGCGGAGCGGAGCGAGCGGGCTAGGCGAGCCGTTTCTCGAGCATCGCCGCGAGGCGCGTGAGCGGGAACGAGATCAGGAAGAAGAGGATCGCCACGCCTGTGAAGATCTCGGCTGCGTGGATCTCGCCGATGCCGGCCGGCGGGAAGGACGTCAACCGCTCGCTCTGGCGCGCGCCGGCGCCGAGGAGCTCGAGGCCGCCGATCGTCTGCGCGAGCGTCGAGTTCTGGATGATGTTCACGAGCAGGCTGACGAAGGGCGGCAGCAGCCGTCGCAGGGCCTGAGGCAGGATCACCGAGTAGTGGCGGCCAAGCCAGCCGAAGCCGAGCGCCGACGCCGCCTCGTGCTGCTCGTGCGGGATCGACTGGACGGCGCCACGGGTCGCCTCGGCCACCTGAGCGCTCCCCCAGAGGACGAGCGCGATCGACGCGCACGTCAGCGGAGAGAACTCGAGCGACGGTGAGACCGAGGGAAACCCGAAGTAGACGATGAACACCGTAACGAGGATCGGCAGTCCGCGGAAGATCTCGATGTAGAGCCGGATCAGTGCTCGGAGCGGCAGGAACTTGATCGTGATCAGCGTCCCGAAGACGACCCCGATCAGCGCGCTGCCGACGACCGCGACCGCGGACACCTTCAGTGTTCCCGGCACGCCCTCCGTCAAGATGTAGCGCCAAACGGGCCAGAACCAGTCCGGCATCTAGCGGCTCTCCGGCAGAGCGAGGCGCGACTCGAGCAGGCGGATCCCGGCCGAGAGCGACCACACCAGGGTGAGGTAGACGACCCCGAGGACGGTGAGAGCCTCGAGCGTCTCGAGCGTGAGGTTGCTGATGTTGATCGCCGTGGTCGTCAGCTCGGCGTAGCCGATCACGTACATCAAGGACGTGTTCTTGATCACCGAGATGTAGGTGTTGATCGACGACGGCAGCGCGATCCTGGCGCCGATCGGCAGCGTCACGTTCAGGAACGTGGCGCGAGGCCCGAAGCCGAGCGCGTAGCCGGCTTCGCGATAGCGGAACGGCACCGCCTCGAAGCCGGCGCGGAAGTTCTCGCTGTTGAACGCGCCGCCCCAGACCATCACCGAGAGCCACGCGACCGTGAACTGGTTCAGGAGGATTCCGAACTGCGGCAGCGCGTAGAAGATCAGGAAGATCTGGACGAGGATCGGCGTGTTCCGGATCACCTCGACATAGACCGCGGTCAGCTGGCTGACGACGGGAATGCGGTGCGCGCGGGCCGCGCCGAGCACCGCGCCGATCACGAACGCGCCCGCGACCGCGAAGGCCGACACCTTGAGCGTGTTGAGGAGGCCGTCCAGCAGCTCCCTCCAGTTCTCGGAGACGAACGCCCAGAGGTCGTAGGTGGCGAGCAGCATCGGGAGCTAGGGAAGTGGCCGCTCGACGCGGCCACTTCCCTCGAGGATCGTGCTGACGAGCCCTACGGGCAAACGGTGTCGAGGCTGGGCAAGCCCGCCGCCCGATACCCGAACGTATTGTTCGGCCGCAGGATGTTCTTCGAGAACGCGGCGACGAACCGCGGCGCCACGTTGTTCTTGATGATCGTCTGGAAGATGTCCTTCTTCCGCATCAGCTCGAGCCGCGAGTCGACCCAGCGCTTCAGGGCGACGTTGCCCTGCTTGATCCCGATCCCGTACGGCGCCTCGAGGAACAGGTCGTCCGTCAGCTTCGCGTTCGGGTCGGTCGCCGCCTGGAGCGCGAGCGACGTGTCGTCGAACATGACGGCATCGGCCCGGCCCTGGTTGAAGGCGAGGATTGCGGCCGTGACGCTGTCGACCACGACGACATCCGTGTTCGTGAAGCAGCGCTTCATCCAGCGGTCGTAGATCGAGCCCGGGGTCGTCGCCACCTTCTTGCCGCGGATGTCGTTCAGCGACTGGATCGGCGAGGTGTTCTTCACCAGCAACCGCCCCGTCGCCTTGTAGTACGCGCGCGAGAAGTCGATCCGCGTGTCTCGATCGGCGGTGTACGTGAACGTCGAGATGACGAGGTCGACGCGACCGGTCGTGAGCAGCGGCTCACGGGTTGCGGTCGGCGCACACACGAACGTCAGCCGCTGCTCGCGCCCGAAGGCGTAGCGGGCGAACCACCTGGCGATCTCGACGTCCACGCCGGCGTTCTTGCCGCGGACGTCGGTGTAGCCGAACGGCGGCGTGTCGCACTTGACCCCGATGATGAACCGCTTCCGGGACGCGATGTCGGCCGGCAGCTTCGGCAGCGGCGCGGTCGCCTCCGCGCTCGCCGCCCCCGTAGTGGCCGCGGGCTGGGCGAAGCCGATCGTTGCAGCAAAGACTGCGACAACGGCGACCCCCGCCGTGGCCAGGAGAATCCTCTTCATGCACGTGCTCCTTCCTCGTCGGTGACTGACAACTCTTCAAGCGAGCCCGCAAGCTGGAGCGAGCGGCGCAGGAACCGCCGCGTCCGCTCCTCCCGGGGGCGATCCAACACGTCGGCGGGAATCCCCTCCTCGACGATCCGTCCCTCGTCCATGAAGACCAGGCGGTCGCCGACCTCGCGGGCGAACTGCATCTCGTGGGTGACGACGAGCATGGTCATGCCGTCGCGGGCCAGGTCGCGCATGACGATCAGCACCTCGCCGACGAGCTCCGGATCGAGCGCGGAGGTGACCTCGTCGAAGAGCATCACGTGCGGATCCATCATCAGCGCGCGAGCGATCGCGACCCGCTGCTGCTGGCCGCCGGAGAGTTGATGGGGATGCTGGCCGGCCTTCTCGGAGAGGCCGACCCGGGCCAGCAGCTCCCGCGCCCGCGTCTCGGCCACGTCGCGCGGCTGGCGCCGGATCCTGCGCGTGGCGAGCGTCAGGTTGTCCATCACGGTCAGGTGCGGGAAGAGGTTGAACTGCTGGAAGACCATGCCGATGCGCGTTCGCACGGCGGAGACGTCGACGCCCTTGCGGGTGATCTCCTCGCCCTCGAAGAAGATTCGGCCCGCCTGCAACGGCTCGAGCAGGTTGACGCAGCGCAGCAGGGTGCTCTTGCCGCTGCCGCTCGGCCCGATGATCGTCAGCACCTCGCCGCTCGAGACGCTGAGGTCGATCCCCTTCAGGACCTTGTTGTCGCCGAAGCTCTTGTGTACGCCCTCCAGTTGGACGACGTGCGGGGACGCGCTTGCACGCTCCGCAAGGCGCTCGGGAACTGCCCCCTCGTTCTCGACCCTCACCGGGACAGAGCCTACATCGGGTTCGTCCCAAATGACGAGCGGGTTTTTCCGCCTCAGAGAGTCGCGCGACATCCCCCAAACGAGGGAGACCCGAGAGCAAGAAAGTCCCGATGATCCGTGCAGGTGTTGCGGACACCCGCGACGACCTGCCGTCAGGCCTCTGACAGTAGACATGGAAGAACCCGCTCGCTCCTCCCCCAAGACCGGCGCCCCACGTATGCGCCTGATTTCGGGCGCTCTCGCGCCGGACGCCGAGCCGTCGGTCGACTCTTACCGCCGGCTCGCGGACGTGTTCCACGACCTGCTCTCGGAGCAGAGCCTCGACTCGCTGCTCGTGCGGATCGCCGACACGCTCGACGAGATCGTCCCGTACGAGGCGCTGCACATCTACGAGGCCGACGAGCCGAAACGCGAGCTCGTGCCCGCGCTCGTGCGCAGCGAATACGCGAACGAGATCCTCAGCGAGCGCTTCCCGTTCGGCGAAGGGATCACCGGCTGGGCTGTCGAGCACCGCGAGCCCGTGCTCTCCAACCAGGCTCATCTCGACCCCCGCGTGCGCTTCGTTCCCGGGACGCCGCTCGAGCCGGAGGCGCTGATCGTCGTCCCGCTCGTCGCGCGCGGCGCGCTCAAGGGGACGCTCAACGTCTATCGGATCGGCGAGGACGCCTCGTTCAGCGAGGAGGAGTTCGAGCTCGCCAAGCGGCTCGGAGATGCGGCCGCGCTGGCGCTCGACAACGCCCATATCCGCGCACGGCTCGAGCGCGAGGCACAGACGGACTCGCTCACCGGCCTCTACAACCACCGCCACTTCCACGAGCGCCTTCGCCGCGAGCTCACCCACGCCTCCAGCGTCCACGAGAACGTCGCCGTGGTGATGATCGACATCGACGACTTCAAGAAGGTGAACGACGTCTTCGGCCACGCGGTCGGCGACCAGGTGCTCGCCGACCTCGCCGACCACCTGCGTGCCACCGTCCGCTCCACAGACGTCGTCTGCCGGATCGGCGGCGAGGAGTTCGCGGTGATCGTCCCCTCCAGCCACGAAGCTCACGTGATCGCGCTCGCGACCCGGTTGGGGAACCGCCTGGACGAGGTCGAGCTCGATTTGGCAGGCAAGATCGCCGTCTCGATCGGGATCGCCCAGGGCCCGGAGCACGCCGCGAATCCGCGCGAGCTCGTCGCCTGCGCGGAGGCCGCGATGATGACTGCGAAAGCACGGGGCAAGAACCAGGTCGTCTTCTTCGACGACTCGGCCACCGAGCGCCCCGAGCCACGTGACGGCCGCGGCGAGGACATCCGCTCGATCGCCCACCTGAAGATGCTGCAGTCGCTCGGCGGCAAGCTGAACCGCTCGAACGACGTGCGCGAGATCGGCATGGCGATCGCGAACGAGCTCCGCCAGCTGATCGATTACCACAACTGCCGCATCTTCGTCCGCGACGGCGAGGAACTGGCCCCGATCGCTTTCCAGGGTGACTTGACCGCGCCGGACCGGACTGCGGCCGAGGTCTTCCGCCAACGCGTTGACGAGGGCTTCACCGGTCACGTCGTCCTGACCGGGGAGCCGCTCCTGCTCGCGGACGCCTCGAAGTGCGAGTTTGCGAAGAGGATCGAGGGCACGACCCAGATCGACGAGTCGATCATCGCCGTGCCGCTCAACTACGGCGCCCGCGTGATCGGCGCGATTGTCGTCTCGAAGCTCGGCCTGAACCAGTTCGACGAGGACGACCTGCGCCTGCTCGAAGTGCTCGCCGGACACGCCGCGGTGGCGCTCGAGAACGCGAGCCTCTACGAGGCCCAGCGGCGCGAGGCCGAGAGCGCCAGGGCGCTGCTCGAGTTCGGCCGCGACCTGGCCGCCGCCGAGGGTCTCGACCACGTCCTCACTCGTGTCGTCGAGGGAGCGGCGCAGCTGATCGGCGCGCCACACGCCTCGCTCTGGCTGCAGGAGGCCGGCGGCGACCTCGTCGGGCGGGCGGCGGCCGGCTACGAGGACGAACGCGCGATCGTCGGGCGGCGCTTCGCCGCCGAGAACATCGGGGCGATCCTCGAGCGCAACGAGCCGTACACGGTCAGCCCCGAGCAGTACGCCGCATTCAGCGATCCGCCCGCGGGCGGATCGGGCTCTTACATGATCGCCCCCTTCACGGTCGAAAGCCGCTGGGGCGCCATCGCCGTCGCAGCTCCGGCCGGCGTCGACTTCGGCGACCGCGAGCTCGAGCTCGTCGGCGGCCTCGCCCACCAGGCGAAGCTCGCGATCGC
>JANMJY010000204.1:0-1637 GCA_031371615.1 Actinomycetes bacterium | reverse complement strand
GTGACCGCGCTCTGCGCGACCGGCAGCTGGATCTGGACGGCGCCGACCATGGCGATGATCTGCGGGGTCGGCTGACCGCCCGGAAGCACGTTCGGCGCCGCCATGGGCCGCGCCGCGACCGGCGTCGACGTCCAGGTGCCGAACGCGGTCAGCAGCAGGGTTAGCAGCAGGACCGCTGAAAGGAAGGCGATCACGAGGAAGCGAGTGGCGTGCCGTTCGGGCCGCCGTCTGCGTGCGCGGAGGCGTTCCAGTTCCCTCTGGTCCGGCTCTCTGGTGTTCGTGTGTCTGGGCGCACGCGGGCGCACCGCGTGACGGTTTCGGGCCGAGGCCATGGGCGGCACCATAGCCGACCCTGCCGAAACCTTCCACGATCCAGGCTGGGTCACGGCTCGTACCTTACGAAAGCGCGTGGACGGACGCGGGAGCCAAGCGCGCGTCTGACGTAACCTTGCTGCCATGAGCGCCTTTCCCGCCACGCGCCTTCGCCGGCTGCGCCGAACCGATGCGCTACGCGGCCTCGTGCGCGAGACGCGGCTCGATCTCGACGACTTCGTGATGCCCTACTTCGTCGGGCCGTCGACGGTTCCGAACGCAGAGCTGCCGGGGATGAGCCGCTACTCGGTGGAGGATCTCGTCGCGGAGGCGGGTGAGCTCGCGACGCTCGGCGGCAAGGCCCTGATCCTCTTCGGCGTGCCGGAGGAGAAGGACGACGAGGGGTCGGGCGCCTGGGACGACGACGGGATCGTCCAGCGGGGGCTGCGCGCGATCCGGGCCGAGCATCCGGAGCTCGTGCTCATCACCGACGTCTGCCTCTGCGAGTACACCGCGCACGGCCATTGCGGCGTGATCCGTGACGGCGAGGTGGCGAACGACGAGACGATCGAGCTCCTGGCTCGCACGGCCGCCAGCCATGTCGAGGCGGGCGCGGACGCCGTCGCGCCGAGCGACATGATGGACGGCCGCGTCGGCGCGATCCGCGAGCTCCTGCCCGAGACGCCGATCGTCGCGTACTCGGCCAAGTATGCGTCCGCCTTCTACGGACCTTTCCGTGACGTCGCCGAGTCGACGCCGTCCTTCGGCGACCGCCGCGGCTACCAGATGGATCCCGCCAACGTCCGCGAGGCTCTGCGGGAGTGCGAGCTCGACCTGGCGGAGGGCGCCGACGTGCTGATGGTGAAGCCCGCGCTGCCGTACCTCGACGTGCTCCGGGCCGTACGCGAGCGCCTCGACTGCCCGGTCGCGGCGTACAACGTCTCCGGCGAGTACGCGATGGTGAAGGCGGCCGCGGCGGCCGGCCACCTGGACGAGCGCGCGGCGGCGCTCGAGTCGCTGACGGCGATCAAGCGCGCCGGTGCCGATTTCGTCATTTCCTACTGGACCAGGGAGCTCGCGAGCTGGCTTTGAGGACGCGCAGCGAGCTGTACCGCCGCGCGCTCGAGCTGATCCCCGGTGGCGTGAACTCTCCCGTGCGCGCGATGCGCGCGGTCGGGCTCGACGAGCCGTTGTTCGTCGATCGCGGCGAGGGGGCGTATCTCGAGGACGTCGACGGCAATCGCTACGTCGACTGGGTCATGTCCTGGGGCCCGTTGCTCTTCGGTCACGCCGATCCGGACACGGTGACGGCGGTCCGCGATGCC
>JANMJY010000185.1:0-1925 GCA_031371615.1 Actinomycetes bacterium | reverse complement strand
CCGGAGAAGAACATCGTGTAGCCGATCGCCATCGCGAGAGCGATGAAGGTCACGACTTGAGGGTCAACTGCCGTCATCAGGGGACGTCCTTTGCGAAGTCGTACGTCGTCGCGCATGTGGGTGCGCTCGAAAGTACAACTCGCGGCGGCGGCGATCGGATACGTGGGTGTAGAGCTCGGTGGTCGAGAGGTCGGCATGACCGAGCATCTCCTGGACGCTGCGCAGGTCGGCGCCGCCCTCGAGCAGGTGCGTCGCGAACGAGTGGCGGAGCAGGTGGGGGTGCACGCGCTGCGGCTCGAGCCCGGCCTTCTCGGCGAGCCGGCGGAGGATCAGGAAGGCGCCGGCTCGGGTGAGCGGCCCGCCCCGCGCGTTCAGGAACAGCTCCGGCCGGTTGCGGCAATCGAGGTGGGGCCGGCCCATCGCGATGTAGCGGCGCAGCGCGTCGACCGCGGGCCGGCCGAGGGGGACGAGGCGCTCCTTCGAGCCCTTCCCGAGCGCGCGCACCAGGCGGTCCTCGAGATCGATCGAGCGCCGGTGGAGGCCGGTCGCCTCGCTGACGCGGAGGCCCGCGCCGTACATCAGCTCGACCAGGGCGCGGTCGCGCATCGCGCGCGGGGTCGTCCCGTTGGCGGCGTCGATCAGGCGCTCGGCCTCGGCAGGCGAGAGCGTGCGCGGGAGGGTTCGGATCCGGCGCGGGAGCTGGAGCGCGGCGGCGGGGTTGTCGTCGCGCGCACCGAGCAGCATCTGGTGCCGGAAGAACGTCCGCAACGCGGCGATGCGCCGCGCGACGGTCGAGGCAGCGAGGCCGGCCGCACGCAACTCTGCGAGCCAGCGTTCGAGCTCCTCGGTCGTCGTCTCGCCCACCGGGCCGTGCCTCCACGCCGAGAGTTGCGCGAGGTCGCGCCGGTAGGCATCGACTGTGCGGGCTGCCCGGCGCGTCGCGAGGAGCGCGAGAAAGCCTTCCAGCTCAGGATCGGGGGTGGGAGAAGTCATAGACCTTCCGGAGACGTTTCGCGTCCACATGGCTGTACACCTGCGTGGTCGAGAGCGACGAGTGCCCGAGCAGCTCCTGGATCGTCCTCAGATCGGCGCCGCCCTCGAGCAGGTGCGTCGCGAACGAATGGCGCAGCCGGTGCGGGTGCGGGAGGAGCCGCCGCAGGGTGCTGGTATCGAGACGGTGGCCGCGCACGGAGAGAAAGAGCGCGTCGTTGGCGCCTCGCGCAAGGTCGGGTCGCCCGTCCCGCAGGTAGAGGGCGACCACGTGCGACGCCTCCTCGCCGAGCGGCACGACGCGCTCCTTGCCGCCCTTCCCGCGGACGTGCACGCGCTCCTGCTCGAAGTCCACGTCACCGAGGTCGAGCCCGACCGCTTCAGAGCTTCGAAGCCCGGCCGAGTAGACGAGCTCGACGAGGGCGCGGTTGCGCAGGCCGAGTGCTCCGTCGCCGCCGAGCCCGTCCACGATCGACTCGATCTCGGCGCGCTTCGGCGCTTCGGGCAACCGCTGCGGGCGCCGCGGACCGAGCGAGGCATCAGGGACGCGGGTCGGCCCGAGCGTGAAGCGGAGGAACGAGCGCACAGCGGCGAGCTTCCGTGCGATCGTCGCGGGCGCGAGGCCATTCCGGGCGCGGCCAAGCTCGGACGCGTACTCGACCAGCACACGAACGTCGATCTCCTCGACCGTCGTCCCGCGGCCGGCGAGCCAGTCCTCCAGGCTCCGCAGGTCGGAGGCATAGGCGCGCCGCGTCGACTCGGCGAGTGCGGGCGAGGCGAGGAAGCGGTCGATCGCGGTCGCGGTGTCCACTCTCGGCGTTTTCCCTAGAGTCGTTAAGTGTCCTTTGCACTAGCGACCGGCGCCGAAGCCCGCTGGACCGGCGAACCCGGCCCTCGGGCGGTCGTCTGCGTCAACGGCGGCACCGCCGCCGAGG
>JANMJY010000167.1:0-4208 GCA_031371615.1 Actinomycetes bacterium | reverse complement strand
TCGTGATCGCGTTCGTGCCGGTGCCGCCGCTGACGGTGATCTGGCCGTTTCCGGCGGCGGTCTGCGGCGCCGTCCAGCCGGTGGGCACGTCGATCGTGATCGCGCCGTTCGACATGCCGCCCGTCGCGGCGGTGTAAGTGAAGGTCGAGGTCTGAGCAGTGGCGCCGTTCGCCACGTTCGCGAGCGAGGACGTCGTCGTGCCGGACCCGTTCGGTGCCCGCACCGTGATCGACGGGGAGGCGCCGAGGTTGGTCATCGTCCCGGTCGAGGTTCCGCGGGACTGGGCTTGCCACGTCTGGGCGCCCGTCGCCGCCGACGCGGTACCGCTGTTGTAGGTGATCGTCAGCGTCTCGATGCCGCCGGCGCCGTCGTCGCCGATCTGGACGTTGTCCACTTTGACCGTCCAGGGCCCGGTGCCGGTGATCGTGATCGCGTTCGTGCCGGTGCCGCCGCTGACGGTGATCTGGCCGTTTCCGGCGGCGGTCTGCGGCGCCGTCCAGCCTGCGGGCACCTGCACCGACACCGAGCCGTCGTCGAGGCCGGCGTTCGGCGTGTAGGTGAAGGCGATCGTGTTCCCGGTCGACGAGGCTGCGGCTTCGGTAGTGGTGGTCGTCAGCGTGCCGGAGCCGTCCGTGGCCTGGGGGATGAAGCCGGCGATCTGCGCCGTCCACGTCGCCGAGGCGAGTGTGGAGCTCCAGTTCGAGACCGGGCTGCCTGTCTCGTTCAGGGTCGCTGTTCGGACGCCGATCCGGCTGGCACCCGGGCCGCCCGCGATCGCGGCGCTGCCGGCGTTCGTCTTGCCGGTCGGGATGCCGGGGATCGTCCCGGCCGTGGCCGCGAAGCCGCCGACGACCATCTCGCCGAGTGTCGGGAAGAGGTTAGTCAACGAGCCGGGATTGGCGGTGGTGCTGGTTCCGCTCGTGCCGACGAACGTATCGACCGGCGAGCGGGCCCCGGGCTGCCAGACATTCGCCAGTGCGACGATGCCGCCGCCTGCGCCGATCGAGTTCGTCCACGCGAAGGCGTAGGGGCCGGCCTCGCCCGCGTACTTCTTCCAGAGGAGGTCGGTGCAGATGGTCGTCGCGCTGCAGGTCTGGCCGATCGACGTCCAGCCGGCCAGGCTGACCGCGTCGGCGTTCCGCTTCGAGACGTGGGCGACGAGGATCGTCGAGCCGCTGACGAGGGCGCCGGTCGGCTTTGCGAGCGAAAGCGATGTCGCCGTCGCGGTGGCGTGGACGCCGTTGGGCGTGATCACCGTGATCGCCGGGTCGATCACGTACGGCAGCGCCAGCGCACGATCGTCGAGGGTCAGCTGGAGGCGGTGGCCGCGAAGCGACCACTGGAGCCCGGCCGGCGTGACGTCGTTGCCCTTGGCGTTGAGGATCTGCACCGGAGCGATCTCGAACGTGCCCCCGGACTTCCGGTCGATCAGTTCAACGCGGCCGTCAACCCTCAAGCTCGAGTCGAGAGTCGTGCCGAGCTTCCAGCTCCAGGTCCGGTCGCCCTGCCGGCGCTCGACGGTGAGGAACTCCTCCGCTTTCGCGCTGCCGAGAACGAGCGTCCGCTGACCGAACGAAGTCTTGCGGGTGACACCGTTTGCCGTTCGCGTCCAACCGGCGCCGCGCTCGAGCCTGAGCGGCTGCAGAGCGACGCTGCCGAAGTCCGATTGCGCGACGATCGCGCGGTCGACGATGCGGAAGCGCTCGCCGGTGGGAAGAGTGCGCGTGAGCGGCGTCGTGCGTGCGGGTGCGCCGAGCGCCTGCTGTAGGAAGGCGACTCGAGGCGACTCATGGCGCAGCGTGGCGCTTGTGAGGAATGCGGCCCCGGCGAGTGCTGCGACGAGGGCGACCGCGACCAGGCGCACGGGGAATCGCCCGGCATTTGCCGGACGATTCGAAGGCCGCAGTTCTTCGCTATTCGCCATGTGTTTTCCTCACGCGCGTAAAGAGGGGGGAGTGCGCGCACGAGTGGCATCGACTCGTGAGGGCGCGAACTTGAGGAAGCACACCGCTTGCAAGCGGCAAAACGTGCCGAAGTTCACCCTTTTGGGGGACTCGGCGTGGCGGATCAGCGGCGGCCTGAAATCCGCTTCGCTGGGCCAAAACCGGCGATCGGGGGAGGCCCGCGTCGTCAGATGCGCGCGCCTTCACCGCTCGAGATCGTTGCAGTGGCACCTCGAGACAGAGGGCCGGCGTGCCTCGGCGATCTAACCCTCGACTTGAGGTTGAGTCACTGAAAGGAGTGACCGCTGAGGGGCCCGTCAGGCGTCGCCGAGAATCGCTCGAGCGAGTTGCGCGGAGCTGTCCACATCGCTCCCCAGCACGAGCGCGGTCCGGCTGCCGACGCGCTCGAATGCCACCGCGTGGCTGCCGCGATTCCAGCACGAAGTCGCGGCGCACGGGGCCGGCCCCAGACCACCGGCGAAGGCTTCCTCGACGTACCGCTGGACCGCCGCAGCCCACTGCTGCGCGTCGGCTTCCGAGTCCCAATCCAGTGCGAGCAGGGCGGCCATCCTCGGGCCGGCCCGGTAGATCGCCGAGCGCCCACCGCCCCAACCCTCGCCTGCCTGAGCGAGCCGCGGCACATCGAAGACGGCGAGCAAGGCGCGCACGTCGAGCTCGCCGAAGGTGTCTGCTCCAGCGAGCTCGAGCCCTGCCCCGGCGACGGGGAGCACGATCCGCGCCACCGGCTCGCGCTCGAGGAACTTGTCGATGTGGAAGATCTGCTCGGTCGTCTGCGGGAAGCGGCGCAGCGTTCCGAAGACCGCGTTGTTCCCACCGAGATTGCGCAGGTTGACCGCCAAGCGGCGGCCGACCGTCGCCGCGAAACCGTTCTCGAGTGCCAGGAAGCGCTTGAGCCGCGTGCCGGTCAGCGATGTCCGCGCGTCGGGCAGCCGCGAGATCAGCGAGGCGTACCCGCCGACGGCCGCCGTCGCGGCGAGGCTCGCGTCCCGGCTGCCGGCCAGTGCAGGTAACCGGCCGAGGCCGAACCTCTGGTCCTGGAGCGCGATGACCAGTTGCTGCAGGATCGCCGCGCGCGACGCCCGGCCCCGTGCGACGTAGAGCTTGCGGGTCAGCGGATCGTAGAGCGCCTGCTGCACCAGGTTGTCGACGAGCGCCTTGTGGAGAAGCCCCCGTGCTGGAGTGACGCCGAGCGCCGTGTAGAGCGCGTCGTCGTAGCTCTGAGCGGCCGCCGGGTAGAGGCGCGCGAATGCCTTGGCACGCCGCTGTCGGAAATGTGGCACGTCCTCGTTGACGACGGGCACGGCGCGTGTCACCGGCAAGCCGCTCAGCTTGCTCGCGATCCGTGTTAGAGCCTTCGCTTCTGCCTCTGTGATCGGGCTCGGTGCGCTCGCCGCGCGCGCCGACGGTACGACCGCGACGAGCGCGAGCAGGAAGAGGAGAGATCGCCCGGATGTCCTTCTGATTCGCTCGATTGTTCCAGCCCTACTGGTCGGAGCAGCGCGTACCTACAATGGCGTGCGATGGCGACGACCGAGGACCGCGGCTCCCTGAACGCGACCCAGGCCTGGCGTGAGGAGCTGTACGGGCGATCGCCGGAAAGGCAGGGCGAGTTGTTCTCGACCATTTCGGGTCTCGAGAACGAGCCCCTGGCGACGCCGGACACGGTCGAGATCGACTACGAGCGTGATCTCGGGTACCCGGGCGTGCATCCGTTCACGCGCGGTGTCTATCCGTCGATGTACCGCGGCAAGCTGTGGACGATGCGCCAGTTCGCGGGCTTCGGCACCGCGGAGGAGACGAACGAGCGCTTCCGGTATTTGCTCGAGCACGGGCAGACGGGGCTCTCGACGGCGTTCGACATGCCGACGTTGATGGGCTACGACTCCGATCACGAGCGCTCGCTGGGCGAGGTCGGCCGGGAGGGTGTGGCGATCGACTCGCTCGAGGACATGCAGACGCTCTTCGGTGGCATCCCGCTCGGCGAGGTGTCGACGTCGATGACGATCAACTCGCCGGCGGCGATCCTGCTCGCGTTCTACGTCGCCGTCGGCGAGCAGCAGGGGGTGCCGGCGACGGCGCTGCGCGGGACGATCCAGACGGACATCCTCAAGGAGTACATCGCGCAGAAGGAGTACATCTTCCCGCCCGAGCCCTCGATGCGGTTGGTCACCGACATGGTGGAGTTCACCGCGAAGGAGATGCCGTTGTGGCATCCGATCAGCGTCTCGGGCTACCACATTCGCG
>JANMJY010000138.1:0-4698 GCA_031371615.1 Actinomycetes bacterium | reverse complement strand
GAGCCTGCGGGCGGTCTACGCCGCCCTCGCCTCCGAGTTGCGCCGCACCTGGCAACTGTCCTACGTCACATCCGCCCGGCCGGCTGAACGGCTCAAGATCGAGTCCGCCGGTGCGACCGCCGAGTCCGTCGTGCCCGGCGTGGCGACCGAATCCACCGCCGTGGCGTCGAAGCTGCCGGAGCCGTTCTTCAAGGTCGGTCCGATGGTGATGGCCACCCTCGTCGGCTTCCTGTTCCTCCTCTCGGTGCTCTTCGTGCTGCGCGCGCCGCTCGGCTCACGCCTGCGACGGCAGATCGCACCGCACCTCGGCGAGGCGGAGCGCAAATCGACCCGCGGGCCGGTACAGGAGCGATTCGCGACTGCCTCCAGCCTGATGAGGGCGACCGAGCGTGCGTTCGGGCACCTGAGTGTCTGGCATGCCCTGCACCGGCTACTCGAGCGAGCCGACGTGCCGCTGCGTACGGTCGAGCTCGTCTACGCGGCAGCGGGCTCCGGGCTCTTTGCCGGGATCGTCTTCGCCGCAGCAGGCGCCCCCAGCCCCGTCACGGTGCTCGCCATGGTCGTGGGTGGCGCCGTGCCGATCCTCGTCGTCTGGTTCAAGGCAAAGCGGAGGCTCACGGCGATCGACGACCAGCTGCCCGATCTACTGGTGACGCTCGCCGCCTCGCTGAAAGCCGGTCACAGCTTCCGCCAGGGGATCCAGGCCGTCGTCGACGAGGGGCAGCCGCCCTCGAGCAAGGAGTTCAAGCGCGTGCTCACCGAGACGCGGCTCGGCCGGCCGATGGATGACGCCCTCGCCGACATGGCGACCCGGATCGGTTCGAAGAACATCTCGTTCGTCGTCACCGCGGTGACGATCCAACGCCAGGTCGGCGGCAGCATGGCCGGCATCTTCGACATGGTCGCCGAGGCGGTGCGGAACCGGCAGCAGTTCGCCCGGAAAATCCGCTCGCTGACCGCGATGGGTCGCGCGTCGGCCTACGTCCTCGTCGGTGTGCCCTTCTTCATGCTCGGCACGATCACGCTGCTGAGCGGGGAATACATGGCTCCGCTCTATTACACGTCCACCGGCCACAAGCTGCTGATCCTCGGCTGCGTGATGATCTCGATCGGCTCGCTCATGCTCCGCAAAATCGTCTCCTTCAAAGGTTGATGCACATGCCGCTGCTCCTTGTCCTCGCTGTTCTGATGCTCGGTCTGGCCGCGTTCCTCGTCGGCGAAGTGGTCACGCTGCCCGGTCGCGAGCGCACCCGCGCCGTTCGCCGGGCGGCCAACTACGGTCGCTCCCGCGTGGCGACCGCCGGACTCGCGCAGCTTCGTTTCCGGGAGCGCATTCTCGTTCCCGCCACGCTCAAGCTCGCCGGTCTGGCCCTGAAGCTGAACCCGCGCATGACGTTGGAGTCGATCTCTGCCCGACTGCTGGCAGCGGGCATGAGCCGCCAGATCACCCCGACAGCCTTCCTCGCGATCAAGGCCGCCGGCGGCATCGGGGGTGGGGTGTTCGGCTTCCTCGTCGGCGCGACTGTTGCCGGCCCGCTCGCGGGGTTCCCGCTCGCGCTAGGACTCGCCGCGGCCGGTTACATCGCACCGGGCTTCATCGTCTCGATGCGGGGCCGCAAGCGCCGGGAGGCGATCCGCGCGCAGTTGCCGGACGCGCTCGACCTGCTGGCCGTCTCGGTCGAAGCAGGCCTTGGCTTCGACGGCGCCGTCGCGAAGCTGACCGAGCACATGGAAGGCGCGCTGGCCGAGGAGTTCTCGCTCACCCTCGGCGAGATGCGGATCGGCGAGTCTCGTCACGACGCGCTCAAGAAGCTCGCCGAACGCGCCGCGACTCCCGAGGTGGCGAGCTTTTGCCGAGCGATCATCCAGGCCGACCAGCTCGGCATCTCGCTCGGTCGGTTGCTCCGACTCCAGGCGTCGGATGCCCGCAACAAGCGCCAGGACGCCGCCGAGGAGAAGGCGATGAAGTCGCCGATCAAGATGCTCTTCCCGACCGTGATCTTCATCTTCCCGGCCATGTTCATCGTCATCCTCGGCCCCGCGATGCTCAACATCATGAAGCTCTTCTAGATGGCCGCAACCGAGCACGATACCGAGCAGGGATTCGGCACCGGTCTCCGCGCGCAGCTGAAAAAGGTGCGCGAGACGGAGGAGGAGCCGACCGCGGAGCCGGAGGCGCCCGACGCGCCGGTCTTGCCTCCGGCTGCAGAGGCCGTCCCCCTGCCCGACTTCACCGAGGCCGAGCTGGCCTCGCTCCGCAGAGAGCTCGAAGAGACGCGGGCGCGGGAGCAGGATGCGCGCGCGGAGCTTGCCGACATCCAGGGCCGGCTCCAGCAGGACGTCACCGCGGCGCAGGCGATGTCGCTCCGGTCGAGCGAGGTCGACCAGCGCGCCGCGAAGCTCGCCGCCCAGCAAGCCGAAGTCGAGGAGCGGGAGCACGAGCTCGGGTTGAGGGCGGAGGCAGCCGCAGCCGAGCAGCAGCGGCTCGCCGACCTGAAGTCCGAGCTTGCCGCAGCCGAGATGCGGACCGCCGAGCGCGAGAAGCAGATCTCGATCAAGTTCCGCGAGCTGCAGGGCGCCGATCGCGAGCGCACCGAGACCGCAACCGAGCTTGCCAAGCACGAGGCGGCGCTCGCGCAGCGAGAACGCGCTCTCGAGCGCAAGCTCGCCGAGATGGACGGCAACGCCCAGGAGGCTGCAGCGCGAGTCGAGGCGCGCGAGTCGGTGCTCGCCACGCGCGAGACCATGCTTCGAGACCAGGAGTCCGAGCTCGCCGACCGTGATCGCGACGTCGTTGAGCGTGAGCGCGAGCTCGTCAAGGCCCGCGCCACCGTGACCGCGCGCGAGGAGCACCTCGAGTCGCGCGAGGCCGAGTTGAAGGCGAAGGCCGATCGGCTGACGGCTGACCTCGAGCGGCTGGCCGAGGAGCGGTCGGGCACCGGCGAGGTCGTCGCTGCGATGAGCGCCAAGCGCGCCGAGGTGTCCGCCAAGGAGAGCGAGCTGGCCGCCAGGGAAGCCGAGCTGAACCGGCGCGAGTCGCAGGTGAAGCGGGAGGAGGCGGAGGGCCAGACCGCAGCGCACCTCGAGGACGAGGCCCGCCGGCTCGACGACCTCCGCCGCGAGCTCGCAGCCCGCGAGGCGGAGATCACGAGTTCGGAGACGCTGTTCGAGTCGCAGCGTGCCCGGGGCGACCGCCGCGAGAAGCGGCTCGGCCAGGTCGAGGAGTCGATCTCCGATCGGCAGCGCGAGATCGAGGAGCGAGAGGCCGAGATCGAGGGCCGCTGGGCCCGCCTCGAAGCGGACTCGGAGCTGCGCGAGATCAAGCTCGAGCAGCGCGAGAAGACCGTCGGCGAGCTCGAGCTACGGCTCGGGAAGAAGGAAAGCGATCTCGCCCAGTACGTCGGCCAGCTGCAGACGCAGATGGACCAGCGCGAGTCCGACTGGTGGGAGAAGCAGCTCGGGAAGCCCGTCGCAGCAGCCGGCGACTAGTCAAGTCCCCTCCCGCGCAGTACTGTCCCCAAGGCTCTTTGCATGTTGTTCTCACTTGGGGGAGGTAGGGGATTTGACTCGCACGCGTATTGCTCTACTCGGCCTGGCCGCGCTCTCGCTCACGGTTTTCGCTACCGCCGCGGGAGCCGGTAAACCGGGACCGGGCGCGAGCACCGGCACCGGTCGAGTGTTCTTTCCGAATCCGGTCGCGCAGCTGCAGGACCAAACGCTGACCGACCAGGATGACGCCGATTACGCGGCCCTCCAGCCTGCGTACCGAAACGTCGTCCTGACGAACCTCGACGGCAGCGGCACGCTGACCGGCGACTGGGCGAACATCCGCGGGGAGACGGGAGACAGCGCCTACTCGCCGACGAACTCGTTCGTCTACGGCCGGAGCGACGACCGCTTCGAGCAGGTGATGGCGTACTACTGGGTCACCGAGGCGCAGAAGTACATCCAGTCGCTCGGCTTCGGCACCGGCCGCTACCGGGCGGTGAACAAGGAGTCGCAGGACCTGCGGATCAACCAGTGGGGCCTGGACAACTCGTACTCGTGGGACAAGCACGACGTGATCCGGCTCGGCAAGGGCGGCGTCGACGACGCGGAGGACGCCGAGGTGATCGTCCACGAGTATGGCCACGCGGTGCACGATTCGCAGGTGCCGGGCTTTGGCTCGAGCCTCGAGGCCGGCTCGATCGGCGAGGCCTGGGGCGACTATCTGGCCGTGACCGTGACGAACGTCGTCGCGCCGACACCGGACGCGCCCTGCGTCGCCGACTGGGACTCGGTCTCGTACACCTCGACCGTGCCGCACTGCCTGCGCCGCGTCGACCTCGATCTCCACTACCCGGAGAACGTTCGGGGCGAGGTGCACGCCGACGGCCGGATCTGGTCGCGGGCGCTGTGGGACCTGCGCAAGTCGCTCGGGCACGTGAAAGCGGACACGATCATCCTCGAGGCGCAGTTCTCGTACGCGCCGGACACCTCGTTCCGCGCCGCCGCAGAGACCACGATCGCCACGGCGAAGCGGCTGTACGGCTCGACTGCAGAGACGGCTGCGCGACACGCGTTCGTCGCCCGAGGGTTCCTCGGCTAGTCGAAGAGCCGGGAGCGAAGCGACCCTTCCGGGGTCTTCGCGCAGGGACACCGGCTTTGCCGGTGTCCCTGCTGCAAAAAGAACAGGCGAGGGGGACCTGCGTAAGCAGG
>JANMJY010000118.1:0-41463 GCA_031371615.1 Actinomycetes bacterium | reverse complement strand
GAGATCGTCTTCCACGAGGTCACGACCGGTGCCGCGAACGACCTCGAGAAGGTCACGTCGACGGCGAAGTCGATGATCATGAAGTTCGGCATGAGCGAGAAGCTCGGCCCGCGCGTGCTCGGCCGCGACCACAGCCAGCCGTTCCTCGGCCGCGACATGGGCAACGAGCCCGACTACTCCGACGAGATCGCCCGCGAGATCGACGACGAGATCCGCCGCGTGATCGAGGAGGCGCACCAGACCGCTCACCGCGTGCTCCGCGAGCACATGGACGAGCTCCACAAGCTGTCCGCGATCCTGATCGAGCGGGAGACGATCGACAAGGATCAGTTCGAGCGCTTGCTGGCCGGTGAGTCCGAGGAGTCGGTCTTCCCCGACGAGGTCCCCGAGATCCCGGAACTGCCCGTCGAGGGCCCCGAGCGCAAGCCCGCGCCGAAGCCCAAGCCGCGTCCTGTGCCGGGCACGGCGATGCAGCCGCCCAAGCCCGACCCGGCCGCGTAAGCCGCGTTACGGGCTGGTTCGGCGCGCCGCGAGCGCGAGCAGGGCGAGCGCGCCGAGAGCAGCCGCGGCGCCGAGGAGGTCGACGGCGACCCCGCCCGCGGCGACGGTCTCGACAAACGTCAGCACGATCGCGCCGATCCCGACGACGCCGAGGACGAATGTCGCCAGTAGTGCGATCCGGCGCAGGTATGTCCCGGCCTCGTCGACGACGGGCACCCGGAGCTCGAGCGACCAGTAGGCGAGCTCCGCAACGGCGAGCAGGGCGCCGGCGACCAGCGGAGCGCGTGTGTCGAGCGCGTCGGTCTCGAACCCGAGAATCGCCACGTACTCGGCGCCGAGGAGCGCGATCGCCACGGGGATCGACACGGAGACGTCGAGGACGAGTCCGGTAGCGAGCACGGCGACCGCGACGACAGTCACGAGGATGTTCGCGCGGGCCAGATACCCGTCGTCCGCCAGCACGGCAAACCCGGCGCCCGTCCCCGCCCCGGCGAGCACGGACGTGGTACCTGCTGCTATGCGCGCACGAGCCGAGCGTGCCTTCGGAATGCCCTCACCCCCTCGAGGACGCCGTCGAGCGGCTGCTCGTCGCTCCAGGTCGCGACGGCGACGCCGAGGCGCTCGTAGCGGGCCCTGATCTCCTCGCGCCGCAGCAGCCACAGCCGGTGCGCCAGCTGATCGGACTCACTCGGGCCAGGCGTCGCGAAGCCGGCCGGGGACACCTCCACGATCGCGAGGTCGTACCGGCGCGCCCTCAGGTCGGCCAGCGCCTCGACGATGCGGTCGTCGAGCAGGGGCGTAACGGCGACCACGAGCGCCTGTGGCGGCAGCGTGCGCGCCGGGATGATCGAGACGTCCTTCCAGGCGTAGTTGAAGACGATCTCCGATGCGAGCAGCGCATCGACGATCCGGTACTGCTGGCTCATGCCCATTCCGGGCGACAGCCAGCGCAGGATGCCGCCGAACGAGACGAGCCCGACGCGGTCACGGCGCTCGAGGTAGCGAGAGGCGAGCGTCGCCGTCGCCCGCACCGCCAGGTCGAGGGTCGAGCGGCCACCGGCCCGCGCGTCGGCGAACGTGTCGAGGAAGAGGATCACGTCGGCGTTGCGTTCCGGATGGCGCTCGTTGACGACGAGCACGTTGCGCCGGGCGCTCGCGCGCCAGTTGATCGAGCGGACGCGGTCGCCCGCCGTGAACTCGCGCAGGTCGGCGAACTCGAGCCCCTCGCCCTTCTGTCGCGCGACCTGGTTGCCCGAGAACGGCTGCGTCGAGATCGGGGCGACGATCCGGCGCAGCGTCTCCGGGAGCGGATAGACCCGCAGCCGCGTGCGCCGGTCGAGCCGCGTCTCCCAGGTCAGGAGCCCGATCCGGTCCCGCGCCCGCAGCCGGAGATCGCCGAGCTGGTAGTTCCCCCATCTGGCGCAGCGCAGCCGCAGCACGATCGTGCGCTCGTCGTCCCAGCCGAGCCGCAGCGAGAGTGCCCGCTCGCCCGAGACGAGCTCGAGCCCTTCGGGCAGCCCGAGCAGGAGCTCGAGCCGCTCGACCGGCCGCTCGGAGGCGACGACGAGCTGCAGCTCCAGCTCGTCCTGCTCCAGCGCGATCGGGCGCTCTAGGGTGAGCCAGACGCGCACCTCCGGCCGCCGCGCGAGCGCGAGCCCGAGCACCGGCAGGAGCGCGAACGGCGCCGCGACGACCGCCAGCTCGGGCCGACGGGTCGCGAGCGCGGCAAAGAGGAAGAGTGCCGCGAGGGTCGCGTATGCGGCCGCGCGGGGCGACGCCGCGGGCGTCACTCCGCCGCCGGCGCCGTCTCTTCGGCAGCAGGCGTGGGGACGCTCTCGAGCACCTCGCGGACGATGTCGTCGCCGGCCACCTGCTGAACCCAGAGCTCCGGCCTCAGCATCAGCCGGTGCGCGAGCGCAGGCACGGCGACGGCCTTCACGTCGTCCGGGGTGACGAAGTCGCGGCCGGACAACGCCGCCTTGCAGCGCGCGAGCTTGAGCACGGCGAGGCTGCCGCGCGGACTGGCCCCGACCGCGGTCGAGCCGCTGCTGCGTGTGGCCGCGACGAGGTCGACGATGTAGCCGCCGACGGCCTCGCCGACATGGACCTGTTCGATCGCAGCCTGCAGCTCGAGCAGCGTCGGGCCGTCGATCACCGGATCGAGCTCGACCTCGTCCTCGCGGCGCTCCATTCGCCTCGAGAGCACCTCCCACTCATCGGCCTTGCTCGGGTAGCCGAAGCCGACCCGCAGCAGGAAGCGGTCGAGCTGGGCCTCCGGCAGCGGGTAGGTGCCCTCGTACTCGATCGGGTTCTGGGTCGCCAGCACGAGGAACGGCCGGGCGAGCGGATGCGTGACGCCCTCGATCGTGACCTGCCGCTCCTGCATCGCCTCGAGCAGGGCGGCCTGGGTCTTCGGCGGGGCGCGGTTGATCTCGTCGGCGAGCAGGAGGTTGGTGAAGATCGGCCCCGGCCGGAAGAGGAAGTCGGAGTCGCGCTGGTTCCAGATCGACGAGCCGGTGACGTCGGCGGGCATCAGGTCGGGCGTGAACTGGATCCGGTTGAAGCCGATGCTCGTCACCTGCGCGAAGGAGCGGGCGGCGAGCGTCTTCGCCAGGCCGGGATAGTCCTCGAGCAGCACGTGCCCGTCGGCAAGGAGGCCCATCAGGACGAATTCGAGCGCGTCGCGCTTGCCGATCACTGCGCGCTCCACCTCGTCGAGGATCCGCGTCGCGTGCTCCTGTACCTGGACGAGCTCCATCAGAGGTCCTCCAGGGCGGTGACGGCAAGCCGCAGGGAGCCGATGTCGAGTCCGGCCGCGAAACGCTCGCGCGGTGGCTCGCGGTCGCAGCGGACGATCTCCCAGGCGTCGTCGCCGAGGGCGCGGCGTGCAGCCTCCGGGTTCGCATCCAGCTCGATCCCGCGCCGGGCCGCCAGCAGCTCGGCCGCGATCCTGCGGAGGCGTGGCCGCAGCCGGTAATGGAGGTCGAAGGCGGTCGCGAGGCCGAGCGATACCTCGCGCTCCATCCGCACGAGCTCGGGGATCCGGGTCACCGGACGAGCGCGCCGCCGCAGTGCTGCTTCGAACGGAGAGGACTGCCGTGGCGGCAGCGTCCGGCGCAGCGCGGCCACGAGCTGGCCGAGGCCGATCGCCGCGAGTACCAGCACGTACGCGTGCGTCAGCAGGCCAGCACGTCCGGGCGCGCCGAGCAGCGCGATCGCCAGCACCACGGTCAGGAAGAGCGGCAGGCGGGCGATCATGAGCGCGCGCCGCATCAGGTCGCCGGCCTCTCGCGTTGCGCGGCGATCAGGGCCTGGCGCTCCTGCTCGGCGAGCACGCGCGCGGCGAGCAGGTCGTCGCGGACCCGCTCCAGCGCCGAAATCGCCTCCTCCTTCATCTCCGTTCCCACCGCATGCTGCGAGAACTTAGCCCTTTCGAACAGTCTGGTCAGTCGTCGAGCCGCCTCCGGGCTGACCGAGAGGTCGTCGAGCATCCGGGCGAGGTACTCGAGCGGCGCCTCGGCAGCGCGTCGCGGCAGCCGGTGGGCGGTCAGGACGCGTTCCAAGCGGGCGTACGCGGCGATCACCGCCCGCCGTGGATCCGGCTCGGCTCGCAGGTCGTCGAGCGATTCGTCCATGGCGGCGGCGAGGTCCGTCGCGAGCCGGTCCTCGCGGTCGAGCTCGCCGCGTGCGCGCTTCCGCGCTCGTCCCGAGTACCACCAGGCGGCGAGCGCGAGCGCGATCAGCGCGACCGTGACGGCGGACGCCTCCCAGGCGAACCCGGGGTCGTACGGAACGGCGTCCGGGCCGGCGGTCGTCGGGAGGGTGTTCGCCCCGTTGAAGGAGGCGTCCGTCGCCTCGGGTGGCGGGACGGGCCTGTGGTCGGCGAGCCTGCGTGCCAGCAGCGAGCCCGCTCCGACGAGGACGATCAGGCTCAACACGGTCTCGAGCGGCCCGCGGCGATGGACGGTCGCGCCGCTTTTCGCCTGGATCTGGCGGCGCAGGACGAGTACGTAGACGAGCAGCACCGCGGCGGCCACGATCCCGACCAGGTAGAGCGTCAGGAGGATGTCGAGCAGTGCAGCGGTCGGCCCTCGTGTCCCGCCTTCGCCGACGGGGATCGACCCTCGTGCCGCGATCGCGACCACGGCCACGGCCACGAGCACGCCGAAGGCGGTCAGGAAGGCGAGGCGGCCACGCTGGCTACTCTCCATGTCAGGGTGAGACGTCCATCAGTGGAGGAACGTTTGCAGCGCCCGGCCGTGATGGGGATCGTGAACGTGACGCCTGACAGTTTCTCGGACGGCGGCGTGCACCTCGATCCGCATGCGGCGGCCGCCGGGGCTCGCCGGATGCTGGAGGAAGGCGCCGCGATCGTCGACGTCGGCGGCGAGTCGACGCGACCCGGGGCCGAGGGCGTCTCGCTCGACGAGGAGCTGCGCCGGGTGATTCCGGTGCTGGAGCGTCTCGAAGGCGCTCCCGTGTCGATCGACACGGCGAAGGCCGAGGTGGCGCGTCGCGCGCTCGCGCTGGGCGTCGAGCTCGTCAACGACGTGACGGCGCTGCGCGGCGATCCCGAGCTCGCGGGAGTCGTCGCCGAGGGCCACGCGTATCTGTGCCTGATGCACATGCAGGGCGACCCGCGGACGATGCAGGCCGGCCCTCGGTACGACGACGTCGCTTCGGAGGTGGCCGCGTTCCTCGAGGAGCGGCTGGCCTTCGCCGTCTCGGCCGGAATCCCGGAGGAGCGGGTGTGCCTCGATCCGGGGATCGGCTTCGGCAAGACCGCGACCCAGAACTTCGAGCTCGTGCGGCGCCTCGACGTCGTGCTCGCGCTCGGGCGGCCCGTGCTGATCGGGCTCTCGCGCAAGAGCTCGCTCGGGAGGCTCTTCGAGCCGCAGGCGACCACCGGCACGCTGGCTGCCTCGCTCGGCGCCGCCGTCGCCGCCTACGAGCGCGGCGCGTCGATCTTTCGCGTCCACGACGTCAGGGAGCATGTGGAGGCGCTGACGGCGGCCGGGGCGATGGCGTGATCGTCGAGCTGCCATGATTGTGGAGCTGCATGCGATCGAGCTGCACGGGCGACACGGCGCACTCGACTGGGAGCGCGAGCGGGGCCAGCGCTTTCTCTTCGACGTCGAGCTCGAGGTGGGGGAGGCCGGCGGCTCCGACCGGCTCGAGGACGCCGTCGACTACCGCGACATCGCCGCGTGCGTCCGCGAGGTCTCGGACGGGCGCGCGTATCACCTGCTCGAGGCGCTGGCGACCGCGCTCGCAGACGAGCTGCTCGCGCGCTTCCCGGTCGAGCGCGTCTCGGTCCGCGTGCGCAAGCCCGAGGTCGTGCTCGATCCGCCGGTGGAGTACGCCGCGGTCCGCGCGACGCGACCGTGACTCTTGCCTACGTCGGCCTCGGCTCGAATCTCGGCGACCGGGAGGCGGCGATCCGCGCCGCGCTCGCCGCGCTGCCCGGCGTCGTCGCGGTCTCGGAGCTGCGGGAAACCGCTCCGGTCGGCGTCACCGAGCAGCCGGCGTTCCTGAACGGCGCGGCCGCGCTCGAGACCGAGCTCTCGCCGCGAGATCTGCTCGAGAGCCTGCTCGCCGTCGAACGGGAGCTCGGCCGCGAGCGCCGCGAGCGCTGGGGGCCGCGGACGATCGACCTCGACCTGCTCCTGTACGGCGCCGAAACCGTCGACGAGCCCGGGCTGACGGTCCCGCATCCCAGCCTGCACGAGCGCCGCTTCGCCCTGGAGCCGCTCGCCGAGCTCGATCCGGACCTGGTGGTTCCCGGCCGCGGGCGAGTGGCCGACCTGCTCGCGGAGCTAGACTGAACACGTGAGTCACCTGGACGATCTCGACGAGTTCGAGGCTGAGCTCGAGCTCTCGCTGAAGAAGGAATACACGGCCGTCTTCGGCCTCTTCCGCTACTGCATCCTCACCGCTGATGCGACCTATCTCTGCAACAAGCTCGACCTGCAGGTCTCGCCGCAGGCGAGCTACCCGTTCTTCCACGTGAAGATGGAGGACGTCTGGGTCTGGGACAAGAACCGCCCCACCCGGATCATCCCGCGCGCCGAGGTGTACACCTCGAGCGACGTCACCGTCGAGGAGCTCCGCGGCGAGAACGACGATCCGAAGCTGACCGCGGAGGCCCTGGCAGAGCGCCTCGGCGAGCGCCTCTCCACGGACGACGACACGCCCTAGGGCGACATGCTGCTCGCGGTCGACGTCGGCAACACGCAGACGGTGCTCGGCCTGTTCCGGGACGAGAGGCTGGCCGACAGCTTCCGCCTCGCCACCGACCGGAGCCGCACCGGCGACGAGCTCGGCGTCACGCTGGCCGCGCTCTTCGAGCTCGAGGACGTCGACGGCATCTGCCTCTCGACGACCGTTCCCGCGCTCCTGCCCGAGTGGGAACGGGTCGCCGAGCGCTGGGCGCGGGCGCCGCTCATCAGCGTCGGCCCCGGGGTGAAGACGGGCATCCCGATTCGCTACGACGACCCCCGTGAGGTGGGGCCGGACCGGATCGTCAACGCCGTCGCCGCGAACGAGCGTTACGGCGCGCCCTGCATCGTCGTCGACTTCGGCACCAGCACGAACTTCGACATCCTCTCCTCCGAAGGGGAGTTCGTCGGCGGCGTCCTCGCGCCGGGGATCGAGGTCTCGATGGACGCCCTCTTCGCCCGCGCGGCGCGGCTCGTGAAGGTCGACTTCGTGACGCCGCCGTCGGTGATCGGGAAGACGACGGTCGGTGCGCTCCAGTCGGGGCTCGTCTACGGGTTCGCCGGCCAGGTGGACGGAATCGTCGGACGCATCCGCGAGGAGCTCGGCGTCGCTGCCCAGACCGTCGCGACCGGCGGACTGGCGGAGCTGATCGCGCCGCATGCCGCCACCCTCGATCGGGTCGATCCGCATCTGACGCTCGAAGGACTTCGGATCGTCTGGGAGCGTAACCAGTAACGGCTCCACAGCGTTCGGGTCTGGGGGAACCAGAGGCGTCCCGCGGAACTGAAGCTCGAAAGGGGTCAAGATGGAAATGAACGACGCCCGCACCGGTACGGATCGGTACGACGACAAGACGCTCGCGCAGAAGCTCGCGTTCGTCTTCGGCGTCGTCTTCACACTCGTCGGCATCCTTGGATTCATTCCCGGGATCACCGACAATGCGCCCGGTAGCTTCGCCGGTGAGAACTCCGACGGCTCGTTGCTCGGCGTGTTCCAGACCGGCGTGCTGCACAACCTGGCGCACCTCGCGTTCGGAATCGGCATCCTCGCCGCCCGCAAGCACGCGACGGCGCTGACGTATCTGCTCGTCAGCGGGGTCGTCTACGCGGCTCTGTTCCTCGTCGGGATCCTCGGCGCGATGGACTGGCTGCCCGCCGACGACACCGACGACTGGCTCCACCTCGCCCTTGCGGCCGCGCTGTTTGGCAGCTGGTTCGTTGCGAAGAACCGGGACGAGCGGGTGGCCCGGACCGTCTAGCCGCCGCCGTAGATCGAGATCGGCAGGTCGAGCAGGACCTCGTCGCCCCCCGGGAGCTCCACCTCCAACTGCTTCAGCAGCTGGAGGGCTCCCGGGGCGGCGGCGATCAGCAGGCGCTCGACGTCCTCGGTCGACTCGAGTACGACCAGCTGCTGCTTGAACGGCCGCGGGAAACGTCCCCGGCCGAGGTACCAGCCGTAGAACTTCTTCAGGAAGCTGGACGCTCGGCGCTCGCCGAGCTCGCGGACGGTCTCGCGGATGAAGAGGACGAGCTCCGCGACGACCTCCTCGCGCGTCGGGTCGCGGCCGTCGCCGTCGACGATCTCGCGCAGGATCCACGGGTTCCCCTGCGCCCCGCGGCCGACCATGACCGCGGCGGCGCCGGTCGTCGCGAGCACCAGCTGGGCCTTCGCGCGCGAGGTGATGTCGCCCGAGGCGATCACAGGCACGTCGACGAGCGAGACGAGCTCGGCCGTCAGCCCGTGGTCGGCGGTGCCGGTGTACATCTGCTGCGCGGAACGCGGATGCAGCGTCAGCGTCGCGGCGCCCGCCTCGACCAGCCGTGGCCCGACCTCGAGGCACGTCCTCGCCCCGTCGCGCAGGCCACGCCGCATCTTCACGCTGACCGGGACGTCGACCGCGGTCGCGACCGCATCGACGATCGCGCAGGCGCGGTCGGGCTCGTCGAGGAGCGTTGCGCCAGCGCCCGTCTTCGTCACCTTGCGGACCGGGCAGCCGAAGTTGATGTCGACGAGATCGGCGCCGGCCGCCTCGACGAGCTTTGCCGCCTCCGCCATGACTCGCGGCTCCGAGCCGAAGATCTGAATTGCGAGCGGGTGCTCGTCGGCGGCCACGCGGAGGTAGCCGAGCGTGCGCTCGTTCCGGTGCTCGATCCCCGCGCAGCTGACCATCTCCGAGCAGACGAGCCCGGCGCCGAAGCGCCGGCCCTGGCGGCGGAACGCCTGCACGCTGACGCCCGCCATCGGGGCCAGGACGAGGCGCGTCGGGATCTCGACGTCCCGGATGTGCCAGCTTTCACGGAGATCGATGGACATGGCCAAGGATGGTAGTCGCAGGTATTGACCTCGTCCGAGACGACAGCTACCATTCCCGCCCGCGTCGGCGCAACCATGGCCGGCTTTTGACTCTATTGACCCCGGTTGGGGGAGGAACGGTTGAAGGAAGTCATTCTCACGCCCGAGGGCTACGAGAAGCTCAAGCAGGAGATCGAGGTGCTCTCGACGGAGAAGCGGCGTGAGGTCGCGGACCGGATCCGGGTCGCGCGCGAGTTCGGGGACATCTCCGAGAACGCCGAGTACGACGACGCCAAGAACGAGCAGGCGATGCTGGAGCACAAGATCGCGCAGTTCGAGGAGCGCCTCGCGAACGCGCGCGTGATCCAGACGCGCGACGTCGACCTGAGCGTCGTCTCGATCGGCGCCAAGGTGCGCCTGAAGGACGTCGACGCGAACCAGACCGTCGAGTACACGATCGTCGGCTCAGCCGAGGCCAACCCGTCCGAGCTGAAGCTCTCGAACGAATCGCCGGTCGGCAAGGCGATCATCGGCAAGAAGAAGGGCGAGACCGTCGAGGTCACTGCCCCGCGAGGATCTCTGAAGTACAAGATCCTCGACATCAAGGCCGCGTAGCGCGCGCCGGCCGGCACCGCCTGCGGGCGGCGGAGCCGCCCTCCGGCGGCGCCTCGCTCCGCTGGCGGCACCCGGCTCTCCGGGTCTGTGCTTTGCGCACTATCCCCTCCGGCCGTGCACCGCCAGCGGAACGCCGGAGCACGCTACGCAGCTTCGCGAGAGGCGAACTAGAGTCGTGACCGTGAACGCGAACTTGCCGAAGCGGTTCCCCGACCGGGACGAGATCGCTGCGGTCCGGGACGTAGCAGAGCAGGTCGAGCCGGGCTCGGCCGACGAGTCGAAGTCCTTCCGCCTCGCGGGACGCGTGATGGCACGCCGCGAAATGGGGAAGATCACGTTCCTCGACGTCGTCGACCGGAGCGGGCGGATCCAGCTGCTCGCGGGCAAGGTAGACGTCGACCTCGGCGACATCGTCGGCGTCAGCGGGCATCCGGCGAAGTCTCGCCGCGGAGAGCCTTCGCTGCAGGTGGTCGAGCTCGAGGTGCTCGGGAAGATCCACGCGCCGCTGCCGGACACGTTCCACGGTCTCACCGACGTCGAGGCCCGTTATCGCAAGCGCTATCTGGACCTGTTGATGAACGAGGAGACGCGCGCGGACTTCCTGCTGCGCAGCCGCATCGTCGCGTCGATCCGGCGCCAGCTGGACGCCGACGGGTTCGTCGAGGTCGAGACGCCGGTGCTGCAGCCCCGCTACGGCGGCGCTTTCGCACATCCGTTCGTCACGCACTACAACGAGC
Organism: Actinomycetes bacterium; assembly: GCA_031371615.1. Lineage (GTDB taxonomy): Bacteria > Actinomycetota > Thermoleophilia > Gaiellales > Gaiellaceae > Gaiellasilicea. Next base: position 31,099 of record JANMJY010000118.1, on the reverse strand, counting down.
TCGACGCCGACTTCTATCTCCGGATCGCCACCGAGCTCTACCTGAAGCGGCTGATCGTCGGTGGGCTCGAGCGGGTCTACGAGATCGGCAAGGACTTCCGCAACGAGGGCGTGTCCTACAAGCACCAGCCCGAATTCACGATGCTCGAGTGGTACGAGGCGTACGCGGACTACCGGGACACGATGGCGCGAATGGAGCAGCTGATCGAGGCGGTTGCGCTGGACGTGAACGGGACGACCAAGGTGACGTTCCGCGGCCACGAGGTCGATCTGAAGGCGCCGTGGAAGCGGCTCCGCTTCACCGATGCACTGGCCGAGCACGGCCTTTGGATTCGTGACGAGGCGGCGCTGCGCACGGCGCTCGACGAACGTGGGATCGACACGCACGCCGACAAGGACTGGGCCCAACTGGTGGACCATGCGTTCAGCTACTTCGTCGACCCGACGCTGATCGAGCCGACGATCGTGCACGACTACCCGATCGAGATCTCGCCGTTCGCTCGCACGACCGACGACGACGAGACGCTGACCGAGCGCTTCGAGTACTTCGTGGCGGGGATGGAGCTGGGGAACGCCTTCTCGGAGATCAACGACTCCGAGGAGCAGCAGCAGCGCTTCCTGCACCAGTCGGAGCAGGTCGAGGGCGAGGCCGAAGATCCCGACTATGTCGAGGCCCTCTCGTACGGGATGGCGCCGACGGGTGGGCTCGGCCTGGGGATCGACCGGCTGGCGATGCTGCTGACCGGCCGGGAGACGATCCGTGACGTGATCCTCTTCCCGGCGCTGAAGGAACGCTCCTAGCCGATGGGGTCAGACGGCCGGCTTCCCGCGCTCGCCGGGGCCGTAGCCGGCGTAGCCGCGGCCGCCGTCCTGACTCTGCTCCAGTCGTCGACCTACCGGGCCGACGCGTCGATCGTCCTCGTCCGCCAGGGGAAGCCGCCGGGCAGCGACCCGGCTCTGGCGCAGGCGGCCGAGGCGGCCGGAGTGCTCTTCCACAGCCGCGCCATCGCAGAGCCTGCGATCGCGAACCTGCGGCTCGGTGAGTCGGCCGACGAGCTGCTCGACCGCTTCTCGGTCGAGGCGGAGGCCAAGAGCTCGCTGGTCCGCATCTCGGTCGAGGCGTCGAGCCGGAACCGGGCCCGCCGCACGGCGCAGGAGCTGACGGAGCTCGCGACGGTGCGCTTCAACGACCGCTTCGGGCCTGCGACGATCGCGTCGGTCTGGGAAGCACCGCGCGCCAAGCAGGACCGGATCTCGCCGAAGCCCGTCCGCAATCTTGCTCTCGGCGCGCTCGCGGGCGCGCTGCTCGGGCAGGTACTGCTGCTACTGCTGGGCGGGCGCCGCCTCCAGCGTCCGGTTTTCCCGGCTCGGCCCGTGCTCAGGCGCGCTCCCGAACCCGAGCGCCGGCCCGAGCCCGAGCCCGACCTGACGCCGTTGCCGGCACCCGAACCGGAGCCCGTACCGGCCCCCGAGCCCGAGCCGGTGGCCGTGGGGCCGTTCGTGCGGCCACGTCTGGGCGAATGGACGATTGCCGATGTCGAGCGCCTGCTCGCGCAAGAAGGCCCGCGCTACCCGGACCGGCTCGGCGAGCTGGCCTTCTATGTCGACACCTTCCGCGACGTCGCGGTGGACGGTGGCCGGCTGCCCGGCGGCGTCGACATCATCGTGGAGGACGTCTTCGGCGACTTGATCCTGAGCGCCGAGAGCGACCGCGCCGACGCTTAGGGATCAGCCGGCGTCGCCGTTGACGGCAGCAGGGGCGCCCGCCGCGTACTGACGTACCCGAGCCAGATCAGTGCCGCCACAACGTAGAGGTGGCGCCAGTGGATGGTGTCGATGAAGAAGCTGCTCATCATCAGCCCGAGCCAGCAACCGAGCAACGCAGCAGATCCGACGCCGTGGACGTGGCCGTCCGCGCGAGCGAACGCGACAGCGCAGTAGAGCGTCGCAAACAGCAGCAGCACGATCAGCAGCAACCCCGGGACGCCTTGTTCGAAGGCCGCGCGAGCGTAGAGGCTGTGGGTCGAGATTTCGAGGCTTCGCTCCACCTGGCCGGGGCCATGGCCGAGCACGTGGTCGCCGATGCGACCGAACGCCGAGCTCTGCGCGCCGAACCGTTGCTGGTCGTAGGACTCGATCTGCGAGCGCTGCTGGAGGAAGTCCAGTGACCCCGTGACCGTCAGCAGGACAAACCCGAGCAACCCCGCGAGGGCAAGAGCCCCGACGGCGCGTAGGGCCGGGATCACCCCTCCGCGCCGGAGCGCGGAAACCGCGATCACGACCCCGCATGCGAGCGCGAGGTTCAGCCAACCGGCGCGCGAGAACGCCACGATCGACCCGGCCGCCGTCGCGACGAAAGCCATGACGGCGTAGCGGCGTTTCCAGGCGAACAACCGGGGGCGCCCGATCTCCTCGAGAGTGATCGCCGCGATCGGGACGAGAAAGGCCGCGAACACGTTCGGGTCCTGGAACAGGCCTTTGCCGCGCGAAGGGTCGTAGAGAAGCGTCGCCCCACCTGGGAGGCCCGCGTAGAGAGCTAGGACGACGGCTACCGACGAGAAGACTCCGATCACGAGGTAGGCCCCGAGCGCATACCTCGTCGCGCGCGCATTGCCGAACGCCCACGTCAGCCAGATCGCGAGCGCGAGGAGGTAGACGGAGACGAAGAGATACTGGGCCGCACGTCGGCCGTCGACGGCGTTCACGACCGACAACAACGACACCAAGACCGTGAGGCCGACGAGCGCGCGGATCGCGAGCGGCATGTGAGGCTCGACCTTGCCACCGAAGATCGTGGTCACCATCAGCAGCGCGAAGACGAGGTCGACGGGGGCCGGTTCCGTGAGCACGACGCCGAGCAGCGCGAACGCCACGGCGAACAGAAACGCCGGGCGCGCGACGGACAGGACGATCGTGCCGGCGACCGCCAGCAGGGCGCAGAGAACGAGCAGCGATGCGCGTGGCTCCACCGAGCCGCTGATGACCGCGGCCGCGGCGACGACCAACGCGGCAGTTCCGGCTTGAAGCCGTAACGCCGGCCACTGCAGCACCGCTCGGAGAGCGGGGGGTTCAGTCCTTGGCGTGGCCATAGGTATGGGCCTGTCCATACCCGTATGCGCTCGAGTCACCCTTGACGCCGGCGACGATCACGCCGACCGGCTTGATCTGCATCGTCTCGAGGATTCGCGTGGCGCGGAGCGCCTCGTGCTGGGTGATGTGATCGAGCCGGGCGACCAGGATGAGCCCATCCGTGAGGCGATCGAGCAGGGACGCCTCGGCTGTGTGGAGCAGCGGTGGACAGTCGATCACGATGGCGTCGTAGGCGAGCCGCGCGGAGGCGACGAGATCGACCATGGCGGACGACTGGAGCAGGACGGCGGGGTCGGTGAAGATGCGGTCGTTGGCGAGGAGGTCGACGCGGCCCTTGCGCGTCGCGATTCCCGGCGCCTCGACCGACCGCGCGGCATCGGCCACCTTGGCCTCTCCGGCCAGCACCTCGATCAGGCCGGCACGAACCTTCCCGTTCAGCCCGTAGTACTCGTGGAGCGCGGGACGGTGAAGGTCAGCCGAGAGCGCCAGCACCCGCAGGCCTGCAGAGGCGAAGGCGTTGGCGAGATTGGCGGTCGCAGCGCTCTTTCCTTCTCCCGGCATCGCCGATGAGATCGCCCACACCTTGCGATCCGCGAGATCGAGGCTGAGGAGGCCGAGGTTCGTCCTGATGTTTCGGTAGGAGTCCGCGAGGGCCGAGATTCTCGTGAAGTCGACGAGGTTTGTGTTCCGCCGCCCGTTGCCGGGAATCGCCGGGACCATGCCGAGGAGCGGCCACGGGTAGACGTGCTCGATCTCGTCGAGCCCGTGGAGTCGCCGGTCGAAGCGCTCCCGCAAAGCTGCGAGGCCCAGGCCGAGAAACAGTCCTGCGACCAGGCCGATGATCGCGTTCCTGGTCGGCTTCGGGGAGAACGGGCGCGTCGGCGCGGCTGCCTGGTTCACGAGCGTCAGCTCCGGGTCGGGCGCCTCGAGCTGCGCGCGGGCCTCCGCGAGCTGCGTGCGGAGATCGGACGCTGCCGCTGTCTCGCTCGGCGATGTCTTGCCGGCCAGGGAAGCGAGCTGCTGCGAAAGGGAGGCGATCCGGGCTGCGAACTGCTTTCTCCGGTTGTCGTTCCGCCACGTGATCAGGGCGGAGGCGACGGCGTTTGCCAGCCTCGCCGCACCCGTGGGGGTGCTCGAGACGGCGGTCACGTTGAGGATGTTGGCGTTCGCAGTGGCGGTGACGTCGACGCGCTTTCGAACGTCGTCGGTCGACGAGATGCCCACGGCAGGTGCGACGGGCTTGAGCACGTCGTCGGTTGTCGCGAGCCGCACGAAGGTGTCCACCGCTCGTGCGGGGTCGCCGCCCCCGATCGCGCCGGCGGCTGCGCCCGGATCCGTGTAGAGGACCCGCGCGGTCGAACGGTACTTGTCCGACTGGGCTAGAGAGAGGCCGAGTGAGAGCGCCGCCGTGAGCGCGGCGACGACGCCGATCAGAACGGCTTGCCGCCGCATGAGGGTGACGAAGCCGCGAAGATCGCTCTGCGGAGACAGCGGTGGGGCGGTATTCAAGTCCAAGCCGGTGGCATCATAGTCAGGGGCATCGCGGCTCCCTGCGCAACCGGCGTTTCGGCGCTCGAACCGATCGCGTTCTTGCCGAGCTCACGAGCGGGACGGCCGAGCCACCCCGCTCCTGTGGGCTAGATGTGGTCCGTCGTGAGCTGCGTGGCGCCCGGAGCCATCAAGAACGTATTCGCGGTAAACGAATTCGAGCCGACGACGCGGTAGGCACCGATCCCGGCCCAGTTCTGATTCTTGAACGTCACGCCGGTCACGGTGGTCGACTCTGTCCCGTCGTCCAGGTAGACGCCTGCCTGCCGCCCCGCGATGGTGCTGCCGGCGCTATCGATGACTCCGTTCCGAATCGTGACGTTGTGGGCGCCGGCGACGCCTCCCCACGACGGATCGGCCCACTCGCCGGCGAATCCGACCTTGACGCCGGTGATGCTCAGGCGGTCGAAGGTCACGTTTCGCGTGTAGTGCTCCATGTAGACGCCGACTCCCGCCGCCTGATGCGATCCGCTCATGTCGACGTCGAGGTCCTCGAAGCTCGTGTCCCAGGCGTTGTTCACGGTCTGGATGCCGGACCAGGCCACGTTCCGTACCTTCACCCGGTGGACGCCGTTCCGGACCGGATGACCGACCCACAAGCCTGCTTCGGCGGTGCCGTTGGACGAGCCGGAAACAGGTCGGCTGACACCGTCGATCAGGATGTCCTGCACCGTCTCGATGACGGGCGTCGCGCTCCCGTAGGCGACCGACACGTTGTCGCTCAGCCGGACAGCGACGTCGGAGAACGAAAAGAACTGGCTGCGCTCGACGCGCAACCCGCTCGTGTTGAACGCCAGGAGCCCGAAGGGGACCGACCAGTTGCCCCGGAACGTGCAGTCGAGTACCTGTGCCCCGGTGCCGCTGTTGCCCCAGACGTGGACGATGCCGCCGCCGAATGCTTTCGAGGCGTCGCCGACGTCGAAGGCGAGACCGCGCGCGACGGCGCCGCTGCGACCGAAGTTTCCGCCGACCACGAGGCCGGTGCGGAGGACTGCTCCGCCCAGGTGCTCCGCGTAGAGGCGATGCCCGTCCGAGTTGATGAACGGCACCGCCTGGTCGTAGCTCCCGTCGGCGAGGACGATCTCGAGCCCTGGGCCTGCGAGCGCCGTCGCGAGCTCAGCGGCGGTGCGGACCCAAACCGCCGGTGTGGGCAGCGCATAGGCCGACGGTGGCATGGGGGCGGCCACGGCGGCAGGAGCCGGAGTCGCCGTGGGGGTTGGGCTCGGAGTCGGAGTCGGAGTAGGGGTGGGGTTGGTCGTTCCGCTCACCGTCCACCGAACGGTCGACGAGACCTTTGCGGTTCTCGTGGTTGCGACGATCGTAAATGCATGGCCGCTCGCGCCGAGACCGGTGAGGCTGACGGGTGAGACGCACGTGATCGCCGGGGCGTCGTCGAGCGAGCAGGTCGTGCGGCTCGCGTTCGTCCTCCAGGCGATCTTCGCGGTCGTGCTCGTGGTCGGGGTCGTGGGCTGGGTGGTCACCGTGAGGCTCGGGCTTGCCTGTCGTGAGAGCGATTGGCGCAGGAGTGGGGTGGACGCAGACTGGCGCTGTAGGTAGCGGATGGCCAGGGGGCGTCCCGTGCGAAGATCGCGGATGACAAGCCGCGGGCGCATCGCGCGGGTGAGGTACCGGGTCGAGATGCGGATGCGCAGCGGCGTCTGATTCCGGCGCGCGACCCGGCGACCATTGAGGCTGATCGCGACCGGCCCCCTGTGGGCGCGGTTGAACTGGATGATCGCGCCGGTGCCGTCACGACGGACCGTCAACTCGCTCGACTGTGCGCGGGCAGTGCTGGAAGCGGCGGCGAAGCACAGACAGGCGGCGGAGAAGGCAAACGAGGCGTAGCGAACGGGGCGTCCAAGCGAGGCGAACAACAGGGGCTTCCTTACTTTTGGTGCCAGGGGTCCAGGAATTTGGAGCGGCTGGTCATCCATCGGGAAGCCCCGACGAGCAATGAAGCCCAGTCCCTCGTTCTAGGGACGCGTAAGCGGCCTGTCGCCGCCTATTTGGCTGTACTGCGCTGCTCTACCGGGCCATTACATGCAAGGCCGAGCAGGTCAATGCGGTCGTGATCGCCGCGTCCGCACAAAGTGCTCGAGCCGTGACGGCTCGTCGAGCAAGCCGGACATTTTCGCCGTGAAGTCCCTGAGCGTGTCGCCGGTCAAGAGCATGGTTCGCCGAAGCTCGTACAACGACCGGCCGCCGGGGTTCAATCCCGGTAGCGTCGTCAGCGTTGCTCGGTAGCCCGCATTCTGCGCAAACTCGATCGTGCGGTCGTCATAGACCCCTGCCGGAAACGCGAGGCTCGTGATTGGCTGCCCGAGCTGCTGTTCCAAAGTCTCCTTTGAGGCTTCCAGCTCATCCCGTGCCTCGTCGTCGGAGAGTCGAGAGAGCGATCGGTGCGTCTTGGTGTGCGACTGCACATCGATGATGCCGGTGTCGATCATCTTGCGTAGCTCGTCCCACGTGAGGGCCTCCGGCGGCTTCCGGTACCAGCTGTAAGACGCCGTGCGATCGATGATGGCAGTCGGGACAAAGATGGTCGCTGGCACTTTCAGCTCCAGCAGGACCGGAAGCGCGTCCGTCAGGTTGTCGCGGTAGCCGTCGTCGAACGTCACGCAAAACCACCGTCCGTCGACAGGATGAGCCAACACGTCCAGCGCGTGGCTGAGGCTAAGGGGCTGAAGACCCTGATCCAACGTCCAGAGGAGTTGCTCGCGGAAGCTCGCCGCCGTTACCCCGAGCGCATCGGGCTTGTCGGTGATCCGGTGGTAGCCGAGGATCCGAATGCCATCGGCGTCGGGACGACGGTCGTGGCGCCGCACGGCGAGAATTCGTGCGCTGCGGTAGACGTGATTGAGCGCGTAGTAGGACTTTGGGCGGAGCTTGAAATGCTGGCGGCGCTCCCGATGGACGTCATTGACCGTCTCCCCCAGGCCGCGGAGGAACAAGCGCAGATGGCGCGGGTCGCGGTCGCGCAGGGAGTCGACGGTGGCGCCAACTGCCTCACCGCAGACCGACATCGCGAAAGCGGCTCCGGCGATCGGCCCGGGGTCGAGCCGTTGCAACCTGAAGTAGGCTTCGTAACGCCCGCGGTGGTACCACCGCTCGCGTGACCGGAGTTGAGCCGGTCCGCCTTCGTGGACGCTGCGAACGGACGGGACATAGAGAATGGGCCGCTCGCGAGCCAGCCTCGCGGACATATCGATGTCCTCGCCGAGCACATAGCCCCCGAACCGCTCCTCGAAGCGGTGCTTGCGAGCCATGTCGGTGCGGTACAGAACTGCGGCGGTCGAGGTAGCCGGCACGGTCACCTCGGTGCTGGGTCGCGTGAACCGCAGCTTCTGCGAGAGCCGGAAGCTCGTGGTCAGCGCCTTCTGGTCGTAGAGGTGGAGCATGAAGACAGTGCGGAACAGGCGGTTCAGTCGTCCGGGTGCCTCGAAAGCACCGTCCATACCGCCGACTGCGCCGCCGAGTGCGTCGAACCCCTGGGCATCCCAGCGTTCCACCAGAGCCGATACGTAGTCCGGCGGCACCTTCATGTCGTCATCCATGAAGAGGACGAGCGGGGTCTCGACTTGATCGGCCCCGTAATTCCGCTGCGCTGACGTCGAAGGCGGCCGGTGCACGACCATGAGTTCGACGCCTGCGTCCGCGAATGCCTCAGGCGCGTCCGCGGGAAGCTGGAGCGGATCGGCGCTGGCGTCGACCAGCACGACTCGTCGCGGAAGAAACGTTTGACCGAGCAGTTGCCGAGCAGCCGCGATGGCTGCGCCATGGCGGTTCATGGTCGGGATCACGACCGAGTAGTCGAACGAACGCTGCGCTTGCTGTTCCACGGGGCAAGGTTACTGGCCGACTCATCTCGTGACCGTGTAGGTTCTCGCTCGTGGATCGCGCCGACGCCTCATTCGATGGCGGCGGACGCGCCCCGCCGGAGTCGCCCTCGGTTGGCCGCGGCTCGGCTCTGCTGTTGCTCGCGCAGGTGTCATCGAACCTCGGGTTTTTCGTCGCAGTCTTGATCGTCGCCCGTGCGCTGGAGCCGTCTGGGCGCGGCACGGTGGCGTTCGTCACCGTGGCGGCGGCGATTCTCGCGCGCATAGCTCTCTCAGGTGTCGACAATGCGACGATCGTTCTCGCAGCGCAGCGTCCCGACGATCGGCCGGCGCTGCTCGCGAACCTGTACGGCTTCACCGTGATTGCGGCGTCCAGCGTCGGTCTCGTCGTCGGCGCAGCGGTTTGGGTGAGCGGCCGTGAACCTGCCGGCGTTGGACACGGCGAACTGGCGGTGCTCGTAGGGGGCTGCGTCGCCGTCGCTGCTACAGACGCCGGCCTTGCGTTTCTACTCGGCATCGGTCGTCCCGGCGACTGGACGAAGGTCGCGGCGCTGGCACCATGGATCTACGCAGCGACCCTCGGTGGACTCGCGCTCTCTGGAGCGCTCACGGTCTTCCTGGCCGTTCTTGCCTGGGCGCTGGCCCATCTCTGTTGGGCCGTGGTCGTCTGGATCCTCTGCGTCCGGGGATCAGGGCTCGGAAGCCCTCGGATCGACTTGCTGCTCGAGGCTCTGCGTCTGGGTGTTCGGGTTTGGGTTGGATCCCTCTCCCGCTTCCTGAATTTTCGACTCGACCAGATCATTCTCGGCCTGCTCACCACGGACGCGGCACTCGGGATTTACGCCATCGCCGTGAATCTCTCGGAGATCACGCTCTACGTGCCGGGGGCCGTCGCGGCCGCGTCCATAGCTGCGATCGCGCGTGCGAGCGACTCCGTACGCGTCGTGCAAACGCTGAGAACGTTCCGTGTGTTGGTTGTCGTCACAGCAGCAGGGGGCGTCGCGGCAGTCGCTGGTGCGCCGCTGATACCGCTCCTCTTCGGCGCCGCCTACGACCACTCCGTCGTTCCATACCTCTGGCTGCTGCCAGGAGCCGTCGGCTACGCCGCAAGTGGGGTCTTCTCGAGTGCCCTGCTCAGCTCCTCGCACCCGGCACGCTCGTCGATAGGACCACTCGTCGCGCTCGTGTCCGGCATTGTGCTTGACCTTGTTCTCATCCCGTCCTTTGGAGCGTCAGGAGCCGCGGTAGCGGCGACGGCGGCTTTCGCCGCAGGAGGGCTCGCCTCCATCGTCGCCTATCGGAAAACGGAGCCGTTTGCTCTCCGAGAGCTCATTCCGCGCCGCGCCGATCTGCTGGCTATCCGGTCTACGGTCAGAACGGCGCTCACGCGTATCACGGCGCGGCGAGGCGCACCGCCGATGAGCTAAGGGGGGCTTCTGGGTTGCCGGTGCACAGCGTCACGTACATCGGCGTTCGACCCGATTGCTCGTGATCTGGTTCGAGACCGGCTGAGCGGGCCGATCGTCCTCCCAGAGTCCTGCCCGTTGCTCGATCGCGGTCGTGCTTCGGCAGACGAAGTTGCGAGCAACGTAGTTGTGAGAGGAGCCCTGGAGCACGATTCCTGAGCGAGCGGCCTCCAAGCGATTCCCGACAACCATATTTTCATCGGCGCCGACATCGATGAACAAGCCTACGAATGAAGCAAGGATGACGTGATTCGACTCGAAGCGATTTTGACCAGACCCGACCCCGCCATACTCCCACTCGACATTGATGCCGGTGCGAACATTTCGAATCACGTTTCGAGCGATAATCGACTGTAGCGTCGCGTGTTCGAGATAGATCCCCGTCCGCGTTGCGGAGATGCGGTTGTGGTTGATGTACACGCCTTGCGACGACCCGACCGTCTCGATTCCAGTCCACCCTGTGCGGCGCACGTCGTTCCCGACAATGGTTGCTCCGGCGCCGCCGCTCCAAATTCCGCCTTCTGTCGTTCCGTGGGTGTGACCCGGCGGATCGATGTCCGTAATGACGTTGTCCAAGGCGAGGGAGCGCAAGCCCGTAACGAGATTCTCATGAGCGACTTGCGCGAAGTTGATCCCCCACCCTCGAAAACCGGCAATGCGGGAGCGAATAACGGAATAGTCGTTCCCACCCGGCAGCGCTGCGATGACGCCGGCATCGGCGGAACCGTCGCTCGTAATGAGCGAATCCTGCACCGAGATGTCGGTTACCTTGCCCCACGCATAGACGCCGACAGTCCGCACGCGGCGAATTTGTAGTCGTCGCGCTACGAAGTGGCGCGCTCCAGGCTGAACAGCAACGGCGTGACCCTCGCCGCCGCCTTGCCCTGCTCCGTCAATGCTGAGATCCGACAGGAGCGTGTCGCTCCCTTCGACGGCTACGGCCGACCAGTACGGCCCGGTGGGCGCGGCGAGAACCGTGGTCGGTCCCGAGCCCACGAGTCGCGCACCGTTGCCGAGGCGCAGCGCCGAGACCGGATATCTGCCGGGAGCCAGCCGGACCGTGACGTTGCCCCGAGCAAGCGCGCGACGTGCGCGCACGAAGCCGCGGTGCGGCGAGGCGCGAAGCTCTCGTCTGTTGCCTCCCGGGATGACCACGACCCCCGAGCTGGAGCGCACGCGGCTTCCGTCTCGCCGCACGAGCTCGAGCGTTAATTGATGCCTTCCTGGCCGAAGCGACTTTCCGTCGATCAGCACGGCGTACGGAAATGTCGTGTCGGAGCCAATCGTACGCTCATCGATTCGGAGCGAGATCGCGGCGACATTTGCCTTGGGCACGGATGTTTCAGCACGGACAGTCGTCCACCCGCGGAACGCCTCGGGTCGGACAATGCTGAGCGGCGGCTCCGCCGCAGCACACCCCGTGGCCGGGTAAAAAGCAAGCAGGCACAGCCCGCTGGCGGTGAGAGAGAGAATTCTTAGCATGACGCCGAATGTGCGACCGCGGCCCGGGGCGGCAGATCGGAATGCAGCGGCTACCGTAACCTGGTGGGAGGATGGAGCGCCTCCCCCAAATGGGGCACTCGCCTACTCGTCGGCGGTGCTGCCGCTGTGACGACCAAGCTTCCCCATGACCGCCAGATACACCCCCCGCGCCCGCTCGGACCGGCGTAACCGCACCCTCAGTTCGATCGACGTGCGCGCTGCGGCCACACCCGCCCGGCCCCGCAGCGTCGTAGCGAAACCGATGCATTGGTAGAGGGGGGCGGTCGCGTCCGCGAGCTCCAGCTTGTAGCGCTCGCCACCGCCCAGGAACTCGACCCTGCGCGCGCCCTCTTCCTCGGCGCTCTGGATCGCGTCGAGCGTGGCGATCAGGCCGGGCGAGTACTTGGCGAACGCGGGATCGAACGCGAGCCGGTGCACGTACATGCACCCCGCGTACTGGAGCCAGTAGTGGAACGCGATCGGCTTGCCGTCACTCCGCATCGTCAGGATGCGGGCCATGTCGCGAGCTCCGAGCGAGCGCACGACCTCGCGGTGGAAGCTCTTGCCGACGGGCGTCGTCAACTCCGAGCCGTCGTGCCTGCCCGCCCAGCGGAGGTCGTGGAGGTGGAAGGCCACCTCGAGTGCAGCCGCGAGCTCGTCCTCCGTCCGGGCGATCTCGATCGTGAGCTCGCCGAGCTCGCCGAGCTGTCGCCGCCGCCGCTTGTGCAGGTTCCGGCGCTTCGCGGACGTCCGCTCGCGGTAGATCTCGTCCCAGCCGCGCGAGAGGTCGATGAACGGCGCTTCGATCCGCTGGACGAGCGTGGCGCTCTCGCCGGTGATCCGCGAGAGCACGCTGTCGTGCGTGATCCCGAAGAAATCTCCGAAGTCGGCGCCTCCCGTACCCGCGCGCTCGATCAGGCCACGGCCGACCAGCTGCTCGTCGTAACCCTCGGCCACAAGCACGTCGGCGAGCGGCGCATGGTGGCGCCCCATGAAATGCGCCACGCGGAGACCGCCCCGCTGCCGCTCGACCTCGAGCGGCAGGCCAGCGACGAGCCGATCCCCATCGAGGGCGATTTCGACTCGCATGGCGCGCCGCTCGCCGTGGTGATGCCACCAAGCGAGGAGCCAGGGCGTCGAGAAGAACGGGCTCGGCCGCATGGTCCCGGAGACGAGAGAGTCCCATTCGACCGCCCGAGCAGCGAGGCCTGCCCTGTCAGATATCGTCTCGAATCGAAGGTTGCGCGAGCGAGCTTGATCCCCGGCACCCGACGGGGACAGAGGTGGCTGCGACACGGGGAGCAGTCTGCCACGCCCGGTCGACGAAGGGGATATATGCGCTGGGCTGCACGACTCGGACTGACCTACCACGCAATCACGACAAGCTGGGACGACGAGCTCGCGCTTCCGCCTGCCTCGTTCGAGGCACAGGTCCGGCGGATCGCGCGCGCCGGTTACCGCGGCGTCACGTTCTCGGCGCTCGCGGCCGAGCCCTCTGCGCGCGGAACGGTCGCGATCACCTTCGACGATGCGTTCTCGTCCGTCTTCGAGCACGCGGCTCCGCTGCTCGAAGAGCTGGGCTGGCCTGCGACCGTCTTCGTCTCCACCGGCGCCGTCGAGCGCGACGAGCCGATGCGGTGGCTCCTTGACACCGACAGCCCCGAGCCTTCCGATCTCAGCCAGCTCCGGCCCCTCACCTGGGGGCAGATCGAGTCGCTGGCGGCGCGCGGCTGGGAGATCGGCAGTCACTCCGTCTCTCACCCGCTGCTCTCGACGCTCGCGCCCGCGGCGCGGCGCGAGGAGCTCGTCGTCTCCCGGAAAGTCATCGTGGAGCACGTCGGGGACTGTGTGAGCGTCTCGTACCCGTGGGGCGAGGTGAACGATGTCGTAGCCGAAGCGGCACGGCAGGCCGGGTATACGGCGGGGGGAGGCCTCGCGGGGCGTTTCCACTCGGGCGATCCGATGCGGGTTCCCCGGTTCGCTGTCGCCCGGCGTGACGACGGGTTAAGGATCGCGCTGAAGACATCCGCTCCCGTCTGGGCCGCTCGACGCTCCCCGCTGTGGCTCGCGCTGAACCGCCTTCGGCGAATGCCCGCCGCGGGCGCAAGCGCCAAGGCGTGACCGAGACTCTCTCCGCACTTGTCCTCGACGGCGGCTCGGGGCAGTCGCTCGCAATCGCCCGTAGGCTCGGAGCGACGGGTTGGAGAATCGTGACGGAAGCGGGCTCGCGCACAGCGCGCTCTCGGCACACGACTGCGTCGGTGACAGTTCCGTCGACCGACGACGGGCCTGAGTACGTGAGATCGCTGGCGGGGATTTGCACGGAATACGGGATCGACCTCGTCGTACCCGCGAACGACCACACGCTTGACCTGTGCTGGGCCGCGTCGGGCCAGCTGGGGGGCGTGCGGATCTTCGGAGGCGACCGGCGCGCGGCCGAGACGTTTCTCGACAAGGGCGACGGCATTGCAGCAGCGGAACGCTACGGCTTCCCGGTGCCACGAACGCTGATCCCGGAGGCGCTCGATCTGGTAGGCGCCGCCGCGGCGGAGATTGGCTTCCCCTGTGTGGTCAAGCCTCGCCGCTCTTTCGTCGGCTCAACCGCGGGGACCCGTCACCTGCGTCATGTCGTTGTTGAAACGCCCGAGCAAGCGCAGGCCGCGGCGCCTCCCCTCCGTCGTGCAGACGGCGGTCCGCCGCTCGTCCAAGCGCTCGTGGACGGGCGGGCCGTCTCTGCGACGTTCGTCATGCGTGACGGGCAAACGCTGGCCCGTGCGGTGCGCGAGACGCTGTCTTTTTGGCCGGTGACCGGTGGTACCTCGGTCTGGAAGCGGGCGCTGCCGCTCGACACTCCTGGCGTGGCCGAAGCGGAGCGCTTCCTGCTCGCGTTCGGCCTACAGGGACTGGCGGAGATCGAGTATCAGCTCGACGGAACCGGTGTCCCGCTCCTAATGGAGGTAGGCCCGCGTGCGCACGGTTGGATCCCGCTTGCGGAAGCCTCTTGCCCGGGGCTGATCGAAACCGCGGCCGCAGTTGCGGTGGGTCGCGAGGCGCAAGAGCTGCATGACTACCGTCCCGGGATCGAAATGCGGTGGCTGCGGGGCGACCTGGCGCGCCTCCGCGTCGGCTTGAGTACGTCTCCAAGGCTCGCTCCTACGATGTCTCGTGCCAGCGTCCTCCGAACGGCCTGGCCGCCCTGGAAGCCGGGAATGCGCTACGACATCATCGACTTGGACGACCCGCTGCCCTGGCTGCCGAAGCCACTTGCCAGGGTCTTCGGCCGACGCTGATCAGCTCGCGGGTCGCGGCGCGCCTCACCGACGCCGCGCACGTTCGCAGCCCAGATGCGACCCGCCGGCTCATCGGCTGCGACAAATCGGGATCGGCGTTTCCCCAGGAGATAGCGGTCGAGACGCATCTCGTCGGTGCGGTCGTACCCCGCCGCCCGGAAGGCCCGCAGCGACGACCTGTTCGTGACGTCGATGTACGCGAGGGCGTAGCGAGCGCCCTCCGAGCCGAGGCGCCGGCAGCTCGCGGTCAGCAGCCGTGGCGCGACCGAGTGTCCACGCCAGGCCGGGGTGACGTAGACCGCCTCGGTCAGCACCGCGTCCTCGGGCAGACGCGGGTAGAGGCCGGGCGCGACGCATGCGAGGCGCTCGTAGTCGTCGACGCGATGGACGAAGTGGGCTGCGACGACCTCGTTCTCCACTCGGCCGAGGACGAGCTCGCCTGCGTGGGCGCGGCGTGTGCGTTCCATCGCACGAACGAAGAGGTAGTCGCGGTCGTCGATTTGGTCGAGTACGTCGGTAAGCGGATCGGAATCCTGGGGCGCGACGACCACGATCGTCAGCTCGCCCGGGGAGAGGTCGGGGACGGCTCGCAGGTCGGCCATCACCCGTAGAGCACGCGTGGTCGAGGCGCCTCGCTTCCGCAACTTCGAGGCAGCAGTTCGCGGGCTAATGGTTGTCGGCATCAATCGGACGGCAGGACTCGCATCGTGGAGAGCTTCTCTGCATTCTCTACCCCGGAACCCCGTTGCGCATGCATCACCGCGGCAGAAGGCCCACTGTCGTGGCGATTCGGTTCGCCGTGAACGGGACACCGAGGACGAACCGGGCAAGCGGGCCGTACCGCCCCTCCGCGGGATAGCCGACGAGGCGAACGCTCGGCTCGGTGGTTCGGAACGCGTGGTCGAGTATGGGCCAGCCGTCCGCCACCCGAATCCGGCTGCGAAGCTCGGGCGAGAGGAGTGCGAGCCGGTCGAGGCGGAAGCGGTAACCCGTCCCGAGCAGGACCCGGTCGAACTCGAGCCGGCGTCCGTCGGTCAGCGTCAGTCGTACCGCGCCCTCGTCGCAGGACGCCGCTGTCACCTGAACGCCCTCCTCGATCGCCGCCTTGCCCGCTACGGCCTCTCTCAGCCACGGCGACGCACCCGGCCGTAGCACCCTGCCGGTCAGCCGCTGTCGCAACGCAGCGGGGAGGCGGGCGAACAGGTCGGGGTGGACCACGAGCCGGTTGAGGGGCGGCGGTCCATAGCCGACGGCGGGGTACGCGAGCTCGAACAGTCCGCGCCGCAGCCGGCTGCGAGGGCGTGAGGGCTCGTGATCCGCGAACCAGTGCACGGTCGACCGTGCGAGCAGCGTCGTCTCAGCCCCCGACCGGACGGCGGCGGCCGCCGCCTCCACGGCCGACTGGCCGGCTCCGATGACGGCGACCCTGAGCCCTTCGAGCTCACTCTGCTCGAAGGCGGCCGCGAACCCGATGCGGTGGTCGTCCATCACGCCCTCGAACACCTCCGGTGCGTTCGGAAACGGGCCGATGCCGGGTGCGACGATCGCTTCGCACACTCGCCAGTCGACTCCGCCGGCGCGCACGGACAAGCCACCTTCCTCACCGCGCGCGACCGAGGTCACCATGGCGTCCACGTGCTCGGTGACGTAGCGGTCGGCGAACCACGTCGCGTAGGCGATGAACTCGGTGACCAGCATCGGCTCGTGTGGAGTGACGCCGGCCGCGGCACACCACTCGTCGAGTGAGCCGGGTGCCCCCGGGGAGGTGAGGGTCATCTCCCGCCAGGCGGCTCGCAACTCCATGTCGGCCGGCATTTGCCACCAGGTCTCCATAGCCGGGCCGAAGACGACGGCGGAGCGGCCGGCGGCGGCGCACGCCGCGGCTATCGCGAGCCCGTAGGGTCCCGCGCCGACGACTGCGATGCCACGCCGCTCCACGTTAGTTCCGGCCCCGGCGGCCCGCGATGAGATCGTCGTAGAGCCGCACGTGCCGGTCGCGCCATTGCGGGAGGGAGAAGTCGGCTGCGGCCCGCGACCGCGCTGACTCGCCGAGCCGGCGCCGTCTCGCAGAGTCGGCGGCGAGCGCCGCCAGCTTCGCGGCGAGTGCGTCGACGTCGCCGGCAGCGAAGAGATGACCGGTGACGCCGTCCTCGACGGCCTCGCTCACACCCCCGACATCGGACGCAACGACCGGGAGCCCGGCCGCCATCGCTTCGAGCACCGAGATCGGGAAGCCTTCCGAGCTGCTCGAAAGCACGAAGACGTCTGCGCCGGCGAGCCGGGACGGTACGTCAGGCACTTCCCCGGCGAGCGTGACCGACTCCGCGAGGCCCAGGCTCGTGATCTCGTCCTCCACGGCGGGCCGATCGGGGCCGTCGCCCAGCAGCGTCAGCTCGACGGAGCCGCGCTTCAGCTTGGCGACCGCCCGCAGGAGCGTCAGGAAGTCCTTCGGCGGTGCAATCCGGCCGACACTGATGACGCGCATCGGCGGGCCACCGTCCGGCGTCGCCACCGAGGCGCCGTCCACGTCCACGGCGTTGTGGATCACGACCGTGCGGTCGGCCGTGCACGTGCGAGCGGCGATACCGGCCGAGCGCTCGCTCTCCGACACGCAGATGACAGCGCTCGTCAGCGGCCGCATCAGCCTGTCTGCCCAGAGGTAGAGCGAGCTGGAGGTGGTGGACGCCGCGGCGAACGCCCAACCATGCGCAGTGAAGATGCGAACCGGCACCCGGGCGAAAACGGCGGCAACCCTGCCGACGACGCCCGCCTTCGAGCTGTTCGTGTGGACGAGAACAGGGCGCTCGCGCCGCATCAGCCGCACGAGCTCGAGGAGGCCGAGCACGTCGCGAGGGGAGATCGCGCGCCGAACGTGCGTGAGCAGGACGAAGCGCGCCCCCGCGGCCGTGACGGCGTCGTGTAGCGGGCCAGGTCCGTGCGCCGCGACGATGACGTCGAAGCGCCCCACGAGCGCGGGCACGAGGTCTCGCACGTACGACTGTGCGCCGCCGGTCTCGGCCAGCGTGATGAGGATCAGGACGCGGGGCGCTCGCTGTGACACCTCCTCAACCTATCCGGGCCGGGACCGCCTCGACACGGCAGGAAGTACGATCGTCCGCGTGAAGCTCCGGGACGCCTTGCAGCTCGGCCGCGTCGGCTTCGGCACTGGAGCGGAGCTGGTTCGAGGAAGGCTGTGGCATCGGACGACCTCCCTAGGCCTGCGCTGCGATCTGACGCGTCTCCCTGACCTGCGACCGGCGCGGCTCGCGCTGACGATGCGACCCGAGCCGCTCGCGTCGTTCTGCGGGTTCGAGGATGAGCTTCGCCGCACTGGCGGCCGGGATAGTGTCGAGCTCCTGGTTCGGATCCGGAGCTGCGAGAGCGGGGTCTCGACGCTCTACGTCGCCCGGGTCGACGACGGCCGACCCGCCTACGCTCAGTGGCTTATACGTCCACGGGAGCAGGAGCGCCTGCATGAGCACGCGCCCGGCAGCTACGAGGTGCTCCGCTACGACGAGGTGCTACTGGAGGGGGCGTACACGTTCGGCGAGTTCCGGCGGCTCGGTCTGATGGCCGACGGGATGGCTCAGCTGCTGCGCTATGCGCTCGCAGAAGGGTTCAGATCGGCGATCACGTACGTTGCGACGACCAACGTCGCCTCGTTGCGCGGTTGCGCTGCCTGCGGGTTCGAGCCGGATCACGTGCGAGTCAGCGAGCGCCGCCTCGGCCGCCGGCACAGCCGCCCGGATTCGCTCAGCCCGCAGGCCCGTGCCGCCTGGGCAGAGGCCGTCGGACCGTGACGGTGAGCGGCGCGCCGACGTCGGTGCCCGCTGAAGATCCCCCCTCGTTGGCAACCGGCGGCCGCATGCTCGTGGCTGCCGTGACCGCCCTGCCGGCGCTCGCGACCTTCGCGATCTGCCTGGCGCTCGTCTCGGATCACGGCGGCATCCAGCCGCGAACGTGGCTTCCGGCTGCCCTGCTGCAGCTGGGTCTGGTCGTCGTGCTCTTTGCCTCCGGGCGGCGGGTCGACCTTCCTCGGGCCACGCTCGTGGCGATCGGCGCGCTCGCCGCGCTCACCCTTTGGTCCTACCTGTCGATCGCCTGGGCGGACGTGCAGGCACCCGCCTGGGACGGCGCAAACCTGACCGCGTTCTACCTGCTTGCTTTCGCGGGGCTCGCCTTGTGGCCCGTCCGGCCCAGCGCTGCCGCGGCGGTCCTCACCGCCTTCGCCGTCGGCCTCGTCGTCCTCGGTGCGCTCACACTCCGCGAAGGCGCCGTCGCCATCGATCCTGAGGCGGCCGTGATCTACGCGCGTCGGCTCTCTGAGCCGCTCGGCTATCCGAACGCGAACGCCGTCGTGTTCGGGATGGGCGCCTGGCTGATGCTCGGGCTCTCCCTGCAGTCCTGGCTCGGGCGCTGGTGGCGGGCCCTCGCAGTCGGCCTCGCCGTCGCTCTGGCCCAATTCGACTTCCTCGCGCAAAGCCGGGGGGCGGTCTACACGACCCCGATCGTCCTCGCCGTCTACTTCGCGCTCGCTCGCCGCCGGTTTCGGGCGGCGGCTCCGATCGCCATCCTCACGCTCGTGTCGGCGCCGGCCGTGCGAACCCTGCTTCGTGTCTTCGATGCCGACGGGGCCGCGCAACAGCGGGCTGCGCTCACCTCGGCTGCGGGAGCGATCGCAGTGTGCGCTGTCGCCGGCGCTCTTGCGGCAGCGTTCGTCCTGCCGCGGCTCGACGGGCTTGCCGATCCTGGCCCGAAGGCGCTCCGGCGGCTCCGGATCGGTGTGGCGAGCGCCGCTGCCGCGGCCGTCCTGCTCATCCTTGCGCTCGCGT
Source organism: Actinomycetes bacterium (assembly GCA_031371615.1). Lineage (GTDB taxonomy): Bacteria > Actinomycetota > Thermoleophilia > Gaiellales > Gaiellaceae > Gaiellasilicea. The sequence continues at coordinate 11,556 of JANMJY010000118.1, read as the reverse complement.
CGCCGGGTGCGCGCGCGGATCGGTCGTGGGAGCAGTTCAAGACCGGGGCGGATCCAACCGGCACGTCCCGGCTCGGCAATCTCGGCAGCGGTCGGTATGACATGTGGCGCGTCGGCCTGCTCGAATTCCAGCGGCAGCCGCTGCGCGGTATCGGCGTGGACAACTTTTCGGCGCCGTACCTCCAGCAGCGCCGCGGTGGCGAGCAACCGGACTACCCACACTCGCTGGTCGTCAAGATACTCTCTCAGCTCGGGCTTGTCGGAGGACTCCTGCTAGCGGCCTTCGTTGCGTTGGGCTTCAGTTGGAGTCTCGGGCCAGATACGCCAGCCCGAGGGGTCGCGGCGGCAGCTACGGTTCCGTTCGCGGCCTGGCTGCTGCATGCGACCGTCGATTGGCTCTGGGAGATACCCGCCTGCGGGTTGATCGCGTTCTCGCTGCTCGGCGTGGTGGCAGGGCTTCGCAGCGAGCGGAGGAGGAACGCTCAAGCGGCACGCCCGCGGCTGCGAGCGCCGCTGCTCGGCGCTGCTGCCGTTGCCGCGGTGGCCCTGGGATCGAGCCTGGCGTTCCCGTGGGTCGCCGCGAGGTACGAGACCGACGCGGCTGGTTCCTGGCCGTCGAGCCCGGCGCGTGCCTACGCAGACCTCGATCGCGCGGCCGGTGTGAACCCGCTGTCGGACCGGCCCTACGTTCTGCGCGGAGCTATTGCGAGCCGTCTTGGGGACTACCGGCTGATGAGGTCGAGCTTCGAGAAGGCCCTGGAGAGAAACCCGCTGAACTGGTACTCCCACCTCGAGCTCGCGATCGCCTTGTCACGAACCGCGGCTCCCGGGCCAGCAGCGAGTCATGCCAAGCGTGCGGCCGAATTGAATCCTCGCGAGATCGTCATTCGTCAAGTCCAGTCTTCTCTTGCCGCCGGAAATCCGATCCAACCGGCCCTGATCGACGAACTACTCCTGAAGCAGGTCGAAAATCTTTGAGGGATTTCACAATCAGAGGTATAGATTCTGCGTCAAAGGGGTAGAGACGCAGTCAGCACCATTGCAAAAGCTCGTTTATCGAGCACTGTAAGGGTGTACAGATGCGTAAAATGCGGATGAAGTCACCGGGGGGGCCCGGTGCTTCAGGGGGGAGGCACCCTTGAGGAAGCTTGCAACATTGATCGCCGTCGCCGGACTACTGGCTGTACCTTCGGCTCTTGCCGCGAACGGCACGATCACTAAGGGGTACGGTGGTGAGGGCGGCACGGTGCAGGCAATCCTCGGGGCGAAGGCCGCTGCGCCTAAGGCAACTGCTGCCGTCGCCTCGAGTTCGGCTCTGCCGTTCACGGGCGCCGATCTCGCGCTCGTTTCAGCGGCGGGGATTGGACTGCTCGGCATGGGCTTCGGTCTGCGCCGGATCGCTCGGAACGACACCGCGTAGATCGAAACCGCGTAGATCCACAGGTTTCCCGTTAGCGCCGATCCATTCGGACGGCGCTAACGGGAGCCTGAACGCATGAGGATTGTGCGAACGGTGCGCATCGCGATGACGGTGTCCAGCAGCAGGCTCCGGTGCCTGAGGTACCACAGGTCGAACGAGAGCTTCGCCTCCGCGCCGAGCTCGTCGGCGGCGTAGCCCGACCGAATCTGAGCCCAGCCGGTGATACCCGGCTTCAGGAGATCTCGATGCTTCCAGAAGGGCACCTCTCGCTCGAGCTGCTCGAGGAACTCGGGGCGCTCGGGGCGCGGGCCGACGATCGACATCTCGCCGCGCAGGACATTCCAGAGTTGGGGCAGCTCGTCGATTCGCCACTTGCGCATCGCCCCGCCGCCCGGAATCACGCGCGCGTCGTCCTGTGCCGCCCACTGGGCGACGCCCGGCAGCTCGGATCCCTCCCGCATCGAACGGAACTTGAGGATCTGGAATGGAACGCCGTTCTCACCGAGCCGGCGCTGGCGGTAGAGGAGCGGCCCCGAAGTTCGTTTCACGAGCAGGGCGATCGGCAGGTACAGAGGGAGCGTCACGATCAGGCCGATCGTGGCGACGACGAGGTCGAACAGCCGTTTTGCGAGCCGGTTGTACGGCCGGTTGTACAGGTGCAGCGTGCTCATGAACCAGGCAGGCGTAATGACTCGGATCGGCAGCCTGCCGAAAGCGACCTCGTAGAACTCGGGCAGGCCGACCACGTTGAACTGTTGCGCTGCGACCGACAGGAGGCGCTCGAAGACCTCGGGGCGCCCGCGCTCCACCGCCACGACCACGAGCTCCGGTTCGACGTCCGAGACCAGACCGTCGATGTCCGAGAGCGGTCTGACCCGCACGCCTCCCAGCCGGAGATCACGAATCGGTTGGTCGGTCGCGACCGCGATCAGCCGGAAACGTTCCTTCGCCTCGGGCGTCATGAGGTCGGTGACGAGCCGTTCGAGCCAGTCGCCGCTGCCGATCACGAGCAGACGCACCGGCGAGTTGGCGGCGCGGCGCGCGAAGAGGTCCCACAGCATCACGAGCAGGAAGCCGAAGCCCCCGATGATCGCGACCGTGCCGGGATCGAGGTCGAGGGCGGGAACCCAGAACGCCGCGCACGAGAGAGCTGCCGCTCCCCAGGCTGCGCCGAGTGCCGGGATCGCGAGCGTGCCGAAGCTGGCCGGCAGCACTCTCGACGTCGCCGTCGACCGTTCGAGGAAGGGGACGAAGATCGCGGTGACGGCGGCTGCGCGGGCCGCGGCGGCGGCCACGTCGGAACCGGATCGAAGGGTCGCGTAGGCGACCAGCCAGACGAGCAAGGCCCGTCCGACCGACCTCCGTAACTCGATCGCAACGCGTGTCCGACGCCGGCTTCGGTGTGGCGGGACCGAGGCCGCCCGCCCATCTGGTGCGGGTTCGTCCCGCATCCGTTCGCCGTAGAGGAACGGCTCCGGAGAGGGAGAGGTGTCGGTCACTTCATTCACCAGGCTATCTGTCGGCAACGTCATTAGCTGCCTTGAATTCGTCAGCGGCCGAGACGCCCGCGACGAAAAGGCCGGCGTTTTGCAGCTGGCCTTCGGGGGAGTGGCGCTCCGGCCAACAGTGCCGCCGGCGCCGCGCTCGTCAGCCAGTGTCCGAGATCGCCGCCCACTTTCGTCGCTGCGGCTGAAAGGCCTGCTTCCCTCACTTCGGGAGAGTGCGCATCGCTCGAGATCAGGTGCGCGAGCTCCAGGTCGAGCAAGTGCCGCGCCAGGGAGGCAGCGGACCGACCCAGGCGGCCGTCGACTGCAGCGGCCGTGAGCTGCACGACCACCCCGGAGCGAACGAGGTCCGCCAGCTCACGGGTGTGAGTCGCGACCGAGGTGTTTCGCTCCGGATGCGCGAGCACCGGCACGACTCCGCTTCGCAACAGCCGCTCGCACTGGTGCGAGAGCGAAAGGGGCCAGCCGTAGTACGGCATCTCGAGCAGGAGCAGCTGCGGATTGCCGCCCAGACCGAAGCGGGCGAGCGCGGCTGCGTCGAGGTCGCCGAGGGCGGAGATGGCGACCTCTCCGCCCCCGCGTAGCTCGATCTCGATTCCCGCCGCCTCGACTGCCGCTTGCAGCAGGCCGAGCGCCGCTTCCATCTGATCCGGAGTCGTCGGATAGTCGTCGCGCACGTGGGGCGTCGCCGCGACGACCCGGATCCCGTCCTGCGCCATCGTGCGCACCATCTCGATGGCCTCGTCCAGGTGCCGCGCTCCGTCGTCGAGACCGGGCAGGACGTGCGTGTGGAGATCGACCACGATCACACGGTACGCCGTCACGAGGTCGGACACCCCCGACGCACCGGTGCCGCGCTAACGGGCACCCCCGCCTTGTCCGATACGATGGACGCAGACCTTCGACCCGGAGGGCGGGTGAGCCTTCCTCCGGACATGAGTTGGAAGGAGGGTCGACAGGATGTTCGAGCGATTCACGGAACGGGCTCGCCAGGTCGTCGTCCTCGCGCAGGACGAGGCCCGCGCTCTCAAGCACAACTACATCGGCACCGAGCACATCCTCCTCGGCCTCCTTCGGGAGGAGGAGGGCCTCGCTGCGCGCGTGCTCGAGTCGCTCGACATCACGGTCGAGGAGGTGCGCGCGCAGGTCGCGCGCATCGTCGGCCAGGGCGACGAGGTCACGACCGGCCAGATCCCGTTCACGCCGCGCGCGAAGAAGGTGCTCGAGCTGGCACTCCGCGAGGCGCTCTCGCTCGGCCACAACTACATCGGCACCGAGCACATCCTGCTCGGCCTCGTGCGCGAGAACGAGGGCGTCGCCGCGCGTATCCTGCTCGACTTCGACGCGGACGCCGAGAAGATCCGCAACGAGATCATCCGCATGCTCTCCGGCCCCGGCCGGCGCCAGCAGGGTTCCGGTGGGGGTGCTGGAGAAAAGGCAAAAAGCTCGAAGCTGCTCGATCAGTTCGGCCGCAACCTCACGAAGGCTGCCACGGACGGGAAGCTGGACCCGGTCGTCGGGCGCGCGACCGAGATCGAGCGCGTGATGCAGATCCTCTCACGCCGCCAGAAGAACAACCCCGTGCTGATCGGCGAGCCCGGCGTCGGCAAGACCGCCGTCGTCGAGGGCCTCGCCACCCGCATCTCCACGAACCAGGTGCCGGAGCTGCTGAAGAACAAGCAGATCTACACCCTGGACCTGGCAGCCCTCGTCGCCGGCTCCAAGTACCGCGGCGAGTTCGAGGAGCGGCTGAAGAAGGTGATGAAGGAGATCATGCAGCGGGGCGACATCATCCTATTCATCGACGAGCTCCATACCCTCGTCGGCGCCGGCGCGGCCGAGGGCGCTATCGACGCGGCCTCGATCCTGAAGCCGGCGCTCGCCCGCGGCGAGCTGCAGACGATCGGCGCGACGACGCTCGACGAGTACCGCAAATACCTCGAGCGGGACGCGGCGCTCGAGCGGCGCTTCCAGCAGGTGCGCGTGGAGGAGCCGTCGATCGACGACACCGTGCAGATCCTCCGCGGCCTGCGCGACCGCTACGAGGCGCACCATCGCTGCCAGATCTCCGACGACGCGCTGCGCGCCGCCGCCGAGCTCGCCGACCGCTACATCCAGGACCGGCATCTCCCGGACAAGGCGATCGACCTGATCGACGAGGCGGGCTCACGGCTCCGGATCAAGACGATGACGGCGCCGCCGCGTTACCGCGAGCTGGAGGACGAGATCGAGCGCGTGCGGACGGAGAAGGAGAACGCGATCGAGTCGCAGGAGTTCGAGAAGGCCGCGTCGCTCCGCGACAAGGAGCGCAAGCTGACGCAGAAGAAGAAGGAGCTCGAGGAGAACTGGCGCACCGAGGAGTCCGAGGAGCAGCCGATCGTCGACCGGCCGGAGATCGCGGACATCGTCTCGATGTGGACGGGCATCCCCGTCTTCGAGCTCACCGAGGCCGAGTCGCAGAAGCTGATCCGGATGGAAGACGAGCTGCACAAGCGCGTGATCGGCCAGCACCAGGCGATCGTCGCGGTCTCGAAGGCGATCCGTCGCGCCCGCGCCGGGATCAAGGACCCGAAGCGGCCGACCGGCTCGTTCATCTTCCTCGGCCCGTCCGGCGTCGGCAAGACCGAGCTCGCCCGCACGCTCGCCGAGTTCCTCTTCGGCGACGAGGACGCGATGATCCAGGTGGACATGTCGGAGTACATGGAGAAGCACTCCGTGTCCCGGCTCGTCGGCTCGCCGCCCGGCTACGTCGGCTACGACGAGGGCGGCCAACTGACCGAGGCGGTCCGCCGCAAGCCGTACTCGGTGCTCCTGCTCGACGAGATCGAGAAGGCCCATCCGGACGTCTTCAACATCCTGCTCCAGATCCTGGAAGAGGGGAAGCTGACCGACTCGCAGGGCCGCAAGGTCGACTTCCGGAACGCGATCGTGATCATGACGTCGAACATCGGAGCCGGCCAGATCGCCAAGAACCAGACGCTCGGGTTCTCGATCGGCGACGAGCACGGGCTCAGCTACGAGGAGATGAAGAGCCGGGTCACCGGCGAGCTGAAGAAGGTCTTCCGCCCGGAGCTCCTGAACCGGATCGACGAGATCATCGTCTTCCACAAGCTCGAGAAGGAAGAGATCCTGACGATCGTCGACCTGCAGCTGAAGCGGCTGCGCGAGCAGATGGCGGGCTACGAGGTCGCGATCGAACTGACCGACGCCGCCAAGGAGGTGCTCGTGGAGCAGGGCTTCGACCCGGCCATGGGCGCCCGGCCGCTGCGCCGCGCGATCCAGCGCTTCATCGAGGACCCGCTCGCGGACTTCGTGCTCGGCCGCAGCCTCAATCCGGGCGCCACGATCATGGTCGACCGGAAGGAAGATCTCACCGGCGAGGAGGGCGAGTCGCTCGTCAGCATCAGGATCGTCGAAGGCGAGCCCCGCGTCGAGAAGGTGACGGTCCCGGCCGAGGTCCCACCCGAGCCCGAAGAGGCTCCGGCCGAAGAGGAGTAGCGCCGAGAGGCCGCCGGGAGGCGGCCTCTCTCGTTGTCGACACACTTTCGGGACCGAGTTGGCACAACCCCGTCCGCCTCGCGGGCTAGCCTCGATCCATGGCCAAGGCGGCAGTCAACTACGCGTGTACCGAGTGCGGCTACTCCGCCGGGCGGTGGTTCGGGAAGTGCCCCGGCTGTGACGCCTTCGGCTCGCTCGTCGAGGAGGCGCCGGCCGCAGCGACCCAGAAGGTGTCTGCCAGGCCGTTGCTCCGGCTCGTCGATGTCAACGCTGAGGAGGCGAAGCGGATCTCCACCGGCGTTCCCGAGCTCGACCGCGTCCTCGGCGGCGGCCTCGTGCCTGCGAGCCTCGTGCTCGTCGGCGGGGAACCGGGCGTCGGCAAGTCGACGCTCCTCCTGAGCGCGCTGGGCGCGATCTCGGCCGCCGGACGCCGCGCACTGCTCGTCACCGGTGAGGAGTCGACGGCCCAGGTGAAGTTGCGGGCAGCGCGGCTCGGCGGGACGGAAGCAGTGGAGATCCTGGCGGAGACCGAGCTCGAAGCCGTGTGCGCGACGCTGGAGCGCGAGCGGCCCGACGTCTGCGTGATCGACTCGATCCAGACCTTGTACTCGGCCGACATGGGCTCCGCGCCGGGCTCGGTCGGCCAGGTGCGCGAGGCGGCGGGCCGGTTGCTGCGAGTGGCCAAGGAGTTCGGAGTCGCGACGATCCTCGTGGGTCACGTGACGAAGGACGGCGCTGTCGCGGGCCCGCGCGTGCTCGAGCACCTCGTCGACTGCGTGCTCCAGTTCGAGGGCGACCGTTATCACGCACACCGCGTCCTTCGGGCGACCAAGAACCGGTTCGGCTCGACCAACGAGCTCGGCGTCTTCGAGATGACGGGCGAGGGGCTCGTCGGCGTCCCCGATCCCTCCGAGCTCTTCGGCAAGACGCTGCCGGGCGAGATCGGCGCCGCGGTCGCCTGCGTGCTCGAGGGCACGCGGCCGATCCTGCTCGAGATCCAGGCACTCGTCGCCCCCACCGATCTCGCCATGCCGAGGCGCGTCGGCACAGGCGTCGATCCGAAGCGGCTGGCGATGATCGTCGCCGTCCTCTCTCGGCATGCCGGCGTCGCCCTCGGCTCCGCCGACGTCTTCGTCAACGTTGCCGGCGGGCTGCGCATCGACGAGCCGGGCGCCGACCTGGCGATCGCGCTCGCGATCGCTTCGGCCGCGCGCAACGCTGCCGTGCGCGAAGGGGTCGCCGCGTTCGGCGAGATCGGCCTTACCGGCCGGCTGCGTCCCGCTGCCCAGTCAGAGCGGCGGCTGGAGGAGTGCACCAAGCTCGGTATCTCCGCCGTGGTTGCTCCGGCCGGCACACGGTCCCGTTCGAAGATCAGGGTCTCCGAATCGGGCACTCTGCGGGAAGCGCTGCGCGCCGGGTTGGAAGCGGGCGAAGAAAATCCCCGCAAATCAGCCTAATTACGCTGAAAAGGTGGCCTTTTCCAGGGGTTTCTGATACAGTGGTCTCCGCATGCCGGTGAGCTCTCGAGCCCGCCGGCTTCTTCACTGAACAGATCGATTTTCACCGCAGATGTTCGAAACCAGGGAGGCTGGCTTGTTCGACGTTGGCGACAAGGTGGTGTATCCGCACCACGGAGCAGGCACGGTCGTGAAGAAGGAGAAGCGCGAGATTCTCGGTCAGACGCGCGAGTACCTGACGATCCAGATCCTGCACAACGACATGACCGTGAACGTCCCCGTCGAGAACGCTGAGCAAGTCGGTCTGCGCACCGTCATCGACGAGGATCTCGTCAACACGGTCGTCAAGGCCCTGACGGCCGGCGAGTCGGAGATGCCGAAGAACTGGAACCGGCGCTTCAAGCACAACCGCGACAAGATGAAGACCGGCGACATCTTCGAGCTGGCCGAGGTCGTCAAGAACCTCAACCTTCGTGACCATGAAAAGGGACTCTCGACGGGCGAAAAGCAGATGTTCGTGAAGGCGAAGAAGATCCTCGCCTCCGAGCTGATGTACGCCAAGGCCGTCGACGAGGACGAGGCCGCCGAGTGGCTCGACGGTGTGCTGGCCGGAACCGGCGAGAAGCCGAAGAAGAAGACCAAGGCGAAGGCCGCCGCTGCCACTGCCTAGGTAGCGCGTTCCGCCTCGATATGAGCGTCTGGGCCCTCCTCGTCGCTGCGGGGACGGGTGAGCGGCTGGGCGGAGACCGCCCGAAGGCATTCATGGGGCTCGGTGAGCTGCCGCTGCTTGCCGAGCCGCTCCGGCGCCTGGACGAGTCGGATTGGATCGACGCCATCGTCGTCGCAGTCCCTGCCGGGTGGGAGGAGCCTGCGATCCTCCTCGCCGAGGAGCTCGCCGCGACGAAGGTGGTCGCAGCTGTGACCGGTGGAGCGACCCGCGCGGAGTCCGTGCGGGCAGCGCTCTCCGAGGTGCCGGAGGAGGCGCTGGTCGTGATCGTGCACGACGCCGCCAGGCCGCTCGTGAGCGAGGCGGTGCTCGAGCGGGTGCTGGCGCCGTTGTCGGAGGGCTGGGACGGCGTCGTGCCGGGACTGCCGCTCAAGGACACCGTCAAGAGCGTCGACGGCGACCGCGTGACCGGCACCGAGCCGCGCGAGAGGCTGGTTGCGGTGCAGACGCCGCAGGCGTTCCTCGCCCCCAAGCTCAGGCAGGCGTTCGAGGGCGACCTCGCCGACGCGACGGACTGCTCGTCGCTCGTCGAGGCGATCGGCGGCCGCGTCAAAGTCGTCGAGGGCGACCCGCACCTGCTGAAGGTGACCACGCCCGCCGATCTCGAGCAGGTCGCGGCATGGCTGTGAGAGCGGTCGTCTTGGGCGTCGGGGAGACGCTCGTAGACGAGACCGACAAGGAGGGCGGCCGCCCGGCGGCGGAGACCGCGTACATCGCAGACCGCGTCGCGTTGCCGGAGGTGCTTGCCGGTGTCTGAGCTCCGGATCGGCCTCGGGGTCGACGCGCACGCGTTCGAGGACGACGTCCGGCTCGTGCTCGGCGGCGTCGCGATCGAGTATCCTCGCGGCCTCGCGGGACACTCGGACGGCGACGTGATCGCGCACGCGCTCATCGACGCCGTTCTCGGCGCCGCGGGCCTCGGCGACATCGGCTCGCTCTTCCCGTCCGGCGACGTGCGCTGGCACGGCGCCGACTCGCTCCACCTCCTCCGCGATGCCTACGCACAGGTACGCGATGCGGGCTACGTGCTCGTCAACGCCGACTGCGTGCTGATCGGCGAGGATCCCAGGATCGCACCGCACCGCGAGGAGATGCGCCACCGGCTCGCAAGTGCGCTCGGTGTCGAGCCTGCGCGAGTCAACGTTCGCGCCACGACCACCGACAGGCTCGGATTCACCGGCAGGGGCGAGGGCCTGGCGGCGGAAGCGGTCGCGCTGCTGGAGAGCGTGTGAAGATCTTTTCGCACGCCGAGCGCCCGGAACTCCTCCAGCGGCGCGACGAGCTCGGCGCCACCTGGGAGGAGTTCATGCATCACGACGCCGTCGCGGGCGTGTACTGGGAGCGCCAGTACGAGGAATATCCAGACCTCCAGCTCTACCTCCTGGACGACGACGATCGGTTGCTCGCGGAGTCGAACGCCGTCGTGATCCCGTTCGGCCCAGGTGAGCTCCCCGACGACGGCTGGGACGCGGCGCTCGAGCGGGCATTCTCGGGCGAGCCGGCCAAGGCGGTCTCGGCGATCGCGATCGTGATCGGCGTCGACCAGCGCGGCCGGGGGTTGAGCAAGGTCATGCTCGACGGAATGCGGAGGGCCGTTGCAGCTCGGGGGCTCTCAGATCTCGTCGCCCCCGTGCGGCCGAGCCAGAAGCACTTCTACCCGCTCATCCCAATCGATCGCTACGTCGAGTGGCGCCGCGACGACGGGAGGCTCTTCGACGCGTGGCTCCGGACGCACGAGCAGGCGGGCGCGGAGCTGATCCGGGTCGCGCACCGCGCGATGCGCATCGCGGGCTCAGTCGCCGACTGGGAGTCCTGGACCGGAATGCAATTCCCGGAAAGCGGCTCGTACGTCGTCCGGGGAGCGCTCGTTCCGGTCGAGATCGACCGCCAGCGCGACGAGGGCGTTTACGTCGAGCCCAACGTCTGGATGCACCACCGGGTCTAGACGGCCGCGATCCCCGGCATGGTCTCGGGCGGAGTGTCGTCCTCGTGTGAGACCGGCTCGAGCACGGGCACCGTGGCGGCTCCGGGCAGCGGATCGGACACCGACTCGAGCGAGAAGAGTCGGAGCGCGGCCTGGCGGCCTCGGGGCTCGAGCTCCGCGAAGAAGACCAGATCGTCGGTCGGGGGCGAGGTCATCAGCACCTGGGTCGCCTCCGAGAACAGCATCATGTGCCGCGTTCCCTTCGTCAGCCCCTCGATGCGGGAGGCCGCATTTACTGTGTCCCCGATCGCGGTGTATTCAAGCCGGCGCTCGGAGCCGATGTTTCCGGCGATGAAGGCCCCGCTATGGACGCCGATGCCCATGCGGAAGCCGTCCCCGTACCCCTTGGCGCTCACGAACTCATTGACGCGCGGCAGCCGCACCGAGAGCATCTCCTCTCCGGCGGCGACGGCACGGTCAGCGTGATCGGGCTGGTCGATCGGCGCGCCGAAAACTGCCATGATGCCGTCGCCCGCGTACGAGACAAGGGTGCCGCCGTGGGCGAGAATCGCCTCGCTCATCTCCGTCAGATACACGTTGACGATGTCGATTACGCGCGCCGCCTCCAGCCGCTCCGAGAAGCTGGTGAAGCCGCGCAGGTCGGTGAACATGATCGTCCCGACGACGTCGACGCCGCCGAGGCGGAGGTCGCGGTCGGTTCGCGCGAGCACCTGCTTCACGACCTCCTCGGGCACGAACCGCGAGAAGACGTCACGGGTGCGCGCCCGCTCGAACGCCGCCACCGAGTAGTGAGTGCCCACCGCGCCGACGGTGGAGAGGACGAGCGCCGCCATCGGGTAGGTGAACGGGAGCACGATTCCCTGCTCGAAGCCGAGCTGCGTTCCGACCGTGAACGCGACGCCGACGGTCACGGGGAGGAGGATCGTCGTGATGAAGGAGAGGCGTAGGCTCGCGACCGGCGCCAGGAAGCCGAACAGCGCGATCAGCACCGCGACGAGCCAGGGG
>JANMJY010000089.1:0-2736 GCA_031371615.1 Actinomycetes bacterium | reverse complement strand
CTTGCCGTTGTAGACGAGGTCGCTCCCGCTCTTGGCCAACTCGAACGCCGCGCCCGTCGCAGTGGGCTCCGCAACCGTGGCCGTCATCCCGTGGGCGTCGCCGGGAGAGCCATCACTCAGCTCACCGCCTTCTTCACGAGCGCGCCGATTCTCGCCTCTTCGGCGGGAGTCATCGTCTCCAGCGCGAAGGCAGTCGGCCACATGGCGCCTTCGTCGAGGTTCGCGGCGGCGCTGAAGCCAAAGGTCGCGTACCGCGTCTTGAACTTGTGTGCGCTCTGGAAGAAGCAGACGACCTTGTCGTCCAGGGCGTACGCGGGCATCCCGTACCAGGTTCTCGGCGTGAGCGCGGGTGCGCTGGCTTTGACGATGGCGTGGAGCCGCTCGGCCAGGGCGCGATCCCGTTCCGGCATCTCGGCGATCTTCGCGAGTACGTCCTGTTCCCCGTCCGCCTTGCCCGCACGCGGTCTGCGGCGCGTCTCTTTGGCGCGCTCCTTCATCGCGGCTCGTTCCTCGTTCGTGAATCTCTCGGACGCCTTGCCGGTAGCGGCCTTGGCGGATGCCTTCGCGCCCTTCATTGCAGGTTTCCTCTCAGCCACTGCGAGCACCTCCGTGAGTCGAACGAGTCAGTCGCGCCACATCATGATCGATTGCTCTGGGGACACTTCTGCCGAGAGACCACGACGCCGGCCCATCGCTCCATACTCCAGACGTGGATGACGACAGGCCACCGATCTGCCCTGTGTGCGGCGTGACGATGGTGCCCGCGGCGCTGAGCGCGCGGGAGGGACGCGACGATGACTGGATCTGCCTGGAATGTGAAGTAACGGGAGAGCCGGACGCAGACCGCTAGGCGGTCGTGAGCGCGCCCAGCTTGTCCTTCAGGTAGCGCACGTACGGCGCTGCGTCGATCGGGCCGCCCACGACCCGTTCGAGCGTCTCCTGGGGCGTGAACTTGCGGCCGAGCACGTAGAGGTTGCTCCGCAGCCAGTCGTGCAGCTGTCCGAACTCGCCCTGCTCGAACTGGTCGGGCAGATCCGGGATCTCGCTCAGCACCTTCTCCCAGACCTGGACGGAGACGATGTTGCCGAGCGAGTAGGTCGGGAAGTAGCCGAAGCCGCCACCGGACCAGTGCACGTCCTGCAGCACCCCCACCGTGTCGTTCGGCACCGGGATGCCGAGGTACTCCTCGAAGCGCGCGTTCCAGACCTCCGGCAGCTCCTTGAGGTCGATCGTGCCGGCCATGATCTCCTGCTCCAGCTCGAAGCGGAGGATGATGTGCAGGTTGTACGTCGCCTCGTCCGCGTCGACGCGGATGTACGAGGGCTTAACGCGGTTGATCGCCCGGTAGAACCGCTCCTGGTCGACGTCGCCGATTGCCTCGGGGAACGCGGCCTGGAACGAGGGGTAGAAGTGGTTCCAGAAGGGTCGGCTGCGCCCGACGATGTTCTCCCACATCCGGCTCTGCGACTCGTGCAGGGCGGACGAGACGCCGTGACAGAGCGGAGTGCGCTCGAGCGTCGGCGAGACGCCGTGCTCGTACAGCCCGTGCCCGCACTCGTGCATGGCGGTGAAGATCGAGGTGATGTCGTCTTCCCGGTAGCGCGTGGTCAGGCGGATGTCCTGCGTGCCCGAGCTGGCCGCGAACGGGTGCACCGTCAGGTCGAGCCGCGCGAACGACGGGTCGTAGCCGAACCGCTCGATGATCTTCAGCGAGTACTCGTGCTGCGCATCGATCGGCCAGGGGCCGTCCATGAAAGCGTCGTCGCCCTCGACGGAGCCGATCTCGGCGATCAGCGGGACGAGCTCGGCCTTCAGGTCGTCGAAGACCTGGCGCACCTCGGCGGTCTTCATCCCCGGCTCGTAGTCGTCGAGGAGGACGTCGTAGGCCTCGTCGAAGCCCTCGAAGCAATCGACATAGCGCTGTTTCAGCTCGACCGCGCGCTCGAGGTGGGGCAGGAAGAGGGCGTAGTCGTTCTCGGCGCGCGCCTTGGCCCAGATGTCGTGCGCGTCGGCGGCGGCGCCGGTCATCTCGGCGGCGAGCTCTGCGGGGACACGGCGCGCCTTCTCCCAGTCGCGCCGCGTCGTGCGGATCAGGCTCGCGTCGTCGGAGTCGTAGTCGAGCTCTTGCGCGTACTTGGAGAGGTCGTCGAGCAGCTTGCCGATCTCGCCGGAGACGAACTTCTGGTGCGCGATCCGGTCGAGCGTCGTCACCTGGTGGCCGCGGACGGAGCCGCCGCCGGGAGGCATCATCACCGTCTGGTCCCAGAACAGGATCTCCTGCGTGCGCCGCAGGTCGTGGATCTCGGCCAGACGTGTCGTCAGCTCGACGAAGGGTTCCATCGACACTCCTCGGATCTCGCGTGATTGCGGGCGGACTCTAGCCGCTACGTATGAAAGTGCGTCCCACGGGGGAGAGTCAAGCGAAATCCGACTAGGAGGTTCAATTGGGGATCATCGCTTTCATCATTCTTGGCGCTCTCGCTGGGGCGATCGCCAAGGCATTGCTGCCCGGAGACGACCCGGGTGGGTTCATCGTGACGACGATCATCGGGATCGTCGGCGCGATCCTGGGCGGGTTCCTCGCCGCGGCGCTGTTCGGCGCCCATCCGCTCGACGACTTCTTCGACATCAGCACCTGGCTGACGGCGATCGTGGGGTCGATCGTACTGCTGCTGATCTACCGCGCCGTTGCGGGGCGCGGCGGTAAGCGCGTCACGGCGTAGCTAGTCCGGCGGT
>JANMJY010000074.1:0-24244 GCA_031371615.1 Actinomycetes bacterium | reverse complement strand
ATCAGCTCCAGCTGGACATTTACGGCGAGCTGATCGACTCGGTCTACCTCTATAACAAGCACGGGTCGCCGATCTCCCATGCAGCCTGGACCGATCTGTCGCGGATCGTGGAGTGGGTGTGCGAGAACTGGGATCAGGCGGACGAGGGGATCTGGGAGGTCCGCGGCGGTCGCCAGCACTTCACCTACTCCCGTCTGATGTGCTGGGTCGCCGTCGAGCGGGCGATCCGGATCGCCCGCCCGCGCGGGCTGCCCGCCGACATGGTCCGCTGGCTGTCCACCCGTGACGCGATCTACCGCCAGGTGATCGAGAAGGGCTGGAACCCGAAGCGCGGCGCCTTCGTCCAGCACTACGACACCGACGTGCTCGACGCGTCCGTGCTGCTGATGCCGCTGACGAAGTTCATCGCGCCCACCGACCCACTCTGGCTGTCCACGCTCGACCTGATCTCGGAGGAGCTCGTGTCGGACAGCCTCGTGTACCGCTACAACCCGATTGCCTCGCCCGATGGCCTCGAGGGCGACGAGGGCACGTTCACGATCTGCTCGTTCTGGTACGTGGAGGCCCTCGCGCGGGCGGGACGCGTCGAAGAGGCCAGGCTCGTGTTCGAGAAGATGCTGACGTACGCGAACCACGTCGGCCTGTACTCCGAGGAGATCGGCGCGACCGGCGAGCTGCTCGGCAACTTCCCGCAGGCCTTCACGCACCTGGCTCTGATCAGCGCTGCGGCGAACCTCGACCGGGAGCTGGGCTCGTGAAGCGGATCGGCGTTCTCTCCGACCCGCACGGCAACCTGATGGCGCTCGACGCCGTCCTCGCCGAGCTCGAGCGCGAGGAGCTCGACGGCCTCGTGTGCCTCGGCGACCTCGCCGTCGGCCCGCAGCCGGCCGAGACGCTCGCCCGCGTCATGGCGCTCGGCTGTCCGGTCGTCAAGGGCAACTGGGAGACGTGGTTCTGCGAGGGCATCCCCCCGCCGGAGGACGAGATCGGCCAGAAGCTCCTCGAGATCGGCGAGTTCTGGAAGGCGCAGCTCTCCGCCGGCGAGCTGGCGGTTCTGGACGCCCTCCCGGCCACGGTCGAGCTCGACCTCGGCGACGGGCTCCGCGCGCTCTGCTGCCACGGCTCTCCCTCGTCCAACGAGGAGGGGATCTACTCCGTCACCCCGGATGAGACGCTCGAAGGGATCCTCGGCGACGCGATCACGCCCGTCGTTCTCTGCGGCCACACCCACATCCAGATGCTGCGGCGCCTCGAGCACGCGCTGGTGGTGAACCCGGGCGCGATCGGGCTGCCGTTCAGCGAATGGGCGCCGCGCACGATCGCGATCGCGCCGTGGGCCGAGTACGGGATCGTCAGCCACGACGAGGGCCGGCTCCACGTGGACCTGAGACGGACGACCTACGACGTCGAAGCGCTGCTGAACCTGAGTCGAAGCAGCGGGATGCCGCACCCGGAGTGGTGGGCCGACTGCTGGCAGCTCGACCGTCTCAGAACCGGCTGAGCGCCTCTCCCTGCACGTCGGCCCGCTCGTCGGCGCTCAGCACGACGACGACACGTGGCTCGGCCGCTCGACGCAGCAGGGCGAACGCCGCCGCCGCGTAGCCGGGACCGCCGCCGCCGTGGCCGATCAGGAGCCCGTCCGGACGTGGATCGGTCATCACGCCCAGGCCGTAGCTCGGTCGATGGAATCCGGGAGCGTCGAAGCCGATCTCCACCGATTCGGTCAGCACGTCGAGGTCGCAGAGCTGCCCGCTCGCCAGCGCAGTCCAGAAGCGCGTCTGGTCGCCGACCGTCGAGGCGAGCGTCCGGTGTCCGACCCAACAGGGGTGGTACCGCCCCCGCACCTCCTCGGCCCCCTCAGGGCCTGCAGCGAGCCCCTCGAGGTCGGCGGGCTCCAGCGCGAGTGAGGTGTCCGCGAGCTCGAGCGGGCGCAGCAGCTCGCGCTTGAGCTCGCCCGGGAAGCCGCCCTCCGCGACGAGGTCGACGATCCGCCGGACGAGCAGGTAGCCCGTGTTCGAGTAGGCCCAACCCTCGCCTGGAGGGAAGTCCGGGCCTGACGCGAGCGCGCGAGCGAGCAGCTCCTCGTCGTCCCAGGGCTCCGAGGGGCGCTCCCGGACGGCCGTGTGATAGTCGCGCAGCCGTCCGTAGTCGGGGACGCCGCTCGTGTGGTTCAGCAGCTGTCGGAGCGACGCGTCAGGCAGGCGGGCATCGTCGATCCACGTCGCGAGCGGCACTTCGAGGTCGAGCCCGAGACGCAGGCAGAGGACGCCGAGGTAGGTCTTCGTGACGCTGTAGACGAGGTAGCGGGCGGGCTCGTCCACGTCCGAGAGATCGTATGGCAGGATCGGGACATGGCGGTCGACGCGAAGAAACGCGAGCGAGTGCTCGAGTCGATCCGGGAGATCTGTCTCGGCCTGCCCGAGACGAGCGAGCGCCTCAGCCACGGCGCGCCGTCGTTCTTCGTCAAGGACAAGCGCTGCTTCGTGATGGTGCTGACTGACCATCACGGGGACGGTCGCTTTGCGGTCTGGTGCGCGGCCGGCGACGGCGTCCAGGAAATGCTGGTCGAGGCCGATTCGGACCGATTCTTCCGGCCACCGTACGTCGGCCACCGCGGCTGGCTCGGCCTGCGGCTCGACCGTGGGCTGGACCTGGATGAGCTGGCCGGGATCCTCGAGGACGCCTACGCGGAGGTGGCGCCTGCGAAGCTCGTCGAGGCGGCACGGGCTGCGCAGGTACAGAACTAGCGCGCAGGGACGGGGGCCGAGGGGGCGAACTCGCCCCGCATGTGGTTCCGGCGTCGCCGCCGGCGGCAGCCGCCGCCTGTGCTCCTGCCTTCCCTCGATCGGCTCGCCGAGCTGATCGAGCGGGTCGTGGCGCTCCTCGACCAGGTCGAGCTGGCGCCGGTTGCGGTCCCGGAGCCGAAGCCCGATCTCGTCCGGGAGTTCGCGTTCGAACAGCACGAGCCCGAGCCGGTGCCGGACGGATGGGTTGCGCTCGTGTCCTCGCCCGACGGATATCAGTTGCTGCAGCGCGCCGGCCAGCCACCTGACCCGGGGGCCGCGCTCGAGCTCGAGGATGGCAGCTTCGTCGTGCTCCGCCTCGGCCCGTCGCCGCTTCCGGGCGACCGGCGCCGCTGCGCCTATCTCGAGCAGGAACAACCGTCGGCGGAGCGAACCCTCGACCGGTGAAGGAGGAGAGCCAGATCGAGGACATGAGGGCGGCGATCCGGGGAGACCGCGAGCGGGCCGAGCGGGCTAGGCAGCGTTCGACCGAGAACGTGCGTGTGCTGATCGAGCCGGCGGTCGAAGACCCGGATCCCCAGCCGGAACCGCGTCAGAGCCTGCTCGGCCGCCTCTTCGGCCGCTAGTCGTCGAAGCTACGCTCCGTTACGTGGACCGTCGCGAGCGGGAGCGGATCATGCGCCAGGGTGTCGTCCTCCCGGAGACGCCGCGCGACCGCAAGAACCTCGACGGCCTCGAGCAGGACCTGCAGGATAGTCCCCTCAAGGGCCGCAGGGTGCAGCTGCGGCTGCGGAACTTCCGCCCCGATGCGGACAGCTATCTCGTCTCGCTGGGCGGCCCGAGGCCGTACATGGCGCGGCTGAGGGAGATCTCGGCGCTGACGGCCGTGCACGAGGAGGCCCTGGCGGAGGCGTACGCCGTGCTCTGCGGCGATCCGGCGGCCTGGCGCGCTCTGGTGGACGAGTGGGACTTCAGCGATGTGAACGAGCTGGTCGACCGCCACAACCGCTGGTATCCGGCGGAGTCTCGGCTGCCGATGGATCCTCGAACCGGCGACTACATGCTCGTCAACGGCGAGCACTTCGGCAAGCGACCGCTCGACGCCCGCTGGGCGCTCGGCCGCTTTCACGCCTAAGCCTGCCCGCAACCTAATCGGGGTTTATCCGCACGGACGCTGAGCGTCGCTACTGATGCGTCCTCGCAGGCTCGCGGCGAACATTGGGCCACCACCCAAAAAGGAGAATTCCATGAAGAAGCAACGCTTTGTCATGATCGCGATCGGCGCGCTGGCCGCCGCGGTCCTAACGGCCGGAGTGGCGGCCGCGGCGACCTCCGTCGGGGCGGCGACAGCCTTCCCGTTCACGGCGAGGTTCGCCGGCGCAGCCGTCGTCAGGGTCGACGAGAACGTCGCGTACATCAGCGCGAACGGCTCGGGCAAGGGCACTCTGCTCAGCACGAGCAAGGTCTCGGGCAAGGGGACCGGCGACGCAGGCGCGCAGCCGTGCGTCCCGTTCACCGGCATCGGCACGATGACCGGCCTGGCGAAGACGAAGCTGACCTTCAAGGTCGTGCCCGCCTCGACCGGCTGCGGCGACGAGGCCGGCCAGGTCTTCAGCATCAATGCGCGTGCCACGGTCATCAAGGGCTACGGAAAGCTCGCGAACGCCCGCGGCAAGCTCAAGATCACCGGCGTCTACGACCGCGGCAAGGGCACGTTCTCGGTCAAGTTCGCCGGGACCCTGACCAAGTAGTCATGACAACGGACGGGCGGGCATCCGGTCGAGTAACCGGGCCCGCCGTCCACAGAGGAGCATCATGAGAAAGGTTCTTTTGGTCGCCGCAATCGCAGCCACAGCTGCGTTCCCGGCGGCCGCAGCGGCGGCCGACCCCCCGGTCGAGACGCCGTTCCCGTCGCCGAAGGTGCAGCAGGTCTTCATCGCTGCCCAGACGGTGACCACCGAGCGGGCCATGATCACGCAGGTAGCCCCCGGCTCGAGCGTCGTCTTCCGCGCATACGCGGTCGACGGCAAGACCCACAGGGTCCTCGCGGCGAAGGGCGTGAAGTACTTCTACGTCAAGATCCCGAATCAGCCGAACGTGAAGCTGAAGTTCGACCCGACGGCAGCCGGTGCGAGCGCACGCATGCCGTGGTCGGGAACATGGGCCGTTCCGGCCGACTACAAGCTCGGGCTCGTCGACTTCAAGATCCTGATCAAGCTGGAGGCCAAGCGGTACGGCCAGTTCGTCCAACTGCCCGTCACCTCGGCGCAGCTGACCGTAACAAAGACGACCACGACGAGCATCTCCGCACCGGTCGCTGCCAACCCGGCGGTGCCGGCAGACGCAAAGCTCGATGCCGCGCTCTACGTCGACAGTGTGAACGGCACCCGCCCCGCCGGCACGACTCCGCGGCCGGTCGGTTGCACGCAGACCAACGTGTTCAGGCGCGGCGAGCAGTTCGTGCTCCGCACCTGGGGCTCGGACCTGGCGACGGGCAACGTCCTCTCGACCGAGAACGTCGACACGGCCACGTTCGCGGTGCCCGGTGTGGCGAGCCCGATCACGCTGAACTGGGGCGCACACGGCGCGACGACGAACCGCGTCTGGTTCTGGACGAATGCCTGGAACATCCCGACCGACTTCCCGCTCGGCGACGCGACGATCCGCGTCACGTTCACGCTCGATAGCGGCAAGGTCGGATCCTACGACTACGCAATCACGATCATTCCGTAAAGCCGAGAACAGAAGGGACCACCCCCATGATCACCATCACTCACTCGGCTTCGCTCTCCAGGAAGGCTGTGTTGGGCACGCTCGCCGCGCTCGCGCTGCTGGTGCTGCCGGCGATCGCCTCCGCTGAGGCGAAGCCCTTTGCCGCACCGGCGATCCCAGGCGTCGCGGCCCTTCCCGGGCCCGTCGTCGATCCAGGAAAGCCGGCCGCCGAGATGAAGCTCCTGAAGACGACGCCCGACATCGCGCTGGCAGGCACCCCGATCACGATCGCCGGCACCGGGCTTCCCGCCGGCAAGGACGTCATCCTGACCTGGAGTACCGCCAACGTGGACTGGGTCCTCGACCCACGTGCCGACAGCGTCGACTACCTGGGTCGCAAGGCAACGAAGTTCACGGTTCAGCTGGCCATGGCCCGCACGAGTGCGAGCGGTGCGTTCAGCGTCAACCTCAAGGCACCCGAGGACTTCGGTGGCCTGCACGAGATCTACGCCGTCGTCGACGGCCTCCAGGTCGCGAAGGGCGGATTCCTGACCGCCCGCTCCGCCTCGATCAGCCCGAAGCAAGGCCCGATCGGGACGATGATCACCGTCACCTACAAGGGTCTCGGCGCGTCGCTCTACGAGGGTGGCGGGTCGCTCCTCTACGACAACAAGTACGTCGGCGCCGTCATGGCCAACTGGACGCGGGGCGTCGCCAAGGTGCACATCCGTGCCAGCGGCCCGGTTGGGCTGCACACGCTCGACATCTCCGACGCGATCAGCTTCAAGTACCTGAACATCGAGCAGTCCCCGATCCCGTGGGGTACGGGCTTCACGTTCACCTTCAAGGTCACGAAGGACAACGGTCGCCCGGCGGCCAGGATCGACTGGCCGGCGAACGTGGCGCCGACGGTCGCATCGCGCACCACGCTCGACGCCGCCGGCCTCGGCGCCGGCACGAGCGCGACCGCCGTGCTCAGCTCCACGAGCGGCACCGTGATGACGAAGGTCGGCGTCACGGCGTCCGGGCTGACGCCGAACGCACCGGTCGAGCTCCAGTGGTCGACGGTGGTCGGCAACCGCGTCAACTGCACCGGCACGTGCTGGACCTTCGTCTCGATCCCGCTCGGGAAGGCGACGGCGTCCGCGACCGGCACGGTCGCATCGCAGATCCAGGTCCCGGACGGCCTTGGCGGCTGGCACGTCGTCCAGGTCGTGCAGGCCGGCAAGGTGGCGGCGCAGGTTCCGTACTTCATTAAGCGGAGCTTCGTCGGCAAGGGCGTGTCGTCGCTCCGGCTGAAGCGGGGCCAGCACTTCACGATCCACCTGAAGGGCGTCGGCTGGACGCAGCTCGACAACACGATCGCGGTCACCTACGACAACAGCTACGTCGGGTACGGCTGCGGGTTCAACTCGAACGGCGACGTCGTGATGAACATGGTCGCCACGGGTGTCCCCGGCACACACCTGATCGACATGTATCCGCTGCTCTACACGCAGCAGCCGTCCTATGCCAATACGCCGTACGGCATGGTGCCCGTTCTCACCTATGAACGGGATGCTCCGGGCCTCGCGCTCGGCTACCAGCTGCCGGCGATGAGGTTGGCGATCACGGTCGTCAACTAGGGGTGGTCCCGGGCAATGAGGGAGGGGCGCACTTGCGTTCCTCCCTCATGCCTTCTGGCGCCAGTCCGTAGTCAACCGCGATGCCAGTGCGATGAGGAACAGCAATACTCGCCGGGTGAGAAGGCTCTTGCTCGTTCTCCTCGTCGCCGCCGCTGCCGTCGCACTGCCGGTCGGCGGCGCGGCCGCGATCTCGCCGACGTTCCGTGTGACGATCGTCCACTATGTCAGCGGTTGCCACGTCTGGCGGTCCGCCACGAAGTCGCTCGGCCCGGCAACGACGATCATCGTCAAGCCGGGGACGCGGCTGCAGATCCGGATCAACTGCCCGATGGACTTCGACTTCCGGCAGGTGGCCGGCCCGCCGCTCGTCCTCGGCGCCAAGCGTTCCTACGCCGGAACCCTGCGCACGGCCGTCTTCAAGAAGCCCGGGATCTACAAGCTGGCGGCCAAGAACGTCCAGAGCTCCGTGGAGCGAGGCCTGCAAACCCTCGGCCCGGACAATGCGCTCGCGCTGAAGATCATCGTCCGCTGAAGCGCCGCGCGACCGGCGCCGGCAGCCACCAGTTGAAACGGCCGAGCAACGCCATCAGCGCGGGCACGAGGACGCAGCGGACGACGGTGGCATCGATTGTGACGCCGAGTGCGAGTGCCAGGCCGAGCTGCTTCAAGCCCGTAACGGATCCGGCCAGGAAGCCGCAGAACGCGGCGGCCATGATCAGCGCAGCCGCGGTCACGATCCGGCCGGTGCGTTCGAGCCCGACCGCGACGGCCCGTGCATTGTCGCCCGTCTCGTCCCATTCCTCGCGCATGCGGGTGACCATGAAGACCTCGTAGTCCATCGAGAGCCCGAACAGGACCGCAAAGAGGAAGATCGGGATCCAGCCCTCGATCTGACCCGTATGCTCGATGCCCAGGGCACCCGCGCCGGCGCCCCATTGGCAGACGGCCACCAGCAGCCCGTAGACGGCCGCCGTGGTGAGTAGGTTCAGCAGCACGGCCTTCAGCGGCAGCACGAGCGACCGGAACGCCCGCACCAGGACGAGAAACGTGAGCGCGAGAATCGCGAGCACGAGCCAGGGAAACGCACCGTAGGCGCGGTCGAGAAAGTCGACGCCCTGCGGCGCCGCCCCGCCCGCGACGACGTGCACCCCCGACGGGAAGCCGGCCGCGGGGACGAGCTCACGCCGCAGCCTGGTCACGAAGCGGCGGCTCTCGGGCTCGCCGTACTCGTGCCGCCCGGCGACGATCAAGCGCGTGTAGCGGCGCGTGGGGTCGACATAGGGTCTGCGCGAGCCGCTGGCGACGATCAGCGCCTCCGGGTCGAGCACGAGCCGGTCGCCGAGCCGGTCGACCGCGGCGCGGACAGCCGTGGTCGTCGCGCCTTCGGGAGCGCCGGTGTCCACGACGATCTGGGTCGGTGCGACAGCGCCCGGACCGACGCCGTCGCGGAGGAGGTGGAGCCCGACAAGAGACGGCCGGTTGCCGGTGAGGCTGGAGAAGGAGCCGGGGCTCAACTCGAGGAAAAGCGCCGGCACTGCCGCAGCGACGAGCACAGCAGTCCCGCCGGCAAGGAAAGCGAGCGGACGCCGCATGATCGTGCGGGCGAGCCTGGCCCACAGACCGGCGTCTGCCTCTCGGCTGTCGGCTGCGCGCGACCTGATCCGCGGGCCGAGAAGCGAGAGCAGCACCGGCTGGAGCGTCAACGCCGCGGCGATCGAGGCCAGTGGGATCAAGAGCCCGCCGACGCCCATCGAGCGCAGGAACGGCACCGGCATCAGGAGCAGCACCGCGAGGCCCGCGGCCACGGCGAGCCCGGAGAACACGACCGAACGGCCGGCCGTCGCCATCGTCCGCGTGATCGCTGCCGTCACGTCGTCCCCCCGGCCGACCTCCTCCCGGAAGCGGTGCACGACGAGCAGCGAGTAGTCGATCGCGAGGGCGAGCCCCACCAGCTCGACGAGGTTCGTCACGTAGGTGACCATCGAGAGGGAGTGCGCGAGGGCCCAGACCACGACCAGCGTCCCCGCGATCGTGCACGCCGCGAAGACGAAGGGGATCACGACCGCGAGCGATACCCCGAAGACGGCAAGCAGGGCCAGCAGCGCGACCGGCACCGCGAGCGCCTGTCCGCGCCGGAGGTCGGAGGCGAAGACACGGTCGAGATCGCGCTGGATCGCCGGCTGGCCGGTGACGAAGGCCGGTGCCCCGCCGGACGTCTGCAGCGCCTCGCGGACCGCCTCCGTATACCGCTTCGCCCGCTGGAGCGGGAGTGTCGTCTCGACGTTGCCGAAGAGAATGCCGCCTCCCGCCCGCAGCGTGCCCGCGTGCCCGGTCGGGACGGCTTGGGCAGCGAGGCGCAGCCGCTGCTGCGCGCGCTGCCGCTCGGCGGGGTCGGATGTGCTGCGGACGTCGAAGACGACGACGAATGCGCCGTCAGGACGCTCCTGGAAGCTGCGCGCGAGGATCGTGCGAGCACGTTCGGAATCGGTGCCCGGGACGGCGAACGAATCTGAGAGGAGCGGGGGAAGGCGCGGCGCCGCCCAGATGCCCGCGACGAGGACGGCGAGCCAGAGCACGAGGATGAGCGCCCGGCAGCGGAGGACAGCGGCGGTCCAGCGCTCGAGCACGTCGGCAGCGTATCGCGACGCTCGTGCTCAGTTTCTTCGCGCGTCGAGTCGGGTGGCCGGGCCGACCACGGCCAGCGTGCCTGCGCAGAGCGCCGCTCCCAGCAGGTATGGGAGCCCGTCCCCGCCCACCTCGGCCAGCACGCCGGCGAGCGAGGGCCCGGTCATGTTCCCGAACGCCCAGGCGGTGTTCATGATCCCGAAGCCCATCGCCTGCGACATGCCCGCGAGCTCGGAGCGGTCGGAGACGAGCGAGATGCCGGGCGTGTAGAAAGCGCCGAAGGCGACAGCTGCGAAGGCGGTGAGCCCGGCGACCGCATAGGAGCTGTGCGCGGCGGCGAAGGCGATTGCGACGACGATCGAGCCGACGAGTGCGAGGCGGACGGGCAGGAGGCGGCCGCGACGGTCGGCGAAGCGGCCGAGCAGTGGATTGAAGATCACCTCGATCAACCCAGAGGCGAGAAAGACCGCGCCGATCGCGAACGGCGTGAAGCCGCCGCTGTCGAGCCGCAGCGGGACGAGCACGACCAGCATTCCGAAGAGCCAGGCGGGCAGCGTGTTCAGCCAGAGCCCGGCGAGGAAGTTGCGATCGGCCAGTGCGCGACGTACGGTGTTCGGGGACTGTCCCTCCGGCGCTGGGGTGGGGCGGGTCGCGGCCCAGACGGCGAGGGCGCCGGCGACGATCCCGACGACGCCGAAGGCGGTCCGGACACCGATCGCGTCGGCTACGGCACCGAACATGGGGCCGAGAATGGCGCCCAGGACGGCCGTGGCGAAGGCGATCCCGATCAGCTCGCTTCGGCGCTCACGCGGAGCTGCGACGGTCAGCCAGGCAAGCGCGCCGGCCCAGGTAGTCGTGCTCGAGACGCCCTGGACGAAGCGCGCCAGTCCGAGGGACCAGGGCCCGTCCGCGACTGCGAAGGCGACGCTCGACGCCGCGAGCAGCACGAGCCCGGCGACGACTGCGACCTTGGGCCCTCGGCGGGCGGCCGCGATCCCGCCGGGGATCCCGCCCAGCAGCGCCCCGGCTCCGAACGAGCCGACGAGCAGCCCAGCACCGGTCTTCGAGAGCCCGAACTCCTTCGCATATCCGGGCACGAGCGGCGCCAGCACGCCGAACAACATCGCGTCGACAAACAGCACGACTGAAACGAGAACAAGCAGCCTGCGCACCAGCCGACGTTACCGGTCTTAAGGCCGCCGGCCATTGAACCAAGCGGGCGAACCCTCATGAGTGAGCCCTGAAATCGACGTACGCAGCTTCAGGGATCTTGGCGCGAAACGGGATCTGCTCCCGCAGATCCCGTTTCCGATTGCGCCCAAAAAGAAATTCAGCGAGCCGGGTGCGCTTTCGTCCGCCACCCCGACGAACTTTCGGCTTGCGCCTACGGCCTACCGGTGTGGACTCGACCTACTCGCGTCCCGTGCTCGCTGCAAGGAGGAATCTAGGGGCGATCGAGACGGCGCGCAAGAGCCCGAGAAGGAAAGAAGTCGCAAATTGCGTTCTTTTCCTTAAAGCATGCCAAATTTGCGATCAACGCCTTAAGCGCCGACTAATGAACCAAGCGGACTAGAAAGGTTGGGCGAGCCCCGAATCCACCACGCGCAGCTTCAGGGATCTTGGCGCGAAACCGGATCTGCTTCCGCAGATCCGGTTTCTGAATGCGCCACAAATAATTCAGCGAGCCGGTGGCGATTTCGTCCGCTCCTCCGACTGACGTTTCGGCTTCCGCCTACTCGCCCTCCGGTGGAGCCTCGACCTAATCTCGCTCCGTGCTCGCTGCAAGGGGGAAGGTACGGCCGCTCGAAGCCGACGTCAAGGAGGCGCGAGCGGTCCTGTCCGCAAATTGCGGTCTTTTCTTTAAGAAACGGCGTGTTTGTGACACGTCGATTACGCTCTAACAGCTGAACCAGAGATTGTGGCGGGCCCGAAGTGCGAAAACAGACGGGGCCGCGCCGTAGACGAATCTATGGTCAGGATCAGCGGCCCGCAAGAGCGCTCAGGCGCGAAAGTCACGCAAAGAGCGAGAAGTCGAAAAGGGGGAGCGATGGATTCTATGGCCGGACGGCATGTGGTCGTGACGGGCGGAGGGCGCGGGATCGGCCGGGCGATCGGGGAGCGGCTCGCTGCCGAAGGCGCGACGCTGACGCTGCTCGCCCGCGATCTCGAGCGGCTACGTACCGTCGCGGACGAGCTCGGCGCCGGTGCGGCCGTTTGCGACATCCGCGACCGCGCGGCGGTGGACGCTGCCTTCGCCAAGGCGGCGGCGGAGCGCGGCCCCATTCACGCGCTCGTCGCCAACAGCGGCCTCGGCGGCCCGAACGGCGACGGCCCGGACGACCGCTTCGACGATCTCGTCGCGACGAACCTCAACGGCACCTACTACTGCGTTCGCGCCGCCGTCCGCCATTTCGCGCCGGGACCGGAGCGGCGTGACGTCGTCGTGGTCGCGTCGATCCTCGCGCGGATCGCGGTCGGCGGCTACACGGGCTACTCGGCGTCCAAGGCGGGTCTGCTCGGGCTCGTTCGCTCCTTCGCCGCCGAGCTCGCCTTGGACGAGGTCCAGGTGAACGCGATCTGCCCGGGCTGGGTCGACACCGAGATGGCGTGGGAAGGGATCGACGGCTTCGCGGCGGCGATCGGGGCCACGCGCCAGGAGGCGTACCGCCAGGCGATGCGCGAGGTGCCGCTGCGGCGGATGAGCGAGCCGGCCGACATCGCGGGCACAGTCGCCTGGCTGCTCTCGCGGGACTCGCGCGGCGTCACCGGCCAGGCGATCGACCAGAACGGCGGCGCCTGGGTTGGGTGACGCTGAGGGGCGCCCGGAGGCGCCCCTCAGCATCGTGAGCCGCTAGGCAGCCGGCTCTGGATGTGCGTAGCCCGCTTCGATCCGCTCGAGCTCCTCCTCGGAGCCCATCCGCACGGGTCCTTTGAACCACTTGTGCGCCGACAACACGTACCAGCCGCCGAAGAGCAGCAGCGCGCCGCCGACGAGGATGGGCGCGTAGTTGACCGCCTCCCAGGTCCAGCCGGCCGTCCAGGGTACGCTCGCCTTGTACGGCGGCATCAGGAAGATGATCGTGATGAAGCCGACCCAGATGATCGAGACCAGGTCGATCCACTTGTAATGCTTCCCGAGGCTCCACGCGCCGGGCTCGAAGCGGTCGCCGAGCCGGTAGCGCAGGATCACCGGGAGGATGAAGGCGACGTAGAGGCCGATCACAGCGATCCCGGTGCCGACGAGGTAACCGACGAGGTAATTCCGCAGCGCGGGAAGCATGATCAGTGCCGACAGCACCGTGATCGCGATCACGGCCATGTGCGGCACGCGGTTCTTGGCGACTCGCCGCCAGATCCGGTGGCCCGGCACCGCGCCGTCGCGCGAGAACGCGAACAGCATCCGTGAGGCCGATGTCAAGGATGCAGTGACACAGAAGAACTGGGCGACGCAACAGACGAAGAGCAGCGCCTCGGCCCAGTTCTGGCTCATCGACTCCGACCAGATCCAGGGAACCATGAACCCGATGTTGTCGATCGCACCCTGCGTGCTAGGGACCGCCAACGTGACGGCGACGAGCAGGATGAATCCGAAGACGACCGAGACGACCACCGACATGTACATGCCGACGGCCGCCATCCGCGACGCCTGGTGCGTCTCCTCGGCCATGTGGGCGGAGGCATCGAAGCCGGTAATCGTGTACTGGGCCATCAGCAGTCCGGTTGCGAACACGTACCAGAACAGCGGGTTGGTGAAATTGATGTTTGCGCTCCCGAACCCGGACGCGTTCACCGTCTCGCCGAACACGTAGCCGAGCGACTGGTGGTGGTCGGGGACGACCAGAAGGACGCCGACGATGAAGAGCACGCCCGCGATGTGCCAGTACGCCGAGATCGAGTTCAGCAGCGCCGTGACGCTGACGTTCATCAGGTTCACGACCAGCGCCAGCGCGAGGAAGATCGCGTACAGGAGGTAGATGTACTCTTTCGTGTTCGGGTAGTCGAACCAGAAATTCAGGAGTGCCGTCCCGAACGTCGCGAGCCCGTAGCCGATCGCAGCCGTGACGGCGATCTGGCCGATCAGGTTGAACCAGCCGGTGAACCAGCCCCAGGCCGGGCTACCAAGTTTCGAGGCCCAGTAGTAGAGACCCCCTGCCGTTGGAAAGGCGGACGCGATCTCCGCCATGGCGAGCGAGACGAGGATGCTCATCCCGCCGACGAGCAGCCAACCCCAGCTGACGGCGACCGGGCCGCCTTGTCCGAAGGCGATGTAGTACGACGTCAGGCAGCCGGCGAGGATCGAGATGATCGTGAACGAGATCGCGAAGTTCTGGAACCCGCCCATCGCACGAAAGAGCTCCTGCGCGTAGCCGAGCTTGTGCAGAGTCTGCTCGTCCTCGCTGTGTTGACGCCCTGCAGGTGGTGCAGTTTCCATTCGCCCTCCTACCGTCGGTGACGTGTCAGCGCCATTACGCGCTTCTGCCACGATCGTTGTCAACGTGTCGGATGGAACGATGCGTAAGATCGGCTTCGTGTCTGGCTTTGACGAGCTGAAAACGGACGTGGAATCGGGTGCGATCGACACCGTCGTCGTCGCGTTCACCGACATGCAGGGCCGGCTGCTCGGCAAGCGCCTGCACGGCGAGTTCTTCGTCGACGAGATCGAATCGGCTCATGCGATCGAGGGCTGCAACTACCTGCTCGCGCTCGAAATGGAGATGGACCCGGTTCCGGGCTACGAGCTCGCGAGCTGGGAGCGCGGCTACGGCGACTTCGCGCTGACGCCGGATCTGATGACGCTGCGCCGGATTCCGTGGCTCGAGGCGACCGCGCTCGTCCTCTGCGACGTCGGCTGGCACGACGGATCGCCCGTGGCGCCCTCGCCGCGCCAGGTGCTGCGCGCGCAGGTCGATCGCGCGCAGAGGCTCGGCTTCACGCCGATGCTGGCCTCCGAGCTCGAGTTCTACTTGCTCAAGGAGACGTACGCCGAGGCGTATCAGCAGCAGTACCGCGACCTGACGACCTCGGTCCCGTACATCCTCGACTACCACGTCCTCGCGAGCACCTACGACGAGCCGTTCATCCGCCAGATCCGCAACGGCATGCATGGGGCGGGGATCAGGGTCGAGACCTCGAAGGGCGAGGCCTGGCCGGGCCAGCACGAGATCAACTTCCGCTACTCCGACGCGCTGACGATGGCCGACAACCACGTCATCTACAAGAACGGGGCGAAGGAGATCGCGCACCTGAACGACTGCTCGATCACCTTCATGGCCAAGCCGGACCACAGCTGGATCGGCTCGTCGTGCCACATCCACTCGTCCCTCTGGCGGGGCGGCCAGAGCGCGTTCGCGGGCGAAACGGCCGAGTTCAACGGGTGGCTGGCCGGGCAGATCGCGTGCCTGAAGGAGCTCGCGATCTTCCTCGCGCCGAA
Source organism: Actinomycetes bacterium (assembly GCA_031371615.1). Lineage (GTDB taxonomy): Bacteria > Actinomycetota > Thermoleophilia > Gaiellales > Gaiellaceae > Gaiellasilicea. The sequence continues at coordinate 9,107 of JANMJY010000074.1, read as the reverse complement.
CGTGAACTCGTACAAGCGCTACGCGGCCGGCTCCTGGGCGCCCACGACGCTGGCGTGGGGCCGCGACAATCGGACGTGCGGCTTCCGGATCGTCGGGCACGGCCCGGCGCTCCGGACGGAGACCCGCATCCCCGGCGCCGACGCGAACCCCTACCTGGCCTTCGCGGCGATCATCGCGGCCGGCCTGCACGGGATCGAGCAGGGACTCGAGCTGCCGGCCGAGCTCGAGGGCAACGCCTACGAATCCGACGCCGATCGCTTCCCGCACTCCCTGCGCGAGGCCATAGCCGCGCTCGAGAGCGGCTCGATGGCGCGGTCGGCCTTCGGCGACGAGGTGATCGACCACTACCTCAACTACGCCCGGACCGAGCAGCAGCTGTTCGACCGCGTCGTCACGTCGTACGAACGCGAGCGGTTCTTCGAACGTGGCTAGACCGCTGATCGGGATCACCGCGTACGCGGAGCCGAGCGTGCGTTTTGGTGTCTGGGATGTACCCGCAGCGGTGATTCCGCTCTCCTACGTTCAAGCGATCGAGTCAGCCGGTGGGCGCGCGTTGCTGGTGCCGCCGAGCGAGGAGGGGATCGACGAGACTCTCGACGCGGTCGACGGGCTGCTCTTCTCAGGCGGCTCGGATATCGACCCGTCCGAGTACGGTCACGACGCACATCCCGAGACCAACGGTGTGCGGCCCGAGCGCGACCGCGGCGAGCTGGCGCTACTGACGGCCGCGCTCGAGCGCGACATGCCGGTGCTGGCCGTCTGCCGCGGCTCTCAGGTGCTGAACGTGGCGCGCGGCGGCGACCTCGTGCAGCACCTACCCGAGGTCGTCGGCGACGAGAAGCACAAGCACACCCCCGGCGTCTTCGCCGACCACGACGTGGACGTGAAGCTCGAGAGCCGGCTCGGTTCGCTGCTGGGGGACCGAGCGCCGGTCAAGTCGCACCATCATCAGGGCTTCGGCCGGGTCGGCGCAGGGCTGGTAGAGACGGCTTGGGCCGAGGACGGCACGCTCGAAGGGCTCGAGGATCCCGGCAAGCGGTTCGCTCTGGGCGTGCTCTGGCATCCGGAGGCGGGCGAGGACGCGGCGCTCTTTCGCGCGCTCGTGGACGAGGCGCGCGCGTACCGCGACGCCAGACCGTCCTAACGCGAGACGGGCGGCGAGAGCGGCGGCATGGCCGCCTGCCCGTTCGCGGCGGCGACGGGTGCGGGGGGGATCGGCGGCACCTGCGTCAAATACGGCTGCGCGGGCTGAACCGTCGGGATCTGCTGCTGGGGTACGACGGCTGCGGGACTGAGCGGCTCTGCAGGCATGGGCACCGGCAGTGGCGTTGGAGGGGGAGGAATCGGGAGCGGTTGCGCGACAGCCGGCGGCTGAACCTCGACGGTGGGCGGCGCGAGCTGTTGCACCGGCACGGGCTGCGGGGTCAGGATGGGCTGCGGGGTCAGGATGGGCTGTGGGGCCAGCGCGGGCGGTGGGGGTAGGACGGCCTGAGGCGCCTGCGTGCGCGCGGCTGCCGCCGTGGCGGTCGCGCGCGCCGTCAAGGCCGTCAAGAGCTGGGTCATGCGCGTGTCGTTCTCCGAGATGCGCTGCTCGAGCTGCAGCTGGAGCCGGGCTTGCTCGGCCATCCGGTGGTACATCTGCGCCCGGGCGTCCCCGATCACGTAGCCGATCAGCACGCCCACGACGAGGCCGCCGAGGATCGTTGCGAAGCCGAAGCCGCTCGGAATCGGCCAGGCGAAACGAAGCGGGCTGAGCGGCACCGAGCCGACGAGGACGCCCGCTGATGCACCGATTGCGACGCCGAGCCTCCCGACCGCACGTGCCTTCGCCTGGTAGTGCCCGACGAGCTCTTCGACTGCCGTGTGTGTTGCTGCCATCTGCTCTCCCACACAGCTCTCATCGGCGGGATCTGCGGGACCCTTGAGAGAGATGTTCAAATAGCGCCATGCTCACGGTCTTGAATCCAGCGACGGAGAAGCCGATCGCCGAGCTCGAGCAGGCGGGGGTCGAGGAGACCGACGCCGCGGTCGCGCTCGCGAAGGCCGCGTTCCCCGCTTGGAAGGCAGTCGCGCCGGCCGACCGGGCGCGCCTGTTGCGCCGCCTCGCCACCCTGGTCGAGGAGCACGGCGAGGAGCTCGCCCGGATCGAGTCGCGCAACGTCGGCAAGCCGATCTCCGGCGCACGGGCCGAGATCGGCATGGTGGCGCAGGTCTTCCATTTCTACGCGGGCGCTGTCGACAAGCACTACGGCGAGACGATCCCGGTCGGCGGCGGCGTCGACGTCACCTTCCGCGAGCCGCTCGGCGTCGTCGGGCTGATCGTCCCGTGGAACTTCCCGCTGAACATCTCCTCGTGGAAGCTCGGGCCGGCGCTGGCCTGTGGCAACACGGTAGTCCTGAAGCCGGCCGAATTGACGCCCATGTCGGCGCTGCGACTGGCGGAGCTCGTGCTCGAGGCCGGGATCCCCGAGGGGGTCGTCAACGTCCTCGTGGGCAAGGGCTCGGTCGTCGGCAGCCGCCTGGTCGAGCACCCCGATGTTGCGAAGGTCGGCTTCACGGGTTCGACCGAGGTAGGGCGGACGGTGATGGCAGGCGCCGCGGCGACGATCAAGCGGGTCACGCTCGAGCTCGGTGGCAAGTCCGCGAATGTGGTCTTTGCGGATGCCGACCTGGAGCGGGCGGCTGCGGCTGCTCCCTACGCGGTCTTCGACAACGCGGGCCAGGACTGCTGTGCGCGGTCGCGCATCCTCGTTGAGCGGAGCGCGTACGACCGCTTCGTCGAGCTGTTGATCGAGGCGACACGGGGCGTCAAGGTCGGGGATCCCGAGCACGACGCGACAGAGATGGGCCCGCTGATCTCCGCCGCGCATCGTGAGACGGTCTCCTCGTTCGTCGAGGGCGAGCCGCTCTTTCGCGGCGAGGCGCCCGACGGCGCGGGTTTCTGGTTCCCCTGCACGCTCGTCGAGGCGACCAACGACGATCGGATCGCCCGTGACGAGGTCTTCGGCCCGGTTGCGGCCGTGATCCCGTTCGCGGACGAGGCGGAGGCGGTCAGGCTGGCGAACGACACGCCCTACGGGCTCTCGGGGTCGATCTGGACGCGCGACGGCGCGAGGGCGCTGCGCGTCGCGCGCGCGGTCGAGGCGGGCGTCCTGTCGGTGAACTCGAACAGCTCCGTGCGGGTCTCGACGCCGTTCGGGGGGATGAAGCAGTCCGGCTTCGGCCGCGAGCTGGGAATGCACGCGCTCGAGGGCTACTCGGAGGTCAAGAACGTGTTCCTGTCGACGGAGGGCTGATGAGACTCGAAGGAAAAGTCTGCGTGATCACGGGGGCCGGCGGCGGGATGGGCCGGGAGGCTGCGATGCTCTTCACCGAGGAGGGCGCCAAGGTCTGTGCCGCCGACATGAACCTCGCGGCCGCGGAGGAGACCGTCGGCCTCTGCTCGGGCGAGGCGTTCGCCTTCCAGGCCAACGTGGCCGAGGAGAGGGACGTGCGGGAGCTGATGGCCGGGACCGCGGAGCGGTTCGGCGGGATCGACGTTCTCTACAACAACGCCGGCATCTCTCCCGACGACGACGCGTCGGTGCTCGACACCTCGGTCGAGGCCTGGGATCGGGTGCAGTCGGTCAATACGCGCGGCGTCTTCCTCTGCTGCAAGCACGGAATCCCGTATCTGCTCGAGCGCGGCGGCGGCTCGGTGATCAACGTCGCGAGCTTCGTGGCGATCCTCGGCGCGGCCACCTCGCAGATCTCCTACTCGGCGTCGAAAGGGGCCGTGCTCTCGATGAGTCGCGAGCTCGGCGTCCAGTTCGCGCGTCAAGGGGTGCGCGTGAACGCGCTGTGTCCAGGCCCTGTCGAGACACCGCTCCTGCTCAACATCTTCGGGGACGACCCAGCGGCGCTCGAGCGCCGGCGGATTCACTGGCCGATGGGGAGGCTCGCGAAACCGCGTGAGATCGTCAACGCCGCGCTCTTCTTGGCGAGCGACGAGTCCTCGTACGTGAACGCTTCCACCTTCCTCGTCGACGGAGGTCTCACCGCCGCCTACGTTACGCCTCTTTAAGCGCAAACTCGGAATCTGCGGAAGCAGATGCCGAGTGCGCGAAGACCCCTAAAGGGTCGCTTCGCTCCCATCGCCCACGAGTCGTCTTGCCTAAACGCCGACGACTTGCACGAGCCAGCGGCGGTCGCGCTCGCGGTCGAGCTCGAGGAACATCACGCGCTGCCAGGTGCCGAGGCAGAGCTCGCCGTCACGAACCGGGATCGACTCGCCGGCGGGGCCGAGCAGCATCGACATGCAATGCGAGTGGCCGTTGCCGAGGTCCATGTCCTCGGGGCAGACGTTCTCGGTGCGCCGGTCCCAGTCGTCGTGCGCGTAGTAGTTGTCGCTCGGAACGAGCTTCTTGAGCAGGAGCGCGAAATCCTCGAGGAAGCCGGTCTCGAACTCGTTGACGCGGACGGAGCAGGTGGTGTGCGGGGAGTAGACGGAGCAGATGCCGTTCTTGATCCCGCTCGCGACAACTGCCTCCTGCACCTCGTCGGTGATGTCCTTGACGGAGAGCCCGCCCGCGGTCCGGAGCTGAGTCTCCTGCTGGTAGGCCTTCATCGCTCGACATTGTGACAGTCGCGTGACGCGCGCCGTCAGGAGAACCGGTGCGGATTCCGTGCAGACGGGCCGCACGGACCCGGACGCTCGCCGGGGAGCGCGCTAATGTCATTGAGAATGCGCACGTCCCTATCGGCCATGCTTGCAAGCGTTGTGATCGCGTCCGGCCTGGCGGCGGTCGCTGCGAGCGCCGTTTCCGCTGCCGGTGGCGGCAGACCCGTCTGCGCGGCAGGCGAGGTCCGCTGGCTCGAGACGTGGGACCGGGCGCACGCAGGCAGGCTGCTGGCGCCCGCAACGATCTTTCGCCGACCGGGCGCGGCTCCGTTCCTGCGGTTGCCGCTCGCGGACTCGTATGGCTTCCCGACGACGGTTCCGATCGTGGCGGAACGCTTGGATCGACATTGCCGCCCGACCTGGTTTCGGGTGCGGGTCCGCTCGTACCCGAACGGCACGCTCGGGTGGATTCGCGCCGGCACGATGGCGACCTCCAGGATCCGCGCTCGGATCGTCATCGACGTCTCGAGTCACCGGCTCTTCCTCTACAGGCGAGGCCGGCTCGTGCTCGACACGCCGGCGGCGGTCGGCAAGCCGAGCACTCCGACGCCGCGCGGGCGGTTCTACATCACCCAGCGCTTCATCGTGACGACCCCTCACGGGCCGTACGGGTCGCGCGCTCTGGGCGTTTCCGCCTTTTCGGACGTGCTGAGGTCGTGGCGTGACGGCGGTCCGGTCGGTATCCACGGCACCAACGAGCCGTTCTCGATCGGTCGTCCCGTCTCGCACGGCTGCGTCCGGCTACCGGAACGCGCGATGCTCGCGCTCTTCGGTCAAGTGCCGCTGGCGACTCCTGTGGTCATCCGCGACTGAGCGGCGCACGCTGTTGTCGATGGGCCCGCCTGGACTCGAACCAGGGGCCAAGCGATTATGAGTCGCCTGCTCTGACCAGCTGAGCTACGGGCCCGCCGAGGCCAGCGTACGTCAACAAGCTCGGTGAACCACCTCCTGGGTGATAGGTCAAGCGGCCCACCGTGGTGCATGGTGTCCTCAGCGGACAACAACAAGCTTTGCGGGCCTCCTGCGGTGGACCCGGAGCTTTCACGGAGAACGGGGCGGGGCTCCTGCGGTGGCCCCGCGTTTTCCATTCCACTCTACGGCGCTCGTAGGGAGAATCGAATGTCGAAGGAAATGTTCGTGTTGGCGCTCACAGCAGGTGCCGGGTTGCTGGCGATGTGGGTCTACGTCCGCTTTCCGGGGCTCGCGCCCGCTCGCATGAGCAGGACGGGGCTGCACGCGGGATTGGCGTTCGCCCTCCTCATGTTGACGCCGGCCATGGGAGGCTCGGTGCTGGCAAGCTTTGCTCTCGCCTTCCTCTTCGTTCTACCGGCCCTCGTCTACGCGCTGCTCAGCACGCTCTGGGTGCTGAAGTTCGCTCAGACGGCGCTCGGCGCTTCGCGCTAGCTCGTCGAGACGGCCAGGGCGTCCCCGACCTCGATACCGCGCCGCTTGCACTCGCCGCTCGCGAGCTCGACGACCGACTTCGCGCCGCGCCGCTTGGCTGTGCGCCACGGTCCGAGCGACGGCTCGATCCCGACGACGACGAGATCGCGGTCGAGGAAGACAGCGTCGATCGCGAAGCGCATGAAGAACGTGTGAATCGAGCCGGCCGGGCGAAGCAGGATCCCCTCGCTGTGGGGCAGGTCGCTCCGCCCCAGCAGCCCGCGCATCCGCCGAAGCGGGCGCGCCGCCACGAGCAGATGCTCGCAGACGACGCGCCCGTCCTGGCGCGAGAGCCTCGCAGTCCTAGTAGCCAACGTGGATGTGGTCCCCATGATCGCGAAGCGGGAACGACGGTCCGCCCAGGCCGATCAGCGAGATCACCTGCTGCGGCTGGAGCTCGGCCGGAAGGAGCAGTACCGAGCGAACGGCTGCCTCGGTGATGCTCCCGGGCTGCTGGTGGCCCGCGATCGCGATGTCGCCGACTGCGGCGACGTCGACTGCGTGCCCGTACATGTGAGCCGAGACGACGCCCGGCCGTGCGAACTTGCGGTGGCCCGAGAAGAGACTCGAGACCGTGACCGAGCCGTGCCGCTCGGCGAGATAGCCGAGCAGGACGATGATCCGGACGTCAACCCGCCCGGACATGAGGTCGGTGCGGCCGGCGCCGTAGATCATGACCCGGCTGTCGGCAAGCAACTTCTCCGCCAGCTGCGTCTTCGACGTCTCCAGGCCGATCACGAGCACCTCGATCCCGACCGACCGATACAGGTCGGCGAGGGCCTCGGCCCGATCGGCAAACGACGTCCGACCGGAAATTGCGAGCGCGCCCTTCCAGGTGTCCTGGTGGGCGAGCCGCGAAGCGAGCGTGTCGAGTTGCGCTGCGGTTGCAGGCACCGAGCCACGCTCGCCCTGGGCGCGGAGCACGCCGAGCACAGCGGCCCAGTCGGCGCCGTGCTGCTTCGAAACGGCGACCAGGTCACCGGCGAACGAGCGTGCGAGGCGGGCCGAAGCAGGCGTCGGATCGGGTAGGGCGCGGTTGAGCCAGATCGTGGGCTCACCGAGACCGTGCTCGACCTCGGGCTCGACGGCGGGGACGGCGGCTGCCCGCTTGACGACCCATTGGCTGGTCGCGGCCCGGGGTGCCACCTGCTTGACGGCGACCGTCGGAGCCGAGGGCTTGGCGTCCGCACCCGGGTTGACCGGAGCCGCGGCGACGCTTCGTGCCGCCGGCTCCGCGGGAGCGGCTTCAGTCTGGGAAGGCGCTTCGTCTGCCGCGGCGGGATTCACCGGAGCGGTGGTCTTGGCGGGGGTAGTGCCGGGTGCGGCAACCGCGGGAGCGGACTCGGGTGCGGCGGTCGGCTCGACTGCTGCGGACTCTGCCGCGGGCACGGTCTCGGCCGGCGCTGCTTCGGCGGGCGGAGCCTCGACTGGTGTGGTCTCGGGGCCCGCCGCGGCCAGTGAGGCGGCGTCGTCGTCTGCGAGGCGGGTGAGCTGATCACCGGCGATTGCCGTGAACGACGCTCCCGCGAAGAAGAGCGTCGTGAAGCCGGCCGCGAGCGCGAAGCGCGCTCCCCGCCCACGATGGCCACGGCGAACGGCGGTGGCCTGCGGGCGGTCCTCGTTCGGGACGTCGCGCTGCTCGTACTCCCAGTCGTCGCCACCGCGACGAACGAGTGCGAGCGCCGCAACGACCAGCAGGCCGAGCGGCAGAAGTGCTTTCAAAAAGAATCGGTTCCGTCTTGGCATCTGACCCAGCTCCTCTACATCTGGCGCCGGTGCTAGCCCTGCCGGCGCCTTTGAGTGTCACCGCGCCGCCAACGGTTTCCGTGTGAACCCTTCTTATCGGCAGCACCTTTAGCGCTTCTCACCCGATTGGGGGAACTTGAAATAAATGTGCAAGAAGTCACCCCCATGGGGCTTCTCACATTCCGAACGTTGATCCAAGGTGGTCAGCGCAAGACCAACATCGAACAGGCGAAGCGGCTCGCCGGTGAGAGAAAGGTTTCTCAACGTGAAGGACCGCAACGCCAATCGCTCCACAATTCTTACCGCACTCCGGGCAGCCACATATGCCCGGCCATCCGCCCGCCTTCTCCTGCCCGAAGGGAGGTGAATTACATGCTGAAGCTTTTCGTCTCACTCCAGAACAGCCTCGCCAGCCTTCGCAATGAGGAAGGTCAGACGATGGCGGAGTACGGTGTCGTTCTCGCCGTGATCACGCTTGTCATCGTGGCCACGCTGCTCCTGCTTTCGGGTGCCATCAACACCGCACTCAGCAAGGTCATCACCGCACTGAAGTAAGTCCGTTCCGAGACCGTCCAGACCAGCGAGGAGATTAAGGGAGGTGAATTACATGCTGAAGCTATTCGTTTCACTTCAGAATATGCTTCCCGATCTTCGCAAAGAGGAAGGTCAGACGATGGCGGAGTACGGCGTCGTTCTTGCCGTAATCACGCTCGTCATCGTGGCGACGATACTTTTGCTGTCGGGTGCCATCGATACGGCACTGAGCAAGGTTATCACCGCACTGAAATAGCACAACAAGAAAGCAAAACACAAACCGAGACAAAGAAAGGTGGTGACGATGATGAAGAAGTCAATTCAATTCCAAACGGAATCCGGACAGACGATGGCGGAATATGCCGTCGTGCTCTCCGTGATCACGCTCGTCATCGTCGCCACCTTCTCGGTTCTCTCGGACACGATCGCGGCGGCCTTCGCCCGAACACTCAGCATCCTGACGTCCGTCGTCTAGAGCATGAGCCGCCGCCCTGCAATCCGCGACGAACGAGGCCAGACGATGGTGGAGTTCGCGCTGATCGTGCCGATTCTCTGCGTCGTCCTCTTTGGGATCCTGCAGTTCGGCGCGCTCTACAACGACTACGTCACGCTCACGGACGCCGCGCGCGTCGGGGCCCGCAAGGCGGCCGTCAGCCGGCACGAGGCTGATCCGGCCGGCGTCGCGGAGACCGCCGCCCGCGACTCGGCCAGCGGCCTCACGCC
>JANMJY010000058.1:0-4108 GCA_031371615.1 Actinomycetes bacterium | reverse complement strand
TGCAGGCAGGACCGGCGCACATTGCGACGCTGAAGACATTCGACCCGCCGCTGCGAGTGCTCGAAGGACGCCGGTTGGAGGGCGCCCATCGGCGGGGGAAGTGGCTGCTCTTCCCGACCGACGACGGTGAGCTCCAGCTGAGGATCCATCTGATGAGCGCGGGCCGCGTGCGCCACCTCGCACCTGGGGCGAAGGGCCCGAAGACGCCGGCGTTCCGGCTTCGCTTCGAGAACGGCGGCCAGCTCGTGCTCACCGAGGCGGGCTCGAAGAAGCGGGCGGGCGTCTGGCTCGAGACGCCGCGGCAGACCGAGGGCGAGCTCGCCCACATCGGGCCGGAGGCCCTGGGGCTCGGTGCCGAGTGCCTGCGCGAGATCCTCGCGGGCGACAACCGGCGGCTGCATTCGCTTCTCCGCGACCAGCGCGCGCTCGCCGGGATCGGCCGCGCGCACGCGAACGAGATCCTCCATCGGGCCCAGCTCTCGCCGTTCGCGCTCTCCTCGAAGCTCGGCGACGAGGAGATCGAGCGACTCGCGGCGGCGATCCAGGAAGACCTGACGCGCGCGCTCGAGCTGCGCGAGCTGGGCAAGGGCGACAAGGACGTCTACCTCGTCCACCGGCGGCTGGGCGAGCCCTGCCCACGCTGCGGCGAGCCGCTTCGCCAGGTGGACTACGAGGAGCACACGGTGTTCTACTGCGCGGCATGCCAGACCGGCGGGCGCGTGCTGAAGGACCGGAGGATGTCGCGCCTGCTGCGGTAGCGCTCGTGAGCCCGAGCCCGGAGGCACGCAGGTCATTAAGCCTGCTTGCCCTCGCCCTGGTGCTCTCGATGTCGACGTGGTTCTCGGCGTCGGCCGTCCTGCCGCAGCTGCGCACGGAGTGGGAGCTGGGCACGACCGCGGGCGCCTGGCTGACGATCGCCGTCCAGCTCGGCTTCGTCGCCGGCGCGCTCTTCTCCTCGCTCGTCAATCTCGCCGACGTCCGCTCCGCACGGCTCGTGATCGTCGGCGGCTCGTTCGGGGCAGCTGCAGCGAACCTCGGTCTGCTCGCGGCTTCCGGCGCCGCCACGGCGATCCCCCTCCGCTTCCTCACGGGCGCCTGCCTCGCCGGTGTCTACCCGCCGGCCCTGAAGCTGATGTCGACCTGGTTCGTCCGGGGGCGCGGGACCGCGCTCGGCATCCTCGTCGGCGCGCTCACACTCGGCTCGGCGTCACCGCACCTCGTCAACGGGCTCGGCGGCCTCGATTGGCAGGTCGTCGTAGTCGTGACCTCGGCACTCACGGCGGCCGGCGGCGTCGTCGTGCTCGCGGGCGTCCGTGACGGCCCGTTCCCGTTCCCGCGCGCCGTCTTCGATCCGCGCCAGGCGGGACGCGCGTTCCGCAACCGCGGCGTTCGGCTCGCCTCGCTCGGCTACTTCGGGCACATGTGGGAGCTGTACGCGATGTGGTCCTGGTTTCTCGCTTTCGCCGGTGACGAGCTCTATGCCGACCGCACCGACGCGGCCTTCGCCACCTTCGCCGTCATCGCCGTGGGCGGTCTCGGCTGCCTTGCCGGCGGGATCGCGGGGGACCGCATCGGACGCCCGGAGACGACGGCGGTGTGCATGGCCTTGTCGGGTCTCTGCGCGCTCTCGATCGGCTTCGTCCCGCACGGGCTCGCGCTCGCGATCGCACTCGTCTGGGGCTTCACCGTCGTCGCCGACTCGGCGCAGTTCTCGACGCTCGTCACCGAGCACGCCGACCAGGCCTACGTCGGCACCGCGCTGACGCTGCAGCTCGCGGTCGGCTTTACGTTGACCGTCGCCACGATCTGGCTGATCCCCTACCTGGTGGACGCAGCAGGCTGGGGTTGGGCGTTCGCCTTCCTCGCCGCCGGGCCGGCGTTGGGCGTCGTCGCGATGCTCCGGCTCAGACCGGCAAGGTGACCGTCAGGCGCTCGCCCTCGAGGGCGAGGTCGGCGCCGAGCGCCTGCAGCAGTCGCACGGCGACTGCAGCGCCGAGGTCCTTCTGCTGCTCGCCGAGCACGACCGGGGCCGCTTCGGCGACGACGGGCTCGATCGAGATGCGCGGGCCCTCCACCGAGGTCGAGACGTCGACGCCGCCATGGCGCGCTGCCGCCCGTGCCAGCGAGCTCAGGGCCCTGGCGACGGGCTCCGGATCGACGCGCACGCCCGCCCCAGTCCCAGAAGCTCCCTCGGGCGCGAGCGCAAGGGAGTCGGCCTCTTGCAACACCGGGTCGTAGCGTCCGTCCTCGATCCGCGCCGCGAGTGAGATCAGGTCGAGCAGCACAACGAGCTCGTCGGAAGCAGCATCGATCAGCCCGAGGTACCGCGACCGCTTCTCGGCGTCGAGCTCGTCCTGTCGCAGCATCGTCTTGGCGAAGCCCTGAACGGTCGCGAGCGGCGTGCGGAGGTCGTGGCAGGCAAGCGAAACCAGGCTGGGAAAGTCGGCGGCCACGGCGCTGCTAGCGTAACCGGCGTGACGGAGGTTTCCAGCGAGGCGCACGATCTCCAGGCCTCGATCCCGGAGGTGCGGCTCTCGCTGACCCGCGCCGGGGTGACCGGTGTGCAGAAAGCCGTGCGCGTCCGGCACGAGGGACGCGAGACCGTGATGGCCGCGGAGATCGAGTGCACTGTCGATCTCGCCCACGAGCAGAAGGGCGTGCACATGTCGCGCTTCCCTGAGTTGTTTGAAGAGGCGATCGAGTCGGTGGTGGGATCGGAGGCGCTGCATGTCGAGGCGCTGGCCGAGCACATCGCCCGGCACATCGTCGGCCGGCAGAGCGCCCTGCGCGCCGAGGCCCGGATCACCGCCCGCTGGCCCGTGCGCCGTACGACGCCCGTGAGCAAGCTGTCCACGCAGGAGATGGTCTCGCTGATCGGGATCGCGGCCGCCACGACCTCGCGCGTCCGTCGGATCGTCGGCGTCGAGGCGACGGGGATCAACGCGTGCCCGTGCGCGCAGGGACTCGTCCGCGGTCGCGCGGCCGAGCGCCTGGCCGAGGCCGGGTACGAGGACGTCGACAGGATCCTCGACCTCGTCCCGATCGCAACACACAACCAGCGCGGCAAGGGGTCTCTCTTCGTCGGAACCGAGCGCCGGCTCGACGCCAATGACCTCGTCGCGATCGTCCAGGACTCGATGAGCGCGCCGATCTACGAGCTGCTGAAGCGGCCCGACGAGCTGTTTGTCGTCGAGCACGCGCACCTGCAGCCGCGCTTCGTCGAGGACTCGGTGCGGCTCTCGCTCAAAGGTGCACTGGACGCGTTGCCGGATCTCGCGGACTCGGATTTCCTCTACGCGCGCCAGGTCAACTTCGAGACGATCCACGCGCACGACGTGCTCGCCGAGCGCGAGGGCACGGTCGGCGAACTGCGTGCCGAGCTCCGCACAGCCGAGCCGACCGAGCGGCACACCTCGCTCGCCGACTGGCTCGCGGCTAGCTAGGAAGCTTCGCCGCCGCGCTGCGGCGCCTCAGAGCGAAGCGGCTCTCGGTGCCGGCGCGCAAGCGGGCGAGGTTCGGCCGGTGCAGCAGCAGCACCGCGACCGCTGCAGCGACCGCGAACACGATCACTGGCCATGGCTCGCCGAGCGCAAGCGCGGCGAACGGGAGGGCGACGGCGACCACCATCGAAGCGACGGATGTGTAACGGGTCGCGAGAAACGTCACCAGCCAGAGACCCATGGCGAACAGGCCAAGCAGCGTCGCAATCCCAAAAAGGGTGCCCGCCGCCGTGGCGACCGCCTTGCCGCCCTTGCGGAAGCCGAGGAAGAGCGGGCGCCAGTGCCCCAGCATCGCGAGCCCCCCCGCGAGCGCACCCGTAAGCTCGCCCACGAGGATCGTCCCGACGAGGGCCGGCACGAAGCCCTTCGCGATGTCGAGCAGGACAACCGGAATCCCGTACCAGCGTCCGTAGGCGCGCCAAACGTTGCTGGCACCGATGCTGCCGCTGCCGGCCTTGCGGATGTCGTCGCCCTTCACGAGCAGGACGAGCCAGTAGCCGAACGGCATCGACCCCAGCAGGTAGCCGCCAAGGACGACAAGGACAGCCGTCATCGGCTTACTTGAGCGGGATCTGGTACTTCGAGACCCAGTCGTTCACGACGGCCCA
>JANMJY010000050.1:0-5103 GCA_031371615.1 Actinomycetes bacterium | reverse complement strand
CTTCGCTCCCGGCTCGAGAGCGGCTGGAGTGATGGCGACCCATCAGGGGTTTGGGCGCGGGACACGGGCTTTGCCCGTATCCCTTGCGCAAGCGAGAGGGGCCTGCGCAAGCAGGCCCCTCTCTACCGGACGCTCCTTTCTGGGCCAGACGGCCCAGCCGTCGAAACAGCCGGTCCGTCTGGAGGGGGAGAGGAGTCGCGTTCGGTACTCATAGCTATCGCATATTCCGGCGCGTGATGCCAGGGGAGCTACACTGATTTCCGTGAAAGAAACCGGCACGATGCGGATAAAGAGCGGGCTCGCCGAGATGCTCAAGGGCGGCGTGATCATGGACGTCGTCAACGCCGAGCAGGCGAAGATCGCCGAGGACGCCGGCGCAGTCGCCGTGATGGCGCTCGAGCGCGTCCCGGCCGACATCCGGCGCGACGGCGGCGTCTCGCGCATGTCGGACCCGGCGATGATCCAGGAGATCCAGGAGGCCGTCACGATTCCGGTGATGGCGAAATGCCGCATCGGCCACTTCGTCGAGGCGCAGATCCTGCAGGCGCTCGAGATCGACTACATCGACGAATCCGAAGTGCTCACTCCGGCGGACATCGCGCACCACGTGGACAAGTGGGAGTTCGAGATCCCGTTCGTCTGTGGGGCCACGAACCTCGGCGAGGCGCTGCGGCGGATCGCGGAAGGCGCGGCGATGATCCGCACGAAGGGCGAGGCCGGCACCGGCGACGTCGTCAACGCGGTCACGCACATGCGCGCCGTCTTCGGCGGCATCCGGCGACTCGGCTCGCTGCGCAGCGAGGAGCTCTACGCCGAGGCCAAGGAGCTGCGCGCGCCGTACGACCTCGTTCGCTGGGTGGCCGAGAACGGCCGCCTGCCGGTGGTCACCTTCACGGCCGGCGGGATTGCGACGCCTGCCGACGCCGCGCTCTGCATGCAGCTCGGCGCGGACGGCGTGTTCGTCGGCTCCGGGATCTTCAAGTCCGGCGATCCGGCGCTCCGCGCGAAGGCGATCGTCGAGGCGACGACGCACTACGGCGACGCCGAGATCCTCGCCCGCGTCTCCGCGGGCCTCGGCGAGGCGATGGTGGGGATCTCCACCGCTGAGCTCGCCCCCGAGCAATTGCTCGAGACCCGCGGCTGGTAGTCACGCCTCGGTGATCGTCTCTCCCTCGTTCGAGGGATAGGCGGTGAGGGTCTCCGGTCGATCCAGAGACCACCTACGAACTGCGGCGGAGGTAGCAGCCGCATGAGCACCGATCCCGCCGTATTGCCCCGAGTCCCGATCGGACGCGGAGAACGGGGCCACGGGACGGCTGGAATCCGTGCCGCCCGTCTCCTGGCGCTGGTCGAGCGAGAGGCCGTACTCGTCGCGTTGTCCGCCGTGTACGCCGGCGTCCTGCTCGCCGTGATGCCGCAGATGCTCGTCCAGGACAGCTGGCTCGCCCTGGTGAGCGGTCGCGAGATCGCCGCAAATGGGCTCCCTCACGCGGACACATTCGCGGTGTGGACGCAGGGCGTCGAGTGGATCGACCAGCAGTGGCTCGCCCAGGCTGCGGTCTACGGCCTCGTCGCGCTCGGCGGGGTCAAGCTCGCTCTGCTGACCCACGTGGGGATTCTCGTGCTCGCGTTCGTGTCCGGGCTGGCTGCGTCGCGGTCGCTCGGCGCCTCGACCCGGAGCGTGTGCCTGGTCGGGATGCTCTGCATGTTCATCGCTCCGTGGGGCCTGCAGCTCCGCGCTCAGACCTTTGCGATACCACTCTTCGTCTGGCTCGTCTGGCTGCTCGCCACAGACAGTCGAGCACCGTCGCGGCGTGTCTTCCTGGTGCTCCCGATTCTCGTGCTCTGGGCGAATCTCCACGGCACCGTGGTCGTCGCGGCCCTGCTCGTCGCCGCCCGCGGCGTGACGTACGGAGTCGCGGAGCTACGCAAGCCGGATCGGTCGGCGGCCTGGGCTCGGCGAACGGCGATCTTGACCGTCCTTCCGTTTGCCTGTCTGTTCGCCTCGCCGTACGGGCTCGCGCTTGCTGACTACTACCGGACGATGCTCGTGAGCCCGTTGATGCGTACCTTCGTGGACGAGTGGGGTGCGAGCGCGCCCTCGCAGGGCACCATGCTGTTCTACGTGGTCGGCATCGTCGCGGCCGTGCTGCTGGCGCGTCACCGCTCACGGTTGACCGCGTTCGAGCAGTTGGCGCTCCTGGCGATGCTGATTGCCGGAGTCAGCGCGATCCGCAGCATCGTCTGGTTCGCACTCGCCGCGCTCGTCTTGCTGCCGCCCCTTTTGGACGGGGCGCTCTCAGATTGGTCGCGCCACCTGGGTCGTGCGCCGAGGCTGGCTCTCGCGGCCGCTGCGCTCGGGGCAGTCGTCGTCGCGGCCGGCGTCGCCGGCGCCCAACCGTCTGCC
The DNA here is from genome assembly GCA_031371615.1 of Actinomycetes bacterium. Classification (GTDB taxonomy): domain Bacteria; phylum Actinomycetota; class Thermoleophilia; order Gaiellales; family Gaiellaceae; genus Gaiellasilicea. The sequence continues at coordinate 2,696 of JANMJY010000050.1, read as the reverse complement.
TGGTACATCCGGGCTTGGCCAGCGGCCGCGGCAGCGCGGGCCGCCGACGCTGTCGCGAGGCGACCTGAGGGAAAGGTCTTCGCCGATGCCCGCTACGCCGACTGGCTGCTGTGGGAACAGCCACAGCTCTCCGGAAGGCTCGCCTACGACATCCGCTTCGAGCTCCTGTCGCGAACGCAGTTCGAGCAGATCTTCGCCTACCAGAGTCGCAGCGGAGGCGACTGGCGGCGCGCGATCGACCCCTACGACGTGCTGGTCGTCGACCAGTCGACAGACCCGGGGCTCGTTCCAGCGCTCCGGACCGGGGCGACCTACGAGGTCGCCTATCGGGACAGCGCGCTCGCGGTTCTTGCTCGGTAGAGGTCGTCTGTCCGGCGCGGTCGTCACGATCGCTACATGGAAGTGGAGCGCCTGCTACCCGCCGACGCGTTGCGGCCGCGCTGGTCGAGTGCGAGCGCGCTCGTCTATCTGGGCGGCCTCGTCGCTCTTCTGGCGACATCCGCTCTGCTCGGGATCCTCGGAGGGGACCATGGCGACTGGGCGCTCGTCGGCTACAGCGTGCTCGCCACAGCGGGCGCGCTGATCCTCGCGCTCGCGCTCGAGCAGTCCGACCGAGCCGTCGCGGCGGGCGTCCTCGCGACCCTGGCGGTCATCTTCTTCGCCGTCCTCGTCGCCGCGGCCGAGAACGCAATCGGGATCTTCGACTTCAACCTCGACGACTACCAGCCGGCGACGCTGGTGGTCGAAGCCCTGACGATCGCCGCCTCGCTCCTGGCCTTGCGCCGATTCCGCGCGCCGCTGCTCGTGCTGCCGATCCCGGTGACGATCTGGATCACGGTGGTCGATCTCGGCTCGATCGGCTCGTGGGGAGATGCCGGCGAAGTGCTGTCGGTCCTGGTGGGTCTCGCGTTGATCGCGGCCGGCGTCGTCGTCGACCGTGCCGATCGCGATCCGTACGGCCTCTGGCTGCACGTCGTCGGCGGCATCGCTTTCGGCGGCGGCGTGCTCGGGCTAGTCGGGAGCGACGTGGCCTGGGTGCTCGTCGGCCTGCTTTCGCTCGCGTACGTGGCGGTCGCCTATCTGCTGGCCCGATCGAGCTACGCCGTCCTCGGCACCATCGGCATCCTCGCGACGACGACCTACTTCACGCTCGACGGCTTCTCTGTGCTCGGTGCCTTCCTGCCGTTCGGCTCCGGCCAGGTCGATCAAGGCCTCGACCCGTGGCAGATCGCGCTCTCGTTCGCCGCCGCCGGACTCCTGATCGTCCTCCTCGGCATCGTCGAGGAGCGGGTCACGGCGCTTCGGCGCCGCTGAGCCGTACCTACAATCGAACCTGTGAAGATCGGAGTCCTCGCAGTCCAGGGCAACTTCCGCGAGCACGTCGCGATGCTGCGCCGGCTCGGCGCGGACGTCGTCGAGGTGCGTCTGCCGGAGCAGTTGGACGACCTGGATGGTCTCGTCATCCCGGGCGGCGAGTCGACGGCGATCACGCGGCTGATGCGGCTCTACGGGCTCGAGGAGGCGATTCGCAGCTTCGCTCAGCCGGTCTTCGGCACCTGCGCCGGAATGATCCTGCTCGACCGCGCTCATCTAGGTCTCGTCGACGTCGATGTCGAGCGCAACGGCTACGGCCGCCAGGTGGCGAGCTTCGAGTCCGACCTGACGCTCGCGGGCGAAGCCGAGCCGCTTCGCGGCGTCTTCATCCGGGCGCCGCGCGTGACCGACTCCGGGCCGGAGGTCGAGGTGCTCGCAAGCCACGACGGCTCGCCGGTACTGCTGCGCGAGGGGCGGTTCCTCGTCGCCTCGTTCCATCCCGAGCTGACAGGCGACACGCGCGTGCACGAGCGATTCCTGGAATTGGTACGAGAGGAGCAGAGTGTCAGGGCATAGCAAGTGGTCGACGATCAAGCACAAAAAGGGCGCTGCCGACGCGAAGCGCGGGCAGCTCTTCACGAAGCTTTCGAAGGCGATCATCGTCGCCGCCAAGGAGGGCGGGGCGGACCCGGCCGCGAACCTCTCGCTCCAGAATGCGATCGAGAAGGCGAAGTCCTACTCGATGCCCAAGGACACGATCGAGCGTGCGATCGCGCGCGGCGCCGGGACGGATGCCGACGCGGCGGTCTACGAGTCGATCGTCTACGAGGGGTACGGCCCCGACGGCGTGGCCGTGCTCGTCGAGGCGCTGACCGACAATCGCAACCGGACCGCCTCGGACGTCCGGCACACCTTCACGAAGAACGGCGGCAACCTCGGCACGACCGGTGCGGTTGCGTGGCTCTTCGAGCGCCGCGGGATCGTGCTCGTCGACGCGACCGGAGTCGACGAGGACGAGCTGACGCTCGCCGCGGCCGAGGGCGGGGCGGAGGACGTCGAGCTCGACGGCTCCGTGTTCGAGGTCTCGAGCGCTCCGGAGGATCTCGCAGCGGTGCGGCAGGCGATCGAGGCTGCCGGGATCAAGGTCGAGTCGGCCGAGCTCTCGATGGTCCCGAAGACGACGGTCGAGGTGGCGGAGGAGCCGTCGGCGAAGAAGCTGATCCGTCTGATTGAGGCGCTCGAGGAGAACGACGACATCCAGGGCGTCTACGCGAACTTCGACATCCCCGAGCAGGTCCTGGAAGCCGTCGCCGGCTAAACAGACGCTTCGTTCGACGCGCCTTTGGGACCCACCGGACCGGCTGTGCAGGCCAGGACTGCGA
>JANMJY010000010.1:0-12210 GCA_031371615.1 Actinomycetes bacterium | reverse complement strand
GTGTAGATGAGGACGAGCGAGACGATCCCCCAGAACGTGGTCGAGGTGGGAATGCCCTCGATCGCGAGTGCCGGCGCGCCGAAGCCGAGCAGGGCGATCACGAGGATCGTCGGGACGCCGCGGAAGAAGTCGGCGTAGGCGATCGCGAGCGCGCGCACCGGGAAGAAGACCGGGCCCGGCAAGCTGCGCAGGACGGCGAGCAGGAGCGCGAAGACGAGGATGAACGCCTCCGCGATGCAGAAGATCTTCACGTTCAGGAGAAAGGCGCGCGAGATCTCCGGGAAGGACTCCCGGTACTTGTCCCAGTCGAAGAACGCCGCCTTGACCTCCGGCCAGTTCGGCGCGTGCGTGACGCCGTAGACGAGCGCCGCGAGCAGGACGAAGGTCGAGAGAAGCGCGAGGGTGACGGCGCGCCCGGCGCCGCCACCCCCGAGGATCTTCGAATTACGGCTCAGCTACTTGAGGGCTGCATCATTTGAGGACTGGAGCGCCGGTGACCTTGGCGAGCCAGATCTGCTGGATCCGCGTGAGCACGCCCGTGGACTTCATGTTCGCGAGGGCGTTGTTGACGCAGGCCACGAGCGGATTGCCCTTCTGGAAGACCATTCCGAAGTGCTCCTGGTTTCCCTTGGCCGCGAACTGGCCGATGATCTTCCCGTTCGGCACCTGAACGGCGCTGACGTAGAAGGCAGTCGGCAGGTCGACGACGAGCCCGTCGATCTGGCCGTTCTTCAGCGCCGCGACTGCGGCGTCGTTCCCGTCGTAGACCGCAGGCGAGTGAGACGGCTTGATCGTACCGACGATGTACTGGTAGCTCGTCGTCCCGAGCTGCGCGCCGAGCTTGTACTTGCGCAGGCCGGCGATCGAGCGCACCGAGGCGATCGGCTTGCCCTTGAGGCCGACGATCGACTGGTTGACGTTGTAGTACGACGAGCTGAAGCCGAGCACCTTCGCCCGCGCGGCCGTGTACGAGATCTGGTTGATCGCGAAGTCGAACGACTTCTTGCCCGGAGCGATCGCCTTCCCGAAGGGCGTGTAGACCCACACGACCTGCGTCCCGGTGAAGCCGAGCCGCTTCGCGACCGCGTACGCGACCGCCGACTCGAACCCCTTGCCCTTCGCCGGGTCGTTGATCTTCCACGGCCGGCCCTTCGTCTCGCCGCCGGCGAACCACGGCGGGTAGGCGGGATTGTCGGTGCCGATCGAAAGCTGCCCGTCCTTGACGAGCTTCAGGTCGGCCTTCGCGCAGCTCGCGCTCGGCGCCGCCGCGGCGCTCCCGCTCCGACCCCCGATGGCGGCTGCGGCGATCGCGATCGCGATCACGGCGGCCGCAAACAGAACCTTGCGCATGCCCATCTCCTCTGGTTTCCCGGTGTGCAAAGAGGACTCGAACCTACCACGCGGTACCGTCCCCAGATATGGCGTCGCCGTTCATCGAGCTCGAGGTGGGCACGCGGGTGGTCAAGGTGACGAACCCGCAGAAGGTGCTCTTTCCGGCGCGGCAGGAGACGAAGCTCGACCTCGTCGAGTACTACCTCTCGGTCGGCGACGGGATCGTGCGAGCGCTCTACGAGCGGCCCACGCAGCTCCGCCGCTTCCCCGACGGTGTCGAAGGCGAGATGATCTACCAGAAGCGCGTGCCCGAGAAGCGGCCCGAGTGGATCGAGGCCGCGCGGGTCACCTTCCCCTCCGGTCGGCACGCGGACGAGCTCTGCGTCACCGAGGTCGCGCAGGTCGCCTGGGCGGCGAACCTCGCCGTCGTCGACTTCCACCCGTGGCCGTCGCGCCGCGCCGACGTCGATCGGCCCGACGAGCTGCGGATCGACATCGACCCGCAGCCGGGGACCGACTTTGGGGACGCGAAACAGGTCGCCGCTGTCGTGCGCGAGACGCTCGCCGAGATGGGGTGGACGGGCTGGCCGAAGACCTCGGGCAACCGCGGCATCCACGTCGCCTGCCGGATCGAGCCCAACTGGGAGTTCCCGGTCGTGCGCCGGTGCGCGCTCGCCTTCGCGCGCGAGATCGAGCGCCGGTCGCCGGAGCAGGTCACGACAGCCTGGTGGAAGGAGGAGCGCGGCGAGCGTGTCTTCATCGACTACAACCAGAACGCCCGCGACCGGACGATCGCGTCGGCGTACTCGGTGCGCGGACGGTCGGACGCAACGGTGTCGGCGCCGGTCACCTGGGACGAGCTGCCGGACGTCGAGACGGAGGACTTCACGCTCGCGTCGATGCCGAAGCGCTTCGGCAAGCTCGGCGATGTCCAGGCCGGGATCGACGACGCGGTCTGCGACCTGAACGTCCTGCTCGAATGGGTCGAGCGGGAGGAGGCCGCGGGGGTGGGCGAGGCGCCCTATCCGCCGCAGTTCCCGAAGATGCCCGGCGAGCCGAAACGCGTGCAGCCGTCTCGGGCGAAGAAGCCCGCCGAGGGCTAGATCAGACGGCGCTCCGCTGCCCAGCGCGTCAGCTCGTGGCGGTTCGAGAGCTGGAGCTTGCGCAGCACGGCCGAGACGTGGGTCTCGACGGTCTTGACCGAGAGATGGAGTCGAGCCGCGATTTCCTTGTAGCGGTAGCCGCGAGCGATCAGCTGCAGGACCTCTCGCTCCCGTGGGGTGAGCGTGTCCAGCTCGGGATCGACAGCGGCCTCGCCCGAGCGGAACGCGTCGAGAACGAAGCCGGCCAGCCGCGGCGAGAAGACCGCGTCGCCGTCGGCCGTGCGCCGCACCGCGTCGATCAGATCCTCGCCCGAGATCGACTTCGTCACGTAGCCGCGCGCCCCGGCTCGGATCACGTCGATCACGTCCTCGGCCGCGTCCGAGACGGAGAGCGCGAGGAAGCGGACGCCGGGCCTTTCGGGGGCGATCTGTGCGATCACGGCGTGGCCGCCGCCGTCCGGCAGGTGGACGTCGAGGAGGACGACGTCCGGATCGAGCTCGCGGATCAGGGGCACGGCCTCGGCGACCGACGCAGCCTCGCCGACGATCTCGACCGCCTCGCCGAGCTCGCTGCGCACGCCCGCGCGGAAGAGGTCGTGGTCGTCGACGAGCACGATGCGGCTGCGGCTCATGTCTTTCTCCCGAGACGCAGCTCGACCTCGGTCCCGTCCTTCGACGAGGCGAGCGCGGCGGTGCCGCCCGCCCGGGTCATGCGAGCACGGATCGACTCGGCGATCCCGTGTGACCCCGCGGGCACAGCGTCGGGGTCGAAGCCGCTGCCGCGGTCGCGGACGAAGATTGCGATCTCGTCCTCGCCGACGTCGACGAAGGCCGAGACCTGGTCTGCGCCCGAGTGCCGCGCCGCGTTGGACATCGCCTCACGTGCGGCGAGGACGAGCGCGTCGACCCGCTCGTCGAGCGGCACGTCACCGGTTCGGACGAGCTCGACGGGCACGCCGTGGAGCTCCTCGACCTCGGCAGCTGCGGCGTCCATGGCGGAGGCGAGACCCCCTCCCGAGGCCGCCCGCGGATCGGGGTAGAGCCAGGAACGAAGCTCGCGCTCCTGCCGGCGGGCGAGGGCGGCGACGCGGCGCGGGTCCGCCGCCTCGCGCTGAACGAGCGCGAGCGTCTGGAGGACGGAGTCGTGAACGCGCGCGGCCATCTCGGCTCGCTCCTGCGAACGGATCCGACCGGTGCGCTCGGCGTCGCGCTCCGCGGCCAACCGCCACGCCCAGGGCCCGAGGATGAGCAGGAGCGCGATCGCCACCGCGCTCGACTGGAAGGCCGCATCGCGGCCGTGTGCGGTCGCGTTCTGGTCGACGAACAGGATCACGCCCACCGCGACGAGCGAGAGGCCGGCGACCACGGGCGCCCCGCTGCGACCCCGGGCGAGCAGGATCCCGGCGCCGCAGAGCGCAGCCGGCCAGATCAACGAGTCGGAGAACCCGAAGCCGCGCAGAGCGATCGAGCCCGCGATCGCGAGGGCCACGAAGCCGAGCAGCCGCCGCCGTGGCGACGGAGCCGGGCCTTCCTCCGGTGCGAGTGCGAGCCAGGCGCCCCCGTACGCGGCAATGCCGGCGCCACCCGCGAAGGCGAGCAATGCGAACGTCAGCCGGACGAGCGTTGCGTCGACCCGGACGCTCTTGGCGACTCCGGCGCAGACGCCCGCGAGCGCTCCCTCGCGCTCCGCACGCCGGAGGCGCGGGAGCGCGAGTGGAAGCCGGTACGGCGTCGAGCTCAACTCCGCTGCACCTCGATGTTGCCGATGCCGACGTCGGTCTCGAGCTCCAGCACGGGCGCGTCCGGCGTCGGGCCGGCGATGCTGACGGCCCGGTGGGCGTCGACGCCGTCGTCGCGCTTGCCGAGGATGTTGACCTCGCCGACTCCGGCCTGTGCGTCGATCTCGAGCGCGACATCGCTCGGCACAGTGACCAGGAGATGTCCGACGCCCACGCTGGCATCCACGTGCGTGGTGCCGGACGGGATCACGATGGCGCCCAGATCGAGGCTGAGCTCGCCGATGCCGAGCTCGTAGCGTGACTGCAGCGTGTCCCCGGCGAGCGGCCGTTCGACCTTCTCGCCGGCACCCGAGGAGACCGAGACCGGCGTCGCTGCCGCCACGCCGAACGCGGCCAGCAGGATCAACCCGAGGAAGACGAGCCCGCCGACGCGCCGTTGCGTCATCGCTCCGATCGCGATCGTGGCGCCGATGATTGCGACCCCGGCCGCGAGCGCGACGGCGAGTTCGATGTCGTAGACGCCGAGGGCCGCGAGCAGGCCGAAGACGCCGGACACAGCGAGCAGCGCGCCGAGTGCCGGAGCGAAGAGCGACGGCCTCTTGGGCGGCCGCGGCGGCGGCGGGACCCGCGCCGTGGTCTCCGTTGCGGGCGTCGCGGTGCGCGCGGGCCGGTCGCGATTCGAGACGTGCCACCAGACGAGCGCGCCGCCGGCGATCATCGCCGCCAGCCAGACGTTGCCCGTGCCGGGCCAGAAGCGCGCCTCGGAGAGCGCGAAGAGCGCACCGAAGGCGAGCAGGCCGACACCGACGAGGAGCCAGGGCTGCTCGCGGCGTCCGCGCAGCGCGTCCACGGCAATCGACTCCTCGTCGTGCTCGCCCGGGATGACCAGATACGCGGCGAGGTACAGCAGCAGGCCGGTACCGCCGGCCAGTGCGAGCGCGGCGAAGGCGATCCGGTAGATCAGCGGGTTGACGTCGAAGTAGCGGCCGAGCCCAGCGCAGACGCCGCCCAGCCAGCGCCCCTCGCTCGTGCGGACGAGCCGCCGCGGGGGCGCTTCGTCCTGCGTGGTCGTGCTATCGATCGTTTCGGACATGTGAGCCTCTCCCTGGGTCTTCCGCGCGATGGGAATCCGCTCCTGCGGATTCCCATCTTGCGCAAGGCGATTGATGATGCTCACACACGATGGATGTCACCGGGCCGCGTCGCTATCGGGCATCACCCTGAGCCGACCCTGATCTTCTCCCGGAGCTACTGGAGCGCTATTCGCCCCACCAGCCCGGGGCCATCTCGGCGTCCCGAGGATCGGTGCCGGCGCCGAAGGCGAGGTACTCGAGGCCGTCTGGCCCCGCCTCGACGTCCCGCATCGTGTCCTTGTCGAACCGAATCGCGTCCCATTCGCCCAGCTCGACGATCTCGTCGTCGACCTTGATCCGCGCGGAGCCCCGCACCACGACGTAGACCTCTTCCTGATCCGCGTGCTTGTGGCCGAACGGGATGCGGAAGTTGGGCGCGAGCTTCATGTGGCTGAGGCCGAGCGTCTCGCCGCCGAGCGCCGTGCGGGCGAACCGAACCTCCATCTCCGCCGGCATATCGAACTTCGGAGCCGCGTTCTCGACGTCTTCCTTCAGGTTCTTCTTCGTGTATCCGCTCATGCGGTCGATTCTAGAAGAGACTCGACGGTGGGATCGTCGGCACGCCGTGGCGGCGTCACCTCGCGCCAGGTGCACTGGGCGGGGTCCTTGTCCGGCCGGAAGCGGATCAGCTTCGTGCCGTGGCGGAAGCGGCTGCCCTGCACCTTGTCGTAGCGCACCTCGGCGACGAGCTCCCGGCGTAGCGGGGTCTCCTCCAGCCCTTCGGTTCCCCAGCGGTTCGGCTCCGAGAAACGGCGGTCGGAGCTCTCGTCGAGCAGGGGCAGGACGAGGGCCGCGATCTCGTCGTGGTTGCGGGCGCCGATCGCCGCCGAGCCGACGTAGTCGACCTCGCCGTCCTCGCGGTAGAGGCCGAGCAGGAGCGTCGCGAGCTTCTCGGGACGCTTCTTCCAGCGCACCCCGACGATGACGCAGTCCGCCGTCTTGTGCTCCTTCACCTTGACGACCGCTTCGCGCGAGCCGGGCAGGTACGGCTTGCCCAGCCGCTTCGCGATGACGCCGTCGAGCCCGGCGGCCTCGAAGCGGTCGAGCCAGGCGGTGGCGGCGGCAAGGTCGGTCGTTGCGGGCGAGATCCAGAAGCCGTCGCCGCGCTTCAACAGCTCTGCGCGACGCCGCTCGAGCGGCTGCTCATGGATCGGCTTGCCGTTCCAGAGCAGGATGTCGAACGCGATGAAGATCGCCGGGATCTCACCGGAGAGCCTCTGGACGCGACTCTCCGCGGGGTGCAGGCGCATCTGCATCGAGTCGAAGTCGAGGACGCCGTCGCGCGCGATCACGATCTCGCCGTCAAGTGCGGAGTGGGGCGGCAGCAAGTCTCCGAGGGGCCGCAGCTCCGGGAAGTAGCGCAGCAGAGGCCGCTCGTTGCGGGACCAGAGCGCGAGCTCGCCGCCGTCGTTCTCGAGCACGCCGCGGAAGCCGTCCCACTTCGGCTCGTACTGCCAGCCGTCGCCGGCCGGGAGCTCGCGGACGAGCTCCGCCTCCATCGGCGGGAAGGGGACGTTCGGGCCGGGCACCTTCGCAGGCTAACGCGTCGTCAGTGCAGCCAGGGGCCGAGCAGCTGCTCGATCTCGCGGCAGCCTCTCGGCTGTTCGAGTCGCGCGCGCACCGCGCCTCCCTGGACGACGACGAGCGCCGGCAGGCCTGCGACGCCGAAGCGGCTGACGAGATCGGGTCGCTCGTCCTGGTCGACGACGAGCACACGGAAGGTGCCGTGGTTACGGCGCCGCTGGAGGACCTGGGCGAGGAATCCCTCGACGCGGCGGCACTGTCCGGACACCGACGACGTGAAGAAGATCAGTCGTGGCTTCACGGCCCGCCCCCGTGCGACGGGCGTCTCGACGGTCGCCATAGGCGAGTCTGCCCGTCGGCGCCAATCCCCTAACTAGGATTGGCCGATGAGAAGGGTCGCCGTCACAGGATTGGGCGCGGTCACGCCGATCGGCCTCGACGCGCCGTCGACCTGGCGGGCGGCGGTCGCCGGCGAGAGCGGGGTCGGCTTCATCGAGAGCTTCGACGCGAGCGAGTTCCCGGTCCGGATCGCCGGCGAGGTAAAGGGATTCGACCCGGCGGGCGTCGCACCGCCGAAGGAGGGGCGGCGGATGGAGCGCAACGTCCTGCTGGCGCTCGGAGCCGCTCAGGAGGCCTGGAAGGACGCCGGCGTCGACGGCCTTGATCCGGCTCGTGTCGGCATCGTCGTCGGCTCCGCGATTGGTGGCCTGCCGGGGATCGTGGAGCAGAGCTACGTCGTGCGCGACCGCGGGCCGGACCGCGTCTCGCCCTTCTTCATCCCCAGCGTCCTCGTCGACTCGGCGAGCGGCCAGATCGCGATCTCGCTCGGCCTGCGCGGGCCCAACTACGCCCCCGTGTCGGCCTGCGCGACGGGCTCGCACGCGGTCGGAGAGGGCGCCGAGATCATCAAGCGCGGCGACGCGGACGCGGTGCTCGCCGGCGGCACCGAGTCGTGCATCCACCCGCTGATCCTCGCCGGCTTCTGCGCCATGCGCGGTCTCGTCGCCGAGGACGAGGATCCGACGAAGGCATCGCGTCCGTTCGACGCGACGCGCGCCGGCTTCGTCATGGCCGAGGGGGCGTGCATCCTCGTGCTGGAGGAGCTCGAGGCGGCGAAGAAACGCGGGGCGACGATCTACGCCGAGGTGCTCGGCTACGGCGCCTCGAACGACGCGCATCACATGGCCCAGCCGGAGCCCGAGGCCGTCGGCGTCGCCGAGATGATGCGTGCCGCGCTGCGCCGCTCGGGCGTCGAGCCGGAACGCGTCGGCTACATCAACGCGCACGGCACGTCGACGCCGCTCGGGGATGCCGCCGAGACCCGCGCGATCAAGCAGGTCTTCGGCGACCGCGCCCGCCGGCTCGCGATCTCGTCCACGAAGTCCGTCACCGGCCACTGCTTCGGAGCCGCGGGGGCGATCGAGTCGATGATGTGCGCGCTCGCGCTGCATCACCAGCTCCTGCCGCCGACGATCAACTACCGCAACCCGGATGCGGAGTGCGACCTCGATTACGTCCCGAACGAGGCGCGTGAGGTCGAGCTCGACGTCGCGCTGTCGAACGCGATGGGCCTGGGCGGGCACAACGGCTGCGTCCTGCTAGGCCGAGCGCACTAGCTCCGGCGTCAGCTCGACGGGCGAAGCGACGACTGCGTCTGCCAGCGCCAGGGCGTCTGTGGCCGGCGGGTAGTGCGCGTTCGGGAGCGCGATCACCCGCATCCCGGCGGCGTGCGCGGCGCGGATGCCGTTCGAGGAGTCCTCGACGGCGGCGCAGCGGCCGGGTTCGACCCCGAGCTGCCGGGTTGCCTCGAGGTAGACGTCCGGCGCCGGCTTGCCGCGCTCGACCTCCTCGGACGAGACGGTGACGGCGAAGAGCTCTGCGATCCCCGCCGCTTCGAGCACCGCCTCGATCAGGGGTCGATTCGACGACGACGCGACCGCGAGCGGGAACGCGGCCGCGAGCCGGCGCACGGCGTCGGCGGCGCCGGCGATCAGCGGCAGGTCGTGCCGGTAGCGCTCGAGCATCCTGCGGACGACCTCGTGGTTGATCTCCTGGGGCGCCTCGGTCAGCCCGAGCTCGTCGTGCAGGTAGCGCGACCACTCGGGCGAGCTCATTCCCATCATCGCCGCCTGGGCCCCGTCGTGCCAGCGCCCGCCCCGTTCGCGGACGAGTTGCTCGCGCACGTCGTCCCACACCTGCTCGCTGTCGACGATGACGCCGTCCATGTCGAAGACAACCGCTTCGATCATGCGGCCTGGTAGTCGCCGCCGAGGCGTAGCAGGGGCGCGCCGTCCAAGCCCGGCTCGGCGCGCTCGACGCGGCCGACAAACAGCGTGTGGTCGCCCGCCTCGTGCTCGCCTGCGAGCTCGCACTCGAGCCAGCCGAGCGCGCCGTCGAGCAGAGGCCCGCGCACGCCGTCGCGCTTGTCGATCCCGTGCCAGAGCGCGATCGGGGGCACGCCGCGCGCAAAGTGCCGGGCCAGCTCGAGCTGGCCCGCTCCGAGGAGGGAGACGGCGAACCCGCCGGTGCTCCGGAGCAGCTCGTGGAGAGCAGCCTGCTGTGCGATCGAGATCGCGACGAGCGGCGGCTCCAGCGCAACCGAGACGAGCGACGCGACCGTCAGCCCCAGGCGCTCGCCTTCCAGATCGACCGTGACGACTGCGATCCCCGTGGGGTACCGCTGCATCAGCTCTCTCAGCTCAGCGCCGCTCGTCACGGCGACGAACTCTACGGGTGCTGCGCTCTCCTAGACCGCGTGGCAGAGCGAGTCGCCGGCGAAGAATTCCTTCTGCAGCGCGTGCATCTGCAGGTCGAACGCGTTGTCGTAGGCGCCCAGGGCCTCGGCCGACCAGAAGATGTCCGGCGTCACGCCGGGACCGATGATCGTGGCGCGATAGCGAGCACCGTTCCCCTCGGGCCGCGCGCCGTGGCGATAGAAGCCGTAGCAGAACATGCCCGTGTTCTTGTGCATCAGGAAGCTGTTCTCACGCTTCCAGCCGTTGCCGTACGCGGAATCGAACGTGTCCACGTAGAGGTTGCGCCCGAACGTATCGAGGGGCACGCCGGCCGGTGTCGACTTCATCCCGTAGACGGGCTTGCCGAGGTAGGTGAAGGAGCCGAAGATGTGCTGGTAGCGCTTGTAGGCCCAGTTCAGGTTCACGGTCAGCTCGGGGAGCGGCCCGCTCCAGTGCGACAGGCGCAACTCCCACACGGACTGCTTCGGCGTCGCGACGAGACCGTAGTTGGGGAGCATGCGCTGCCAGGCCTGAAGGGCCCAGTAGGAGCCGTCGGCGGCCTTGCACCCGGTCACGAACCACTCGAGCTCCGGGCCGTCATAGGCGCCGCACGCGTTCTTGAACGTCTTCCAGACGTCGCGCTTGTAGGTGCCGTAGCCGCCCGAGTAATCGATCTCGAACTCGACCTGCTTGCGCGCCGTGGTGGGCTGGATCGCGTTCACCGCGCCCCAGGCGAGCACGTTCCAGCGCTTGCCGCGGGCGTTGTAGCTGACGAGCGCCTGCCCGTTCGAGGCGACCTGGAGCGTGACGTTGCTCGCGTTGCGGTCGATGATCTCCGACGCGGACGCAGTTGCGGGCAATGCGAAGGCGGCGGCGGCGACGATGATGGTTGCAAGGTAGGAGCGCATGCTCTCTTCGTCGGCAGCTGCGCCTGATGGTGCCTCACTCTGATGAGGGATTCGTCAGCGTTCGAAGAGCTAAAGCAGGCGAGGGGGCGGAGTGAGTCCGCCCCCTCGCCCATGGTTTGGAACCGAAGCTAGGCCGTGACCGCGGTGGACCGGTCGCGCGTCAGCCCGTAGCCGAGGCCGATCAGGCCGAGGCCGAGGGCGAGGTGCAGCCAGAGGTCTGCCCCGACGAGCGGCACCCAGTCGCCTGCGCCGATTGCCTGGATGATGACGAGCAGGATGTAGATCGCGCCGCCGCCGATCAGGAAGGTGCGCGCACCGCTCGCCGTCTTGGCGAGGGCCAGGCCGGCGAGGCCGAAGAGTCCGTGCACGAGGTTGTGCAGGACGCTGACCTCGAACAGGCCGATCACCTTCGCGTTGCCGCCGTCACCGGCGAACTCGAGCCCGTCGTAGAGATTCGTGGTGATGCCGGGGATGAACCCGGCGACGCCGACGAGTAGGAAGACGACTCCCGCGAGCCGGGCGATGTTCTGAACAGGGGTTCGGTCCATGCGACCTCCAGGTGGATGGGCGAGCCGGGATTCCCCGCGGCTCGGGCGTTTCCTCTTAATTCGCCCGTTCCGGCGCTTTGGTTCGCTCGACACGCCGCGGCGCTGTCAGTACGTTGGAGTCGTGGGCAACGCCGACCGAAAGAAGTCGCTGCACGACGTGCTGCGCGAGCGACGCGCTGCGAAACCGCTGCTCAGCGTCAGGGAACTGCAGCTGCGCGAGGCCGCGCGGCGGCGCGACGAAGAGGACGAGCTCGCGCGGGAGCGCGTCGAGCGTTGGCGCCTGCAGCAGAAGGCCGTGGACGCAGAAGGAAAGCTCGCCGCGGCCGTCTACGGCGCGATCTTCGCCCGCAGCCGGCCGGCGTACTACGGCAGTCGGCACTGGTCCCGGCGCTCTCGCGCCCAGGTGGAGCTGGCTGCGACGTGCGAGGTCGAGCGGTGCGGTCTTGGCGTCGACCTGCACGCCCGCCATCTCCACTACGGCGCGCTCGGCGAGGAGCAGTCCGGCCGCGATCTGATCACGCTCTGCGGCCGCTGCCTCAGCCGCGCGATCAGGTGGGAGGACGAGCTCGGGCGCCTGGCAACGCGGGACGAGCTGCGCGACCTCGATCCCCAGCGGCCGCTGTACGACGCGACCGCGATCGCCGCCCTGAAGGCCAAGCACCGCCGGCCGCTGCGCCGGTCCGACCTGGGCGAACCGAGGTAACTCCGCCAGCGACTTCCGTGTGCCCGCTCTTGTCCAGCCAGAAGGGGCTGCTCTCGAGATGCGCATGTCCCGCGGACCTCGCGGACGCCGTGGCATTGCGCTGCGCGCCTGAAATGAAAATCGGGCGGGAACGCGCCCGCCGCATAGGATCGCGTGTCCCGCCCGATCAAAGCCGGTGGCGCTTCGCCGCCCGAAGCGCCAACCGTTGAGCGGATCGTAGGGCAGGGGTGCCGCTTCACGCCATCACTCGGGCGGGGTTGATCCCGGCGCTTCACTTTCACTCGGCTGAGGGATGCGCCGCCTGCGACGTCCGCCGATGAATAGAAGGTCAGGTTCCTCCGTCAGCGACGCCGCCATCGTTGAGGAGCCAGGCAGAGGACAGGGAGGAGCCGCAGCCCCCCTGTCCTCACTTTTTTGTGGCGCAACCATGAAAAGGGATCCCCGGAAGGGGATCCCTTTTCGCGCCAAGACCCCTGAAGCTGCGT
>JANMJY010000302.1:0-1617 GCA_031371615.1 Actinomycetes bacterium | reverse complement strand
CAGTGGGTCGACCACCCGCGCCCCACGTGCCCCAGCACCGGGACCGGGCGGATCAACTCGTAGCCGGGCGTGTCGGTCGGGACGATGATCTGGCTCATCCGCCGGTGCGGCTTTGCGTCCGGGTCGGTCACAGCCATCACGATCCCGAAGGCGGCGCCCTCGGCGGACGAGGAGAACCACTTGTGCCCGTCGATCACCCACTCGTCGCCGTCGAGGACTGCGGTCGTGCGCAGCGCCGTCGGGTCGGCGCCTGAGACCTCGGGCTTGGTCATCGAGAAGAACGAACGCGCCGTGCCCTCGACGAGCGGGCGCAGGAAGCGCTCCTTCTGGTCGTCCGTTCCGAACATGTGCAGGATCTCGCCGTTGCCCGCGTCGGGGGCCTGGCAGTTGAAGACGAGCTGCGCCCAGGTGCTGCGCCCGATCTCCTCGTTCAGCAGCGCGTACTCCATGAAGCCGGAGCCCGAGCCTCCCGCCTCCTCGGGCAGGTGCGGCGCCCAGATCCCCGCCGCTTTCGCCTTCGCCCGCAGCTCGGCGATCAGCGCGTCGGACGAGTCGTCCTCGCGCGCGAGCGCGGCCTCGTTCGGATAGACGTGCTCCTCCATGAATGCACGCACCTGCGCGCGCCGGGCAGAAACGTCAGGCTTGAGCGCGAGGTCGGTCATCAGGGAGAGTCTGCACATGTTGGAGAGCGGAAGCCAGGTCCAGAACGCGATCTACCTCGCCGGCGGGGCCGAGTGGCCGGTCTCGCCGGAGGATTGGGAGGCACGGGCGCGCGAGCAGCTCGAGCAGGGGCCGTTCGACTACGTCGCGGGCGGAGCGGGCTCGGAGGCGACGATGCGCGCCAACCGCGAAGCGTTCGAGCGCCGGCGCCTGCGGCCGCGGATGCTGACCGGCAACTTCGAGCGCGACCTCTCGGTCGAGGTGCTCGGCTTGCGCTCGCCGGTGCCGTTCCTGCTCGGGCCGGTCGGCGTGCTCTGGATCCTCCACCAGGAGGCCGAGCTCGGCGTCGCCCGGGCCTCGCGCGCGACCGGCGTCCCGATGATCCTCTCGAGCGCCGCGTCGACCTCGCTCGAGGACGTCGCAGCCGAGCTCGGCGAGACGCAGCGGTGGTTCCAGCTCTACTGGTGGGGCGACCGTGAGCTCGCCGGCAGCCTCGTCGACCGGGCCGGTGCCGCCGGCTACGGAGCGATCGTCGTCACGCTCGACACGCTGACGCTCGGCTGGCGCGACCGTGACCTCCGCAACGGCTACCTGCCCTTCCTCAGCGGGCAGGGGTTGGCCCAGTTCTTCAGCGATCCCCTCTTCCGCAAGCGCCTCGACGCTCCTCCCGAGGAGGACGTCCAGACCGCATCGATGATGGCGCTCGCGGCGTTCCCGAACCTCGCCCTCACGTGGACCGACCTCGAGTGGCTGCGTGCGCGCACGACGCTGCCGATCCTCGTGAAAGGAGTGCTGACGGCCGAGGACGCACGGCTCTCCGTCGAGCATGGCGTCGACGGGATCGTCGTCTCGAACCATGGCGGACGGCAGGTGGACGGCGCGGTGGCGTCGCTCGAAGCGCTCGTCGAGGTGCGCGAGGAGGTCGGAGCCGAGGCGACCGTCCTGATGGACGGCGGC
>JANMJY010000265.1:0-35314 GCA_031371615.1 Actinomycetes bacterium | reverse complement strand
AGGACCTGGCCCGCGCCGCTGTCGCCGCGGAGCGGCGACGGGTCGCGCGCGACCTCCACGATGTAATCGCCCACTCGGTCAGCGTGATGACCATCCAGGCGGGTGCGGCACGCCTGCTCCTCGCCGAGGAGCCACAGCGGGCGTGCGAACCGCTCGTCTCGGTCGAGGAGACCGGGCGCCAAACGCTGACCGAGATGCGCCGCCTGCTCGGGATCCTGCGTGTAGACGAAGCCGAGGTTGCGCTCGCGCCCCGGCCCGGCCTGGCCGCGCTCGGAGGGTTGCTCGCGCAGGTGCGAACGGCCGGTCTTCCGGTCGAGTTCGCCGTCGCGGGCCCGCCACGTGCCCTCCCGCCCGGCGTCGAGCTCGCCGCGTACCGGATCGTGCAGGAGGCGTTGACGAACGCGCGCAAGCACTGCACCCCCGTCGGCGCCGGGGTCGCGCTCCGCTACGGGCGCGACGCGCTCGAGGTCGAGATCACAAACGAAGGCCGATACGTAGCGAGAGCCGACGGCGGCGGGCACGGGCTCGTCGGCATGCGGGAGCGCGTTGCGCTCTACGGCGGCGTGCTCGAGGCAGGCCCGCGAGCGGAAGGAGGCTACAGGGTGCGGGCGCGGCTTCCGATCGAGCCGGCGCAGACGTGATCCGCGTCCTGATCGCCGACGACCAGGCGCTCGTACGCGGCGGCTTCCGCCTGATCCTCGAGACCCAGAAGGACATCCAGGTCGTCGGCGAGGCGGGTGACGGAAAGGAAGCCGTGGCCCAAGCGCGGGAGCTCCGGCCCGACGTCGTCCTGATGGATATCCGCATGCCCGAGCTGGACGGGCTGGAGGCGACCCGGCGCCTCCTGAGCGACGATGGCGCCACGCGCGTCCTCATCCTGACCACCTTCGACCTCGACGAATACGTCTACGAGGCAATGAAGGCAGGAGCGAGCGGTTTCCTGCTTAAAGACGTCCGCCCCGAGCAGCTCGCCGACGCCGTGCGCGTCGTCGCGGCGGGGGAGGCCCTGCTCGCGCCGGCGATCACGCGCCGCCTGATCGAGGGATTCGTTCGGCGACCGCCGCCGGGCGCGGGCGCTCCGGCGCTGCTCTCCGAGCTCACCCAGCGCGAGCTCGAGGTGCTGAAGCTGGTCGCGCGTGGCCTCTCGAACGCCGAGATCGCTTCGACGCTCTTTGTGAGCGACGCGACCGTGAAGACCCACCTGACGCACATCCTTGCGAAGCTCGAGCTCCGCGACCGCGTTCAGGCCGTCGTCCTCGCCTACGAGTCAGGGCTCGTCCAGGCCGGTGGAGAGGCAACGGAGGGCTGTTAGCCGCAAGCTCCTGACGGAGGATCATGAGCTCGATGTCCTTGACGTCGGGACCGCGTCCGCTGCAGACGAGCAAGCCCCAAGCACTCGAAAGAGCGAGGTAGGCTTTCCGCTAGTGAGGCTCTCCCTGCAGATCGGGGAGATCGGGGCGGCGCCGTATATCGTCGTTCACGATGGAGGATGCTGGACTGGCCCGCCGTGCCCATGGAAACATGGTGGAGGCCTTTTCGTCCCTAGCGCAGCAGCAACCACGTTGCGTTTTGCGACGTGCAGGAGGCGTGGTGGTCGCGGCCACCGGCAGCCCGCTCGCCCTCTTCAACGAGGTTCTGCCGGTCGAGGACGATGTCGACGCTGCTGCGCTGATCGGAGCCGTGGAGGCAGTACGGGTTGCGGGACTGTCCTTTCTGGTGCAGCTGCGCGAACGGGTCGACGATGGGCTGCTGCCTGTCGTGCATGACCTCGGGCTCGAAGAAGACGCTGACTTTTCCTGGCCCGCAATGATCCTGACCGACCTGCCGACAGCGCTCGCCCTCCCCGAGGGCCTGCGGATCGTGCGGGTCGCGGAGCAGGCGGATTTCGAAGAGTTCGTTCGCTCGAGCGGGAGGCCTGACCTGTACGCGACCTGGCTCTCGCAGACGGTCGTCGACGACCCAGCCTGGGCGCTCTTCCTCGGCTATGAGGGCAGCGCGCCGGTGGCCAGATCGATGAGCTTCCACGCCGATGGCGTCGTGGGTGTGTACAACGTCGGGACCGCTGAGGCGGCCCGCCGGCGAGGATACGGATGGGCGATGACGCTGGCGGCGATCATGGCCGGAGCGAGTGCTGGCTGTACCCTCGCCACCCTTCAGTCCTCGGCGATGGCCGTGTCGATCTACGAGGCTCACGGCTTCCGGCCGCTGTATCGCTATCGAGCTTTTCGCGGCCGAGCCCGGCGCTAACGCGAGTTGGCGCGCAGCCAGTCGGAGAGGTCGCGCGCCTGCGCGAGTGCCGGGCTCGCGCTCGCGGCCGGGGCAGAGCCGGCCTGAGGAACGAGTCGGGACCGGCGCCAGGTACGGAACGTCTTCGCAGACGGCGTGCCGCTTACGGCCCTCGATCGACGACGAGGACGACCAGGTCGCGCGGGCCGTGAACTCCCTCAACGCGGCTCAGCTCGATGTCCGAGGTCGCCGACGGGCCAGAGATCATGGTCACCGGGCGCCGCTCCTCCCGCACGAGCTCTTCGATGCGCGCCAGCGCCTCCGGCACGAGCTCGACGATCTGGTCGGTCTGGACGACACAGATGTGCAGATCGGGGACGAGCGTCAGCGCGCGCCGCCCCTCGCGCGCGCCTGCCGTGAGCACGATCGTGCCGGTCTCGGCGATGGCGACCGTGCAGCCGGTGACGACGCCGTCGAGCTGGTCGAGCTCCGCCGGCGTCAGGCCTGCGGCCGAGGCGAAGGGCAACCGTGGGCTGCGCCACTCTGCCGGCACGCCTGCGGGAGCCGCGACGATCCCCGCACGACGTTCGCCGCACATCGCTGCGATTGTGTCCGCGAGCCCGGCGGCCGGGACTCGGTGCACGTCGGCCCGGTAGTCGCCGGCGCGCTCGCAGAAGAGCTCGACGCGTTGCTCGGCGTCGAGCGTTCCGCTCCGGCGGTAGCCGCGGCTCGACGGCGGGCTCCCCGCACGCTGGATCCGCCCGATCCGTTCGAGGATCTCCTGCCGCGCGCTCAGCGCCCGGCCCACCAGTCGCGGAAGCTCTGACGCGCAACCGCCTTCAGGTCGCGCGTCTTCGTCCAGGCCGAGAGCGGCCCGGGAGCCCTGCGAATCGACCCAGCGCGGACGAACGGCCGTTGAGCGAGTCTGCCCGCGCGCTGAGCCAGCCCAAATCTCCGGCGGCTGCCGAAGACCCAGCCGGCGAGCCGCATGACCGCGCGTTCGCGCTGAGACGCCTTGGCCCGGACAGCCGCCGCGCGAAGATGCAGGAGCACGTTCGGGATGTCGATCTTCACCGGGCAGACCTCGTAGCAGGCTCCGCACAGGGTGGAGGCAAAGGGAAGCGACGCCGCGTTCTCGATCCCGATCAGCTGCGGGGTGAGGATCGCGCCGATCGGACCTGGGTAGACCGACCCGTACGCGTGCCCGCCCGTGCGCGAGTAGACCGGGCAGACATTGAGGCAGGCGCTGCAGCGGATGCAGTGCAGGGCGGACCGACCCACCTCGTCCCGCAAGACGCGTGTGCGTCCGTTGTCGAGCAGCACGACGTGCAGTTCCTGGGGACCGTCCTCGTCGGTCGTCCCGGTCCAGAGCGAGGTGTACGGGTTCATGCGCTCACCTGTCGACGAACGCGGTAGCAGCTGCAGGAAGACCTCGAGGTCGGCGAAGGTCGGCACCAGCTTCTCGATCCCGAGGATCGTCACGAGTACCGCCGGCAGCGTCGTGCACATGCGGCCGTTCCCCTCCGACTCCACGACGCAGAGCGTTCCCGTTTCGGCAACGCCGAAGTTCGCCCCACTCACTCCGACCTTCGCCGAGAGGAAGCGCTCCCGGAGATACAGACGCGACGCCTCGGCGAGATCGCGTGGCTCGCTCGAGTCGAGGCCGGGCGCGATCGTTCGCGCGAACAGCTCGCGAATCTCGTGGCGATTCCTGTGGATGGCCGGGACGAGGATGTGCGACGACCAGTCACCGTCGAGTTGCAGGATCAGCTCCGCGAGGTCGGTCTCGATCGCCTGGATTCCTTCCTCGGTGAGCGCCTCGTTCAGTCCGATCTCGTCGGTCGTCAGCGACTTGACCTTCACGACCTCGGTCGCGCCGTGGGCGTGGGCGACTCGGGCGACGACGGCGTTCGCCTCGGCGCCGTCGCGGGCCCAGTGCACCTGGCCGCCGGCCGCAGTGACCGCGGCCTCGAACTCGAGCAGGTAGTCGTCGAGGCGCGCCAGGACGTCCTCTTTGATCGCGCGGCCGGCGTCGCGAAGCTCCTCCCAGTCGGGTACCTCGCCGACGACTCGCGCGCGCTTCTCGCGGATCGTGCCGGTCGCGTTCCGGAGGTTCGCGCGCAGCTGCTCGTTTGCCAGCTCGCGCCTGGCTGCGACGGCGAAGTCTTCGATCGGCGCCGTCACGTCGAGGCCAGGATCTCGGCGAGGTGAATCGGGCGAGCGCTAGCTTGCCGCCGAGCCAGGCCTCCCCCGATCTGCAGCAGGCACGAGCCGTCGAGCGCCGCGCAGTACTCGGCTCCGGTCGCCTCGATGGACGCACACTTGTCGCTGAGGATCGCGCTCGACGTGTCGGCGTTCTTCAGCGAGAACGTCCCTCCGAACCCGCAGCACTCCTCGGCCGAGGGCAGCTCCGCGAGCTCGAGCCCGCGAACGTTGCGCAGCAGCCGCAGCGGCGAATCCCCGACCTTTGTGACCCGGAGCGAGTGGCAGGTGGGGTGGTAGGTGACGCGATGGGGGAAGAACGCGCCGACGTCCTCGACACCGAGTTCGTTCACCAGGAACTCGGACAGCTCGAACACGCGCGCCAGGACAGGGTGCGAGACGCCGAGAACCTGCGGATAGAGCTCGCGGACCGTGCCGACGCAGGACGACGACGGTGCGACGACCGCGTCGAAGCCGTCGAACACGTCGACGAACCGGCGAGCAAGCCCTCGAGCGTCGTCCTGGTAGCCGCTGTTCAAATGCATCTGTCCGCAGCAGGTCTGCCCGTCCGGAAAGACGACCTCGTGCCCCAGCCGCTCCAGGACCTCGACCGTCGCCCGCCCCGACTCGGGGAACATGGCATCACCGATGCAGGTGATGAAGAGGGCGACGCGCACGACGTGAAGCCTAAGGTCGCGGCGGTACTCCCACCGGCTAACCCGGCAGCGGCTCGAATCTGATCGAGTACGCGATCCGAACGCTGGGCGGCGAGACGTTCGACATGACGAGGCGCAGGCGGATGCTGCTCGCGGGTACGAGCGCCGACCCGACGACCGCCGTCCACACGTGGGCAGACCCGCCCACTGCGGTGTGCGGTCACCCGTCTTCGTACGGATTCGGATGCCTGGCGAGCGCTCCAGATGGACTGAGGAAGAACGTCCGCCTCCCCGCAGCGAGCTCCACCGTGACGGTGTTCTGGAAGACGCCGCTCCGCGGGACCTTGGGCCGGCCCTGAAAGTCGGCCCAGTCCACCGTGGCGCAACCCGACAGCGGATGCTCGCTCGAGCACCTCTGTTTCGGGCGGCCGATGTCGCGGAGGCTGAGCACCAGGCGGAACCGGGCCGGCGTGCGGAGGTCTGCGTGCGGCCGCTTCGACGCGATC
The DNA here is from genome assembly GCA_031371615.1 of Actinomycetes bacterium. Classification (GTDB taxonomy): domain Bacteria; phylum Actinomycetota; class Thermoleophilia; order Gaiellales; family Gaiellaceae; genus Gaiellasilicea. The sequence continues at coordinate 29,724 of JANMJY010000265.1, read as the reverse complement.
AGCACCTCGTGGAATCCTGGATCGCCGAAGGAGCGCGCGGCGGGCACGCGCAACTCCCCGGCGACGAGCGCGCGGCCGGGCTGGACGGCGCCGCGCGCCGACATCGTGGTCGCCGGCAGCACGAGCAGCGGGGGAAGGGTCAGGAGCGCGAGCAAGATCCGCCCCTGCGTCGGACTCGCTGCTCGCACTCGGCCCATCGCCTCAGTATCTCCCAGCGCCTGGTGATGCGCGAGGCCACGAGGAGGCCGGGGTAAGCCCTGCTCTCTCCGCAGCGGGGAAGGATCGCGTTTGCGGCTCTCCAGGCGTGCCTTCAGCGAGAGCTCGGCATCGAGGAGACGGCGGCGACGCTCACCTCCTTCTTCCTCGACGGGGCGCGACTACCAATCGCCGACGCTGCCGTCGGCGTAGAAGACCCGCTGCGGTAGCTCGGGCTCGAACGGGTGCGCGCGGACGACGTCGAGGTCGATCTCGACGCCGAGGCCCGGCAGCGCGCTGGGGTAGGCGTGCATGCCCTTCGGATCGATCCGGTGCCCGTCCGTGACGACGTCGGCGCGCCAGGGCACATCCGCCGTGACCGCCTCGCAGATCACGTAGGAGGGGGTCGCCAGCCCGAGCTCGATCGAAGCGGCCGTCGACACCGGCCCCTGCGGGTTGTGCGGGGCGAGCGCAACGCGGTAGGTCTCGGCGAGCGCGGCGATCCGGCGCGCCTCGGTCAGGCCGCCGCAATGGGTGATGTCGGGCTGGAGCACGCTGCACGCCCCCTTTTCCAAGAGCTCCCGGAACCCGTGCACGCCGACGAGGCGCTCGCCGGTCGCGATCGGGGTCTTCACCGAACGCTGGATCGCGGCGATGTCGTCCACCCGCTCCGGCCAGCACGGCTCTTCGAACCAGTAGAGGCCGAACTGCTCGAGCGCGGCCGCGAAGAGGTGGCCCATGCGCGGGCTCGGCCGCGCATGGCAGTCGACCATGATGTCTATTCGATCTCCGACCGCGTCCCGCATCGCGGCGACACAAGCCTCGGCGTGCCGGACCGGCGCCAGTCCTTCGAGCGGCATCGTCGGCGGCACCGCCATCGACTTGAAGGCGGTGAAGCCGCTCTCGACCATGGCGCTCGCGAGCTCGCCGAAGCGCTGCGGCTCGCTGCTCTCGTAGAAGTCCTCCATCTTCCCTTCGCCGAGATGGCCGTAGAGGCGCACGTAGTCCCGGACGCGACCGCCCCAGAGCTGGTGGCAGGGGACGCCGTGCACCTTGCCGAGGAGGTCCCAGAGCGCGATGTCGATCCCGCTCATCGCGGTACCGCGGACGATCCCGCTCGCGTGCCAGAAGTGCTGGCGGAACATCATCTGCCAGAGATGCTCGATCCGGGTCGGGTCCTCGCCGACGATCAGCTCGGCGATGTCCTCGACCGCGCCGACGATGGCGCGGGTATGCCACTCGAGCGTTGCCTCACCCCAGCCGTAGAGCTCCGGCTCGTCGGTGACGACGCGCACGAACACCCAGTTGCGCATCCGGGCGTGGCAGACGTGCGTCTCGACGGCGGTGATCTTCACGCCACGCCTTTGAGCAGGTCGACGCTCATGTCGACCACGCGGTCGACCTCGCCGCGTTCGACGTTCGAGCTCGTGATCCCGTAGGCCCAGCGGTAGCGGTCCTGGTCGAGGACGTCGTCGAGCTCGACTCCAGCCACCAGGTCGAGGTCCTCGCTCGCCGGCAGGTAGCCCGCGTAGTCGTTCGTATAGCCGAGCACGAGCGTCGTCTCGAACGGGCTTCCTTCGCGGATGCGGACGCCGCACTCGTTGAAGAGCTCGAACGGGTTCGCGGCGATCGCGGCGTCCCCGATCCGCAGCACCTGCAGCTCGGCGGGCACGGGCTCTTCCGGCCGGCGGGCCATGTCGGCGTACATCGTGAGCGCCGAGCGCTGGTAGAGCCGCGGGAAGTCCTGGGCGGAGGTCGCGGTGTGGACGCTCTCCGGCCACGTGTCGGGGAACTCGGGGTCGGGCTCCTGCGAGAGCTCCGCGATGCGGCGCTCCAGCTCCCCCACGTCCCAGGGGATCCGGCGACGGCGAAGCTCGACCCGGGTCGAGGCGGCCGCGAGCTCTGCGTCGCCGGTCGTCTCGATCCCTTCGAGCGTCTCGAGTACCGACGCTCCGATTGCCCGGCCGAGCTCGTCCCGGCCCGCGAAGCTGTGCCGACGGGCTTCGCGATTCCCGAACCAGTGGTCCCAGCCGGCGATGTCTCCGGCGCAGCCCTGGAGGAAGAGGCACTCGACTCCGGGCCGGCCGGCCTCGACCGTCTCGCGGAGCGGCCCAGGGTAGTCGGTGTTCCAGAGGAGCGACTCGCCGCCGATCAGCGTCGGGTGGCAGGCGAAGCTCGCGACCACGGCGATCGGCTCACCGTCCTCGCCGTCCACCCGCAGCACCGGCACGCTGTCGTCGACCGGCCGCTCGCGGCGGACCCGGTTGACGCTGATCCCGGGTGCGTTGCCCGATCCAGAGCCGACACGCGCCGGTCGCCGTCCGAGCCAGGCCGAGTAGACGGCTCCGGCGAGCAGGTCGGGCAGCGCGTCCACCCAGGGGGCGAACGAGCCGGTGTCGGCGAGCCCGGCCACCGTCGAGCCGCGCGAGACGCTCGGCGCGCTGTGGTTGTGCGCGGCGTTCACGAGCACGTGCTCGGGCGGGATCCCGGTCAGCTGCTGCACCCGCGTCCGCACCGCGGCCGTCATGTCCGCGCCGGCGAAGACGAGGTCGAGGGCGAGGATCGCGAGCGTGGTGCGGCCGTCGTCGAGGACGAGCGCCTGCGCGATCATCGGCTCGTGAATGCCCTCGGCGAGGCCCTTGCGGGCGGACCAGCAGCCGTGCGGCAGGCCACAAGGTGGGGTGACGTCGGCACGCGCGACTCCTGCTGTGAGTGTCACTCGAGCTCCTTCCGGTCGACCTCGCGGGCGATCACGGCGATGTTGTCGCCCTGCTCGGTGGTGGCGATGGCGCGGATCACGCAGACAATCCCGTCGTTCTGCGCGTGCACGGTCTCCGGCTCGCGGTCGGGCCGCTCCAGGAAGTGCATGCGGCCGATCGGCTGACCTGTCTCGACGCGTTCCCCAAGGTCGACGAGCGTCTCGAAGAGGCCCGACTCCGGTGCGAGCAGATAGTTGTGGAGGTCGGTCGCCATCAGCAGAGTGGGCGGGGAGCCCCGCGCGACGACTTCGCCCTCGAGCGCGCCGAAGTGCCGCAGCACGTTCGCGAGCCCGCTCGCCGCGAGGCGGTGGATCTCAGCGGTCACGTGCCCGCCGCCGCCGAGCTCGGTGCTGACGACGATCTTTCCCTGGCGCTCCGCCTCGCCGACGAGCAGCCCGGTGCCGCCGATGTCGATGTAGACGCAGCACCAGTCGGTGTTCCAGGCGAGCATCCCGTCGACCATCTGGCGCCGCTGCTCGGCGTCGTCGATCCAGTGCATCTCCGACCAGGGGAGACAGAGCGCGGTGCGCCCGCCGCTGTGGATGTCGACGATCACGTCCGCGCGCGGAAAGAGCTCGGTCGAGAGGAAGTGGGCGAGCTGCTCGTCCCGCGAGCCCGTCGGCGAGCCGGGGAACGAGCGATTCAGGTTCGCGCCCGACGGCCAGAGCCGCGTGTAGGCGCGCGAGGCCTCCGGCGAGGCGCAGGGGATCACGATCACCCGGCCCGTCACCTGTTCCGGCTGGAGCTCGCGGGCGAGATTCAGCGCGGCGACCTGACCCTCGGGCTCGTCCCCGTGCACGCCGCCGATCACGAGCACCGTCGGTCCCTCGCCGTTTCCGACCGAGACGATCGGGATCCACAGATTCGACCAGCCGCTCTCGTTCGACGACCGTGGCAGGCGCAGCGTGCCGACCTGCTTGCCCACCGCCGTTAGGTCGATCGTGCAGGAGACCGATGACTCGTCCATGCCCGTTGGCGACTCTAGTGGATTGTTGACAATTTCGCTATGATCGACAATCTGGCCCAGGGCCCATTTCTCGTGCCGCCCGGCGTCGTTCCGAGGAGTCTGCTTGAAGATCACCGATGTCGAGGCCGTCGTCCTGCGGCAAACCGCCGTGAACGAGGGGATTGCGGACGGCAGTCAGGACGATCTCGTCATCCTGATCCACACAGACGAGGGAATCACCGGCATCGGCGAGGTCGACTCGGCGCCCGAGGCAGTCGCGGCGCTCGTGAGCGCCCCCGGCTCGCACGCGATCGCGCAGAGCCTGCACGAGCTGCTGATCGGCGAGGACCCACTCGACGTCGAGCGACTCTGGGACAAGATGTATCGCGGCGTCATCTTCGTCGGCCGCCGCGGGATCGCGATCCACGCCATCAGCGGCATCGACATCGCCCTCTGGGACATCAAGGGAAAGGCGCTCGGAAAGCCGGTATGCGAGCTGCTCGGCACGGTCGAGCACGACCGGATCCGCGCCTACGCGTCCCGGTTGATGCCCGACACGACCGAGGAGGTCACGGAAGCGGTCTCGGCGCTTCGCGAGCAGGGCTTCACGGCGGTCAAGCTCGGCTGGGGCCCGCTCGGCCAGGACCCCGACCACGACATCCGGCTCGCCGCCGCCGCGCGCGAGGCCGGGGGAGACGGCGTCGAGATCATGATCGACGCTGGGCTGGGCTATGTGGCCGACGCGGCGACCGCCATTCGCGTCGCGCGCGAGCTCGAGCAGCTCGGCGTCTACTGGCTCGAGGAGCCCTTCGAGCCGGACCAGTACGAGGCGTACGCGGAGCTCGCCGACACCGTCGACCTGACGATCGCGGCGGGTGAGCAGGATGCGACCCGCTGGGGGTTCCGCGAGCTGATCGAGCGCGGGCACGTCGACCTGATCCAGCCGGACGTCACCCGCTGCGGCGGCATCACCGAGCTGATGAGGATCGCCGCGCTCGCCGAGGAGCACGGCGTCTCGCTCGTACCGCACGCCTGGAAGAGTGGGATCATCAAGGCCGCCTCGCTGCACGTGAACGCGGTGCTGCCGGGGGCCCTGTTCCAGGAGTACTGCGTTGCAGAGACCGAGATCAACACGAAGCTGACCCACGAGCTGCTGCCGATCGAGGCCGACGGCTGCGTTGCGGTCCCGACAGCGCCCGGACTCGGAGTGGAACTCGACGAGGACGTCTTCTCGTCCCTACGCGTGGAGGCACGATGACCCAGATCTCATCCGAAGCCGCCGGCAAGCTCGCAGCCCGCGCGGCCGCCGTCATCCCCGGCGGCGTCAACAGCGGCCAGCGCCGCGTCCCCGGGCTCGAGGACCTCGTGGTCACCGCCACGAGCGGCTCGACGTTCACCGACTCCGAGGGCCGTGTCTACACCGACTACCACTCCGCCTTCGGCCCGCCGCTCCTCGGCCACAACGACCCCGACGTCGACGCGGCGGTCGTCAACGCATCCAGCCTGATGGGCGTCGGCGTCACCCCGGACGAGATCGAGCTCGCCGAGCGGCTCGTCGACGCCGTGCCGTCGCTCGAGAAGGTGTTGCTGACCGCGACCGGGAGCGAGGCGACCTTCCACGCCCTCCGGGTCGCGCGCGCGGCCACCGGCCGCCGCCACGTGGTCAAGTTCCAGGGCTGCTACCACGGCTGGCACGACTCGGTGGCGATGAACGTGATCTCGCCCGCGGAGCGCGTCGGCGGCAAGGACCCGCTCTCACAGGGGATCCTCCCAGAGGTTCTCGACGCGACGATCGTCTGCCGGTTCAACGACCTCGCGGACGTCGAGCGCGCGCTGACCGACCAGGACGTCGCCGCGATCATCCTCGAGCCGATCCCGCACAACATCGGCGCCGTCCTGCCGAAGCCGGGCTTCCTCGAGGGGCTGCGCGACCTGGCGACGAAGCACGGCACGGTGATCGTCTTCGACGAGGTGATCACCGGCTTCCGCCACGGGCTCGGCGGCTACCAGGCGATCGCGGGCGTCACCCCCGACCTGACCACGCTCGGGAAAGCGATGGCCAATGGCTGGCCGGTCTCCGCCCTCGGCGGCAAGGCGGAGCTGATGGAGCTGTTCTCGACCACGCCTGGGCAGCCCGCCTTCTTCGCCGGCACCTTCAACGGGCATCCGGCGACGACGGCGGCGGCACTCGCGACGCTCGACAAGCTGCAGCGCGAGCCGGTGCACGAGCATGTCTTCCGGCTCGGCGAGCGAGCCCGCGAAGGCCTGCGCGCCCTCTACGCGCGGCTCGGCGTGCCCGTCGTCGTGGCCGGCTTCGGCTCGGTCTTCGTCACCTACTTCCTCGAAGGCCCGGTGGAGAGCTACGACGACCTGCTCCGAAACGACGTCGACCTGTTCGTCGGCTACCGGCGCGAGCTGATGCGGCACGGGATCTTCGAGCTGCCGCTGAACCTGAAGCGGAGCCACTTCTCGTACGCCCACACCGACGAGGACGTCGATCGCCTGCTCGAGGCGACGGAGACCGCGGTCGCCGCGGCGCTGGCCGCCCGCGCGTGACCTCTCCGGTCTCGTGCACGATCGACCTCTCGGCTCCGGGCAAGCAGCTCGGCCGGCTCCAGCTCCCGAAGATCACGAACACCGGGGGCTGGGCGAGCACCTTTATCCCGATCGCCTCGATCGCGAACGGGGACGGGCCGAACGTGCTCGTCCTCGCGGGGAACCACGGCGACGAGTACGAAGGACAGGTCGCGGCGCTGCGCTTGATCCAGGAACTGGAGCCCGAGCAGCTCTCGGGGCGCGTCACGGTCATCCCGGTGCTCTCGACCGCCGCGTCGAAGGCGAACACGCGGATGTGGCCGTCAGGCGTGAACTTCAACCGCTCCTTTCCGGGCTCACCGGACGGGCCGCCCAACGAGCAGCTCGCCGACTTCCTCACCCGCTTCCTCTTCCCGCCGGCGGACGTCGTCATCGACATGCACTCCGGCGGGCGCACCGCCTGGTTCATCCCGTGCTCGCACATGCACGTCGTCGAGGACGCCGAGCAGCGACGCGCGATGCTCGCCGGCATGCAGGCGTGGAACTCGGACTACCACTTCCTGTACATCGACGTGAACGGCACGGGCCTTCTGCCGGTCGAGGCCGAGGACCAGGGCAAGCTTGTGATCACGACCGAGCTCGGCGGCGGTGGCCGCGTGCCTCCGCACGTCCATGAGCTCGCCTGGAGCGGCCTCACCAACGTGCTGCGGCACGTGGGCGTGCTCGAGGGTGAGGTGCAGACGCGCGCTTCGCTCGGCAAGCCCGACGCGGTCATCCTGGACGGACGAGACCCGGCGAACTACGTGATCGCGCCCGAAGACGGGATCTTCGAGGGCCTGATCGATCCTCCGACGGAGGTGCGTGCGGGCGACCCGGTCGCCCGCCTCTGGTTCCCGGACACTCCCGGCCGCCCGCCCGAGGTGCTGCGCGCGTCCCTCGACGGCGTGCTCGCGGTGATCCGCTCGATTCCTGCGACCGAGGCAGGCGATGGGCTCTTCACGACCGGGCAGCCGATTGACGCGGCGGAGCTAGCCTGAGGTGAATCTCTTTGCGTGGCTCGGCGGACGGACGTTCGCGAGTCTGCGCAACCATCGAAACTTCCGGCTCTACTTCTTCAGCCATGCCGTGTCGTTCTCCGGCACGTGGATGCAGCAGATCGCCGCCTACTGGCTGGTGCTGCAGCTGACGGGCTCCCCGCTCGCCGTCGGCTCCCTGGCGCTCGCACAGGCGCTGCCCGTGACCCTGTTCGGGCTCTTCGTCGGCTCCGTGATCGACCGCTTCGACGTCCGCCGGATCCTGCTCGTGACGGAGTCGCTCTTGAGCGTCGGCGCGGCCACGCTCGCACTCCTCACCCTGACAGGCACGGTCGCGCTCTGGCACGTGTACGTGATCGCAACGTTCCAGGGCCTCGTCCTCGTGCTCGACAACCCTTCACGGCACACGCTTGTCTTCCGGATCGTCGGCGAGGGCGACCTGCCCAACGCAGTCGCCCTCAGCTCGGCTCTCGGCACGATGGCGCGGATCGCGGGGCCGGGCCTCGGGGGGCTCGTCGTCGCTCTCGCGGGAACGGGCGTCGCGTTCGCCGTCAACTCGCTCAGCTACCTCGCCGTGGTGGTCGCACTGCTCGCGATGCGCGGCCTGCGCCCGTATGTCCCGCCAGCGGTGCAGACCGGGTTTCGCAGGAGCATCAGGGTGATGCTCTCGTTCGTCCGCCGGTCCCGCCGTGTTGCGGTCGCGTTCTTCACGGTGCTCGCGCTGAGCACCGTCTCGTTCAATTTCGACGTGCTGCTCCCCCTGGTGGCCGGGCGGACACTCGACGCAGACGCCGACGTCTTCGGGCTGATCGCAGCCGTCTTCGGCGCGGGTGCTCTCTGCGGCGCGCTCTTCCTCGCAACGCTCGGCAAGGCGAGTCTTCGCCTGCTGTTGGCGGGAGCCGGCGGCTTCGGCGTGCTGGAGCTCGCCCTCGCGCCTCAGACGAAGCTGCTCGCGGTCTGCGGCCTGCTCCTCCTGACCGGCTTTTTCTACATGCTCTGGGGGACGAGCGCGCTCGCGTCGTTGCAGCTCGCCGCGCCGCAGCACCTGCGCGGACAGGCGGCGAGCCTCTACTACTTCGCGTTCCAGGGTGGCGCGCCGCTCGGCGGACTGCTCGCCGGCTGGCTCACGGCGCAGGGAGGAACGAAGCTCGCCTTCGCGGTCGCCGGCACTTCCGCTGTTCTGGTTGCCATCGCCGGCACCGCTGCCCTCTTCGGCCTGAAGCCCCGAACCACTCGAATCGAAGGAGACTGGAATGCAGACCACGCATAGCTACACGCGCTGCCGGTTCGGAGTCGCCACCCGCGACGTGACCCCGCCGGTCGGCATCTACGCCCGCTCCTGGGGCGCCGCCACGCACGAGGTCGCCGAGGGCGTGCACCGGCCGTTCGCCGCCACGGCCGCACTCTTCGCGCCGGTCAGCGGCGACGAGCCGACGCTGGCGCTCGTCGCGGTTGACCTGGGCTGGTTCCAGTACCTCCCGGACGAGCGCAAGGTGCGAGCGACGATCCTCGAGCGCACGGGGCTGGAGGACACGGCGCTGCTGATCAACATGTCGCACACCCACGGCGGCGCGAACGTCAATTCGCAGCTGACCGACAAGCCCGGTGTCGAGTTGATCGAGCCCTACATCGAGCACCTGGCCGAGCAGATCGGCGCGGCGATCCTCGAGGCGCGCGAGACGCTGGCGCCGGCGTGGGTCACGTACGGGACCGGCCGCAGCGCGCTGGCGACGAACCGGGACTTCTGGGACGAAGAGCAGCAGCGCTTCGCCACCGGCTACAACCCCGGCGCGCCCGCCGACGACACGCTGCTCGTCGCGAGGGTCACGGGCGAAGCCGGCGAGATACGCGCGACGCTCTTCAACTACGCGTGCCACCCCACGACCCTGGCCTGGAAGAACCGGCAGCTCTCGCCGGACTACATCGGTGCCGCGCGCGAGGTGCTGGAGAACGCCTTCGGCGCGCCGGCCCTGTTCTTGCAGGGCGCGTCGGGGGAGCTCGCACCACGGGACGACTACGTCGGCGACACGGCCGTCGCCGACCGCAACGGCCGCCAGCTCGGCCACGCCGCCGCAGCCGCGCTCGAAAGCCTGCCGCCGGCCGCGACCCGCTTCGTCTACACGGGGATCGTCGCCTCGGGGGCCAATCTCGGCACGTGGGAGCACCAGCCGGCCGAGGAGCAGCAGCTCCGCGCCAGCGAGCAGCTCGCAGCGCGCGAGGATCACGTCGAGCTAGCCCGCAAGGAGGCGCTCGGAGTCGTCGATAGCCTCTCCAATGCGACGCCCGATTCGGTGCAGGAGCAGGAGAAGGCGCTGCGCCGGCGCTTCCTCAGCGAGGCGCTCGGCGACGATCCCGTCTATCGGATGCCGGTGTGGACGTGGCGGCTCGGCGAGGCCCTTCTGGTCGCGGTTCCCAACGAGCCCTACTCGGTGTTCCAGACCGAGCTCCGGCGGCGCTTCGCCGGAACGCCGCTGCTCGTGCTCGGAGTGACCAACCGGACGATGGGCTACCTCTCGCCCGCGGACACCTACGGCACCGGCCTCTACCAGGAGCAGCAGTCACCGTTTGCGTCGGGCTGCCTCGAGCAAACGATCGAGGTCGCCGCGACTGCGCTCGAGGAGCTGCGCTCGTAGGTCAGTAGTCCCCGACGCTTCCGTCGGGCCAGTAGCGCTGCGGCAGGCGGGCGTCCCGCGAGGGGCGCTTGCGTGCCTCGGCCTCGTCGAATTCGAGGCCGAGCCCGGGGCCGGCGGACGGCGTCACGTAACCGGCCTCCGCGCGGGGCGCGTTCGGGAACAGCTCGTAGAGCGGCTCGAGCTCCATCCACTCCTGGATGCCGAAGTTCGGCACCGCGAGGTCCACGTGCAGGCAGGCGACGCCGTTGACCGGCGAGCTCGCGTGATGCAGGGCGGAACGCTGCCCGTGCGACTCGCCCGCGGCGAGGATCTTCTTCGCCTCGGTGATGCCGCCGGCGTGGACCATGTCGATGCGCAGGTAGTCCACGAGCTCGTGCTCGATCAGCGGCTGGAACTCCCACTTGTGCGCGAGCTGCTCGCCGGTCGCGATCGGCAGGTTCACCTTGTCGCGCACCAGTCGCAGCGACTGGGGGTTGAGCGGGCGGATCGGATCCTCGTAGAAGTAGAGGCGGGAGGGCTCGAGCGCGTGCCCGAGGTAGGCCGACTCCGCTGGGCTGAACATCGTGTGCGCGTCGAGGATCAGGTCGATCTCGTCGCCCAGGGCGGCCCGCAGCGACTCGGTCGCCTTGATCGTCGCGACGATCGACGCCTGCGGGTTCCAGTGGGTGAGCGAGTGATCGTCGAGCGCGGCGAGCGGGGCAAAGCGGAGCGCCGTGAATCCCTGCTCGCGCCATCTGTGCGCGTCCTCCACGAGCGCCTCCGCAGTGTCGCCAACCAGGTGGCGGTAGACCCGCACCCGGTCGCGCGTCGGGCCGCCGAGCAGGTCGTAGACGGGGACGCCGAGTCGCTTCCCCTTGAGGTCCCACAGTGCGATGTCGATCCCGGCGACCGCGCTCATGATCACCTGCCCGGTCGACCAGAAGGTGCCGCGGACGAGCTCGCTCCACCAGTGCTCGATCCTCCCGGGATCCTGTCCCACGAGCAGCTCGCCGAAGTGGTCGAGGGTGCCGAGCACGCCGCGCCCCTGCCCGGCGAGACTCGCCTCGCCGATGCCCGTCAGGCCTTCGTCGGTACGGACGAGCACGATGATGACGGCGTAGTCGTAGCCCGGCCCGACGCTCACGGGTAGGGTCTCGATCTCGGTGATCTTCATCGCCGCGAGCCTATTCCCTGGCCATGCGCATCGGCGTCCTCAGCGATCTCCACTGCGAACTGGAGCCGGCAGGCTCACGCTGGATCAACGCCTTCGAGCCCGAGCACCTGGACGAGCGCACGGACGCGGCGCTCGCGTGGTTTGCTGAAACTCGGGTCGATCTGATTCTCCTGCTGGGTGACATCGTCCAGTTCGCGAACCCGAGCGATCTCGAGCACGTGTTCGCCCGTCTGGCGACAGCAGACGTCGCTCCACTCGCGGTCGTGGCCGGCAACCACGACCTTCGGCTCGGCGACGAGTTCGCCGAGAGCGCCCGCAAGCACGGAATCCGGCTGCTGCACGAGGAGCCGCTCGAGCGGTTGGCCGGTGTCGGCGTCGAGCGCGGCCCGGCGCCTCCCCAGTACGTCGGTCGGCTCGGCGGCTGGGGAGGAGAGGATGATTTCGTCGTCGTCGCGTCGCACTTCCCGCTCCTGTCCGAAGCGCCCAAGGTGGCCGCGGCCGGCCTGCCGTATGCCGGCGACCTCGTCAACCGGGCCGACCTCGAGCGCACACTGCGTACCGACCCGCGGCCCAAGCTCGTCCTCAGCGGGCACATCCACGCCCGCTGCTCGACCCACGAGGGCCTGCTGCTGCAGTTCACCGTCGGCGCCGTGATCGAGCCGCCCTTCGACGCGACGCTCGTCGAGATCGACGGGACGAGCGTGCGGCGCACGGCCCGCCGGCTCGGCGAGGTCGCCGTCACCGATCCGGTCTTCGCTTCGGACGACGAGCACTGGCAATGGACCAACGATCAGTGGTCGCCGGCGTGATCGTCGACGTCCACACCCACGTCGGCGAGTACCCGCTGCACATCAGCGAGAAGTTCGCGTCGGAGGCGCGCGCGGCTTGGCCCGACGTGCCGCTGGGCGGGAGCCTGGACGACCACTACAAGGATGCGCTCGCTGACGTGGATCGAGCGGTGGTCCTGGCCTTCAACGCTCCTGCGGCCGGTTTCGTGGTCCCCAACGACTACGTCGCCGAGTACGTGGCGCGCGATCCCGCCCGACTGATCGGCTTCGGCGCCGTCGACCCGTCCGCCGGGTCTGCGATCGACGAGCTGGAGCGGATGAGGAACGACCTCGGCCTCGTCGGCTGCAAGCTCGGCCCGATCTACCAGAACGTCGAGCCGCTCGGCCCCGACTTCCTCCGAGTCTGCGAGGCGCTCGAGCGGCTCGAGCTGCCGATGCTGATCCACCAGGGAACGACGTTCGCCCGCTCCGGCTCGCTGCTGCTGGCACGGCCGATCCTGCTCGACGAGATCGCGCTGCGCTACCCGAACCTGAAGATCGTGATCGCCCACATCGGCCACCCCTGGTTCGACGAGGCGATCGCCGTCGTCCGCCGCCACCCGCACGTCTACGCCGACATCTCGGGGCTCGTCACCCGGCGCTGGCTGCTCTACCAGGCGCTCGTGAGCGCGATCGAGTACCGCGTCGAGCACAAGCTCCTGTTCGGCACCGACTACCCGTTCTTCTCGGCGAGCCAGACGATCGCCGGGCTGCGCTCGGTCACCGGTCACGCTTTCGGGCCCGACATGCCGGTCGTCGACCCTCAGGTGGTGGAGGACATCATCCACCGGCCCACGCTCGAGCTCCTGGAGATCGCCTAACCGGTCTGAACGTGCTCGGCGGCGACCGCCGCGACGGCCGCTGCAGCTTCGGCGATCTCGCTGTCGCCGATCAGGCGATGCGTGACGAAGCGGATCCGGCTCGTGTCGCGGTCCAGGCCCAGCACGCCGCGCTCGGCCAGGAGCCGCAGGAACTCGTCGGGGTAGAGCTCCGTGCCGCTGACGTCCGCGAGCACGATGTTCGTCTCGATCTCGGCCGGCTCGACCTCGATGCCCGGGATCTCCTGGAGGAGAGCACCCAGCTTCCGCGCGCGCCGGTGGTCGTCCGAGAGCCGGTCGACGAGCGTGTCGAGCGCGACGAGCGCCGCGGCGGCGGCGATGCCGGCCTTGTGCACGCTCGCGCCGCCGAGCCGGCGCAGCGTCTGGTGCGCGAGCTCGATCACCTGGGTGCGGCCGGCGAGGATCGTCCCCATCGGCGCGCACAGGCCCTTGTTCAGGCTGACCGCCACCGTGTTCGCCGGAGCTGCGAGATCCGACACCGGGACACCGAGCGCGGCCGCGGCGTTGAAGAGCCGTGCCCCGTCGAGGTGGACGTAGGCGCCGTGGCGCTGAGCAGCCCGGGCCAGCTCGGCCGTCAGCTCCGGCGTGAGGACGGCGCCGCCGGCTCTCGTGTGCGTGTTCTCGAGCACGAGCATCAGCGCGCCCGTGTCGACGATCGCCTCTTCCACCTCCGCCGGGTCGAGCCGCCCGTCCTCGGCCCACAGCGACCAGGGCTCGAGGCCGGCGATCTCCTCGATCCCCCGCTCCTCCGAGGTGAGGACGTGCGAGGAGGCTTCGAGAACGACGGTGCTCCCCCGGGGAGCGATCGTCAGCAGCGCGACGAGGTTGGCCATCCCGCAGGTGGGCACCCAGAGCCCGGCCTCCTTGCCGAGCAAAGCCGCCATCCGTTCCTGCAGCTCGTTGACGGAGGGATCCTCGCCGAAGGTCGCCCAGCCCAGGGGTGCGGCCCGCATGGCGTCCCACATCTCGTCCGTCGGAGAAGCGTGCAGGTCGGATCGGAGGTCGATCACTGCCGCAGCAAATGACGGCCCGGGCGAGCGCCCGTGTGCTCGGCGCCGTCGACGACAAGGACGCCGTTGACGAGGACGTGCTCGATCCCGCGTGCGTACACGGTCGGATTGTCGCGCGTCGAGACGTCGTCGAGCTCGTCCCAGTCGAACACGACCACGTCGGCGCTGTAGCCCGTGCGGAGCAGGCCGCGATCCCAGAGACCGAAGTGCGCGGCCGGCATGCTCGTCATCTTCCGGATCGCCTCCTCCAGGCGCAGCGTTCCCTGCTCGCGCACGTGATGGGTGAGGTAGTGGACGTGGCCGGCGAAGCCGAGCGGGTGCTTCATGATCTCGCTCAGCGGCCCGCTGTCCTGCACCGTGAACGTGTCGACGCCGAGGCAGAAGAGCGGGTGGCCGATCATCTCCGCCAGGTGCTCGTCGGTGAAGAGCGTCCCGACCGTGAGGATCGACTCGTAGTCGGCGCCGGCGTCGGCGAGGATGTCGAGGTAGCACTCCCACGGGTCCTTGCCGAGCTTCTCCGAGATCTGGCGGAAGTTCAGCCCGCCGAGGTCAGGATGCTGCGGAGTCGCCTGGAAGTGCACGCGCTCCCACTCGCCCTTGTGGATGAAGCGCCAGTAGCGGTCGCTCTCGTTGCGCATCCGCTCCCGCAGCGCCGGGTCGCGCAGCTTCAGGGCTGCTGCCTCCGGCCCGTCCTCGGCCACCCACGGCGGCAGGATCCCGGCCATCTGGCCGAGGCCTTCGCGAAACGGGGTCGTGTCGGCGAGGACGTCGAGCCCCGTCTCGCGGCTCGCTGCCATCTTCTCGACCGCCCGTTCCCAGCCTCGCTCGGGCGCGTTCGTGTTGTGACGGACGTTCAGGTGTGAGATCTCCGCTCGTGTGCTCCCCGCGCGGGCGACCGCGAGGAACTCGTCGATCGCGTCGAGCAGACCCGAGTCGCGGTTGCGGATGTGGCTCGTGTAGATGCCGTCGTAGGATCCGGCGACGGCGTTCAGCCGCATCAGCTCGTCGGTCGTCGCCTCCCGGCCCGGGTTGAACTCGAGCCCCGTGGACATCCCGAGCGCGCCCGACTGCATCGCCTCGTGGACGAAGCCCTCCATCGCCGCCATCTGCTCGGCGCTCGGTGTCGAGCCGGAGACACCCGCGGCGAGGCGGATCGCGTTGTGGCCGACGAACCAGGCGAAGTTCGGCGTGTGGCCGACGTCCGAGAGGAACTCGAGGTGCTCCCCGAAGGTCGACCACGGGATCGTGGGCTTGTCGAAGCCGAACGAGTGCAGCCGGCTGCGGATGGTCGGCTCCGAAGCCGCGGTGACGGGCGCGTAGCTCCAGCCGCAGTTGCCGACGACCTCCGTCGTGACTCCCTGGCGGATCGTGCTCTCGGCCGTGGGGTTCGCGAGGATCGAGAAGTCGCTGTGGCTGTGCGGGTCGACGAACCCTGGGCAGACGATCTTGCCGGTCGCGTCGATGACGCGGTCCGCAGTCGCCGCCGCGCCGAGCCGGCCGACGTCGGCGATCTTGCCGCCCTCGATCGCAACGTCGCCGAGGTACGGCGGGCTGCCCGCGCCGTCGGCGACCCAGCCGTTCCTGATCAGGACGTCAAGCATCCGGCGCTACTTCTTGACGGGAACGTCGCCTACGTGAGGTCCGAGCCGCGGATCGAGAATGTCGCGCAGGCCGTCGCCGAGGAGGTTGAAGCCCAACACGACGATCATGATCGCTGCGCCGGGGAAGATCGACAGCCACGGTGTGATGTCGATGTAGGTCCGGCCCGTGCTCAGCATGCCGCCCCACGAGGCCTCGGGCGGCTGCGTGCCGAGCCCGAGGAAGCTGAGTGCCGCTTCGGCCAGGATCGCGACCGACAGGTAGACCGTGACCAGCACGAGCAGCGGTGCGCCGATGTTGGGGATCACGTGGCGCAGCATGATCCGCCAACCGCCGGCGCCGAGCGCGCGGGCCGACTCGGTGTACGGATAGCCCATCACCTCCAGCACGGCACCACGCACGACCCGCGCGAAGGCCGGCAGGATCACGATTCCGATCGCGATCATGGCGTTGCGGCGGTTCGGGCCCAGGAGGCCGGCGATCACGATTGCGAGGACGATTCCGGGCAGCGAGAACATGATGTCGACGATGCGCATCAGGAGCGTGTCGACGATTCCCTTGTAGTAGCCGGCGAGCATGCCGAACACGACGCCGCCGACGAAGGCGATCGAGACGGAGATCGCACCGACCTGAAGCGAGACCTGCGCACCGTGGATAACGCGCGCCAGCGTGTCGCGCCCGATCTCGTCGGTGCCCATCGGGTGCGCCCAGCTGAGCGGCTCGAATCGAAGGCCGACGAGCTCGTTGGGGTCCGCGCGCCAGGCCAACGAGCCGAAGAGGGCGACCAGGACGTTGAAGACGATGATGGCCGCACCGACGAGGCCGATCGGGTTGCGCCACTTACCGAGGGAGGCGAGGCGCCGCCTGGGCAGCGCCCCCCAGGCGGTCGCCGGGTCTCCGACTGCTTCGGTCGCGAACACGGGCGCGGGAGCTCGCCGTCTCGGGCTCATTCCTGCACGATCCTCGGGTCGAGAACCCCGTAGAGGAGATCCACCAGCAGGTTGGCGAAGATGAAGACGAACGCGATCATCAGCGTCATCGCCTGGATGACGGGGTAGTCACGGCCGAAGATCGCCTGCAGGAGCGTGTAGCCGACTCCCGGCAGCCCGAAGATGATCTCGACGATAGCGGCGCCGCCGATCAGCACCCCGACCTCGAAGCCGACGATCGTGACCACAGGGATCAAGGCGTTCCGCAGCGCGTGCTTGGAGATCACGGTCCTGCGGTTGACGCCCTTGGCGCGGGCCGTGCGGACGTAGTCCTGCCCGAGTACCTCCAGCATGGTCGCGCGCACCATGCGCATCACGATCGCCATCGTGAACACCGAGATCGAGATCGAGGGGAGGATGAACTGGCTCAGGTTGCCGATTGGGTCGTGGAACGGGGAGATGTAGATGAGCGGGGGGACCCAGCCGAGCACCCGTGAGGTGAACAACAGCAGCAGCGTGGCCAGCCAGAAGCTGGGAATGCTGAGCCCGACCAGGCCTCCGATGCGCGCAACGTAGTCGGCGGCGCTGTCGCGCTTGACGGCGGAGATGACGCCGAGAGGCACGCCGACGACAACGGCGATCAGCAGGGCGAGGAGGACCAGCTCGAGCGTGACGTAGAGCGACTTGAGGACGATGTTCGAGACGGGCTCGGTGTTCCGGAGCGAGAAGCCGAAGTCTCCCTGGAAGATGCCGCTGATCCAGCGCCAGTACTGCGCCGGGTAGGAGCCGTTCAGACCGAGTTGCTCGCGCGCTTGCGCCTTGACTTCCTCGCTGGCGGTCTGGTCGCCGCCGAAAAGGATGTCGATGATGTCGCCGGGCAGCAGCCGGACCATGAGGAAGATCCCGACCGAAACGACGAAGAGAGTCGGGATCGCGAGCCCGATTCGCTTGAGGACGTAGCCACCCACGCTCGGCCGGCCCTACCGGCCCCGAAAAGTCGGAGGGACGCCGCCGCAGCGGCGCCCCTCCGGTTCGACGGGACTGCTGTCGGTCACCCGTTCAGCCACACGTTGCGAAGCCCCGTGTTGAAGTCGCTGAAGGCGACGTACATGTTCTGCACCCGCTTGTTCATGACCTGGTACTTCTTGATCGCGACCAGCGGGATCTGCACCGGGTTGAGCAGGAGTGACCGTTCGGCGTCCTGGTAGATCGGCAGGCGCTTCGCGGGCTCGAGCTGGATCCGGCCGTTGCCGATCCCCCTCCAAGCCCGGATGTTCCTGTACTCCGGGTACCAGATCTTGAAGACGGGCGCGGCCGGATGGAATTCGGCCACATACCCGTCGACGTCGCCGCGCATGCCGCGACCGGTGAGATCCCAGTCGAAGGTTCCCTTGCCGTTGTTCGCGGCGAAGGTACCTGCCTCCTGAGCAACGATCTCGACGTCGATCTTGATCTGCTTCAACTGCGACTGGACAACCGCCGAGATCAGCGGATAGTCCTGCAGGGCGAACGTGGTCATCGTGACCTTGAACCCGTCCGCGAAGCCGGCGCCCGCCATCAGTTTCTTCGCCAGAGGCAGGTCGAACTTCTCGTACTTGTCCCGCAGGTCCGAGTCCTTCAGCGGCCAGGGGCCGTAACCGGGCGGAACATGCCCCGAGTATTCGGCTTCGCCGCTGTAGACCCGCTTGATGATGTCCGCGCGGTTGATTGCGTGCATCACCGCCAAGCGCACGGCCTGCTTGTGCCAGGGCTTGTCCTCGCCCCGCTTGATCGTCATCTGCAGCTCGCGGAACGCGGCGTTCGGCCCCTTCAGGACCTTCAGGTTGCTGACATTGGCGAGCGATCGGGCGACGTCGACCGACAGGGTCGCGCCGTCGATCGCCCCAGCGCGCAGGGCCGCGACGCGGGCCTGCTCATCGGACAGGATCTTCAGCTGCATCGAGTCCATGTACGGGAACCCCTTCTTCCAGAAGTTCGGGTTCTTCACGTACTCGATCCGGTCGTTCGGCTCGTAGCCGAGCATCCGGTACGGGCCGGTCCCGATCGCTCCGCGGGAGACGTTGATCTGGTCGTAGAGCCCCTCGGGCACGATCGCCGCGTAGCGCTGCCACGCGAAGAAGCCGATCACGCGTGCGTCGGACTGCTTCAAGTGCAGGATGAACACGTACTTCGAGACGATCTCGACCCTGTCGATCGCCGGCACCTGGGCGACGGTGGAGATGCTCCCCGGCAGCGGCGGGCTGAGCATCTTCTCGACCGAGTACTTGACATCGGCCGACGTCACTTCCTTGCCGTTGTGGAACTTGAGGCCTCGCTTCAACGTCCAGCGAATCGCCGTCTTGCTGATGATCTCGAACTTCTCGGCGAGGGCCGGCCTGACGTTCAGGTTGCGGTCCCACTCGACCAGCGAGTCGTAGGCGAACTCCTTGGCCCAGTGGTTGGCCGTCAGGATGCCGCCGAACGGCGCCACGTGCGCGGGGTCCGACTCGAGCCCCCAGATGAGCCGGCCGCCCTTCTTGATCGGTGTGGCCCGGTGCCGCTTGGTCGCGGCCTTCGCCGTGCCGCCGAGCGAGCCGGCCGCAACGGCGCCTGCGCCGAGCACACCCGCCTTCTTCAGCAACTCTCGACGGTCGAGCTCGCCCCCAACCGGGCTATCGGACGTTGTTTCGTCTGACATCGTGCTGCCCCCTCCTATCCCTGAGGTCGTCAGAGGATCTGACCGACCCTTGGTGCCTCTCCATGGATGTCGTCATAAAAGACGGACTCACGGACTTGAAAGTTGGAAAGTCGTTGCACGGCTTCCGGATCGAGCTCGACGCCGAGCCCCGGAAAACGGGGCACCTCGACCAGGCCGTCCGTCATCTCGAACGGCTCCGCGAGGACGTCTTGCTCCTGCAGCGGGTAGTGCGTGTCGCTTGCGAACGGGTAGTTGGAAGACGCAGCGACGACGTGGACGTTCCCGGCCGTGGCGACGCCGAGCTCGGCCCAGCTGCCGATCACGCACCACTTGCCGGCTGCGTCGGCGAGGGCGCCGATCTGGTGCGCTCGGCGCAGCCCGCCGGCCTCGGACGGGTAGACGACGAGCACGTCGCAGGCATCCGCCTTGATCAGCTCGAGCACGGAGCGCAGGTCGGTGCACGCCTCGTCCGCTGCAATCGGGACCGCAACCGAGCGACGCACCTGGGCCAGGCCCTGCACGTCGAAGTCGGGCACCGGCTGCTCGACGTACTGGAGGTCGAAGCGCTCGAGGCCGCGGATCCACTTGATCGCCGCGGGGACGCTCCAGATCATGTTCGCGTCGATCCGGATCTTCACGTCCGGCCCGACGCGGTCCCGGATCGCGGCGATCGTGTCGTGATCCTGTTCGAAGTCGCGCCCGACCTTCAGCTTCAGCTCGGTGTAGCCCGCGTCGACGAAGGCACCGGCCTTCTGCGCGTTCGCCTCCGGCGAGTCGATGAAGAGGTAGCCGACAACGGGGACACGGTCACGGCAGAAGCCGCCGAGCAACTCCGCGACTGGGACTCCGAGCGCCTTTCCCTTGAGATCCAGCAGGGCCATCTCGACGCCTGCGATCGCGTACGCGCCCATCCGGCTCCAGTTGCGCGTGAACTCCTCCAGCCGATGCACGAGCCACTCGATCCGCAGCGGATCCTGGCCGATCAGGAACTGGCCGAGCTCCGCGTCGATGATCGTTTGGATCGTCGGCAGCGTCGGTCCGGGCGCCTCGCCGATCCCGATCAGCCCTTCATCGGTGTGGATCTGGACGAGCAGCCCCGACGCAGAATGCCTGGTGCCACCCGGCCAGACCAACGGCTCCCGCATGGGGGTCCGGACAGCGATCGTTTCGATCTTGGTGATCCTCACCGAGATGGATACACTACGGCCCGCTGGCCAAGATTGTCAACCATTTTGAGATTGTCGACATGAGTACTCCCACCCCGTCCGAGCTGCGCCTCCCGGTTCAAATGGCTGTGGTCGCCGACCCGGGCACGAAGGCCGGCCCGCGCGTCCAGCAGGTGACTGAGATCCTCCGGACCGCGATCATCTCCGGCCGCTTCGAGCCCGGCGACC
Source organism: Actinomycetes bacterium (assembly GCA_031371615.1). Taxonomy (GTDB): domain Bacteria; phylum Actinomycetota; class Thermoleophilia; order Gaiellales; family Gaiellaceae; genus Gaiellasilicea. The sequence goes on along the minus strand of JANMJY010000265.1, from coordinate 9,194 downwards.
GTCTGATCGAGTCCGCGCTCTCGGCGGAGCTCGGCACGAGCCGCGGTCCGGTACGCGAGGCGCTCCGCCAGCTCGAGAACGAGGGGCTCGTGATGTCGTTCCCCTACCGCGGGGCAGTCGTGCTCGGTGTCTCCGACGAGGAAGTCCAGGAGGTGCTGATCCCGATCCGCCTGACGCTCGAGCGCTACAGCTGGGCTCAGGCGCTCGAGCAGCTGACCGACGACGACTTCGCAGAGCTCGGAAAGCAGATCTGGCTGATGGAGCAGGCGGGGAAGGCGAACGACCTGATCAAGCTCGTCGAGGCCGACCTCGCCTTCCACGAGATCGTCATCTCGGCGTCCGGGCAGCTGCACACCGTCCAGCTCTGGCGCACGATCTGGCCCCGGATCCGCGCCTACTTCTATCGCTACGAGCGGTTTCGCAGCTTCGAGGAGACGGTGCACGAGCATCGCGAGCTGCTCGAGGCGCTGCAGACGCGCGATCGCGCGGTCGTGCTGGGAGTGCTCGAGCGCCACATCGACGTCGCCGCCCCGCCGGCCGCCCCGAAGGTCAAGCGCCCGTGACCGTCGCTCGCCTTCGGCTCGCTCCCGTGGGGGAAACCATGTTTCCCCCACGAGCCCCCTTCTTCTGCTCTGTGGGGGAACTTCCAAGTTCCCCCACACCCCCTAAAGCTCATGGGCCAAGGATCGGCCCATGAGCGTGCCGCTGCTCTCGGTCGAGAACCTCCGCACCGGCTTCGACACGCGCGACGGCTTCCTGCGCGCGGTCGACGGCGTCGACTTCGAGATCCCGCAAGGTGGCACGCTCGGCGTCGTCGGCGAGTCGGGCAGCGGCAAGTCCGTCACCGCCCTCTCGGTGATGCGCCTGATCGACCGGCCGGGCCGGATCGCGGACGGCTCGCACATCCACTTCGAGGGCCGCGACCTGGCCGAGCTCGAGGAGAGCGAGCTCGAGCGGATCCGCGGCAACGACATCTCGATGATCTTCCAGGAACCGATGACCTCGCTGAACCCGGTCTTCACCGTGGGCGACCAGATCTCCGAGGCCGTGCAGCTGCACCAGAAGGTCGGTCACAAGGATGCCATGGACCGGGCGGTCGAGATGATGCAGCTCGTCGGCATCCCTTCTCCGGAGCAGCGCGTCCAGGACTATCCGCACCAGCTGTCCGGCGGCATGCGCCAGCGCGTGATGATCGCGATGGCGCTGAGCTGCAACCCGAAGCTCCTGATCGCGGACGAGCCGACGACGGCGCTCGACGTGACCGTGCAGGCCCAGATCCTGGAGCTGATGAAGGAGCTGCGCGAGCGGCTCGGGATGGCGATCCTGCTGATCACGCACGACCTCGGCGTCGTCGCCGAGATGGTCGACGAGGTGGCGGTCATGTACGCCGGCCGGATCGTCGAGCGCGGCCCGGTCGCCGAGATCTTCTCCAGCCCGCAGCACCCGTACACCGAGGCGCTGCTCGACTCGATCCCGCTGCTCGGGATGCGGTACTCGAAGCCGCTGAAGGCGATCCGAGGCGTCGTCCCGAGCCCGCTCGAGTGGCCGGACGCGTGCCGCTTCGCGCCGCGCTGCGACTACGTCTTCGCCAAGTGCCTGAGCGACGACCCGCCGCTCCTGCCCGTGCCGCCGCAGGAGTCCGCGTGCTGGCTCTGCGAGAACGGGCGCCGCGTTCCCCGCGCCAGAGAGGCGATGGCGTGATTACGGCCGACGTGCTCTTGAAGGCGCGTGGGGTGAAGAAGCACTTCCCGGTGCGCAAGGGGATGCTGAAGCGCACCGTCGGCCAACTGCAGGCCGTCGACGGCGTCGACCTGGACGTCTTGCGCGGCGAGACGGTCGGCCTGGTCGGCGAGTCGGGCTGTGGCAAATCGACCCTCGGCCGCACCCTGCTGCGGCTGCTCGAGCCGACGGCGGGCGAGATCGAGTTCGACGGCGTCGACGTGCTGCGCCTCGGCGGCTCCGACCTGAAGGGGATGCGCCGGCACATGCAGATCGTCTTCCAGGACTCAGTTGGCTCGCTCGACCCGCGCATGAACGTGAACGACCTGGTCGGGGAGGGCCTGCGGATCCACGGCCTCGAGCGCAAGCGCCGCGACGAGGCCGTGATCGACGTGCTCGAGCGCGTCGGCCTCAGCGCGGACGCGGCCGGCCGCTACCCGCACCAGTTCAGCGGCGGCCAGCGCCAGCGCATCGGCCTCGCGCGCGCCCTCGTGCTGCGCCCGAAGTTCATCGTCGCCGACGAGCCTGTCTCCGCCCTCGACGTCTCGATCCAGTCGCAGGTGCTCAACCTTCTCGTCGAGCTGAAGCACGAGTTCAACCTGACCTATCTCTTCGTCGCCCACGACCTCGCCGTCGTCGGCTACATCTCCGACCGGGTCGCAGTCATGTATCTCGGCAAGATCGTCGAGCTGGCGACCTCGGAGGAGCTCTTCCGCCGGCCGCTGCACCCGTACACGATGGCCCTGCTCTCGGCGAACCCGGAGCCGGTTCCCGGCCGCAAGCGGCAGCGGGTCGTGCTCCACGGCGACGTGCCGAGCCCGATCAACCCGCCCTCCGGCTGCCGCTTCCGGACGCGCTGCCCGATCGCGCAGGAGATCTGCGCCGAAGTCGAGCCGCTGCTCGAGGACCACGGCGACAGCCACGGCGCGGCCTGTCACTTCGCCGGGACGCCAATCGAGGGAAAGTCCGCGCTGGTCGGGTGAAGCTCCACGACGTTCGCCTGCTGCACGACCAGCGGGTGCCGATGCGCGACGGCATCTCGCTCTCGGCCGACATCTACCTGCCGCTCTCGGGCGGCCCGCACCCGACGCTCTACCAGTGGACGCCGTACGAGTCGACGCGCGAGCGGTTCGTCGGCTGGGGCGTCTGGTTCGCGCAGCGCGGCTACGCCGCCGTGGTCTCGGACGTCCGCGGCCGCTACGAGTCGGAGGGCGAGTTCGAGGCGTGGAGCAAGGACGGCGTCGACGCGCAGGACTCCCTCACGTGGGCGGTCGGCGAGGAGTGGTGCAACGGCCGCGTCGGCACCTGGGGCCGCAGCTACGGCGGGCTCGTCCAGTGGCAGCTTCTGCATCAGGGCCACCCGAATCTCGAGTGCGTCGCGCCGCAGGTGATCCACGACGACTACTTCTGGGACGGCTACTGGACGGGGGGCGCCTTTCAGCTCGCGCTCACGCTCGGCGCTGCCGCGATCTGGACGAGTGCGATCAGTCTCGTCGCCAGCCCGAGCTCCGGAACCCTGATGCTGAACGACCGGATCTGGCGCCACCTGCCACTGATCGAGCTCGACGAGGTCGCGATCGGCCGCAAGGTCGGCTACTGGCGCGAGTGGTGGGAGCACCAGGAAAACGACGCGTACTGGCACCAGTTCCACCATCGCCCCGAGACGGTGACGGTGCCGATCTTCCAGCAGGGCGGCTGGTTCGATCCCTACTCCGGCTCGCACCTGCGCTCCTTCGCCGCCATCGGCAACCGGGTGCCGAACCGGGTGCTGATGGGCCCGTGGTCGCACGAGGAGGAGGTCGAGATCTTTCGCGGCGACGTCGACCTGTCGGCCGGCGTGACCGTGATCCGCGACCACGAGCTCGCCTTCTACGACCGCTACCTCCGCGACGAGGGAAACGACTGGGAGGAGCGACCGCCGCTCGAGCTCTTCGTCCTCGGCCGGAACGAATGGCGTGGCGAGAGTGAGTGGCCGCTGCCTGGAACGGAGCTCACGCAGTTCTTCCTCCGCAGCGAGGGGCGGCTCGACCGCGACGTCCCGCGCTCCGACGAGCCGGCCGACCGGTACTCCTACGACCCGGAGGATCCGGTGCCGACGATCGGCGGCGTCAACTCGGTCCTGACGATGACGCAGGGCGCCGCACAGCCGATCCGCCCAGGGCCCTGGGACCAGCGCGAGCTCGAGGCGCGCGACGACGTGCTCTCGTACACGAGCGAGGAGCTCGACCGCGACCTCGAGGTGATCGGGCCGGTCGAGCTGGTGCTCTATGCGGCGTCGAGCGCGAAGGACACCGACTTCTTCGTCCGCGTCTGCGACGTCTACCCGGACGGGCGGTCGATCTTCCTCACCGAGGGCCTGCTGCGCGCGCGCTACCGGAACTCGCACGAGGGCGACAGCACCGAGCTGCTCGAGCCGGGCGAGGTCGCCGAGTACCGGATCCGCTGCTATCCGCTGGCGAACGTGTTCCAGCGGGGCCATCGCGTGCGAGTCGACGTGACGAGCTCGAGCTTCCCGCGCTTCAGCCGCAACCTGAACACCGGCGAGGATGTCGGCACAGGGACGCGGATGGAGATCGCGCAGCAGACCGTCTTGCACACGGACGTCTATCCCTCGCACGTGCTGCTGCCGGTGATCCCGGGCTCGTGAGGCCCGACGAGATGCCGTCGATCGCGCTCGAGCGCCGGCTCGCGGGGACGGACGTCTGGCCGCTGAAGGGAAGCATGGCGGCGCCGCTGCCGGTGCACGTTCGCGAAGCGGTGCTCGAGGCGCTCGACGAGCACGCGCTCACGCCGCCGAGCCGCGGCCACCTCGCGCTGCGGGAGTCGATCGGGCGCTCGCTGCCGGCTCCGGCGGATCCGGAGCTTGGGATCCTCGTCACGAACGGCGCCATGCATGCGCTCAGCCTCACCTTCCGGGCGCTGCTCCACCCAGGCGACGAGGTGGTCGTGCCGACGCCGTGTTATTTCTTCGGCGGGTTGATCGAGCGGGCCGGCGGCGTCTTCGTCCCCGTGCCGAGCTGGGATCCCGAGGCGATCGAGCGAGTGGTCACGTCGCGCTCCCGCGCCCTCGTCGTCACCAATCCGAACAACCCCGACGGCCGCCTGCCGTCGCGAGCCGAGATCGACGAGCTGCTCGCGCTCGCCTCCCGCCACGACCTGACCGTCGTGACGGATGAGGCGTACGAGCGCTGCATCCACGACGGCGAGCTCGCCTCCGCGTGGGGGGCGCCGAACGTGATCCTGATCCGCAGCCTCGGCAAGAGCCTCGCCATGCCGGCCTGGCGGATCGGCTTCGTCGCCGCCGAGCCGCCGGTGATCGACGGCTGCCTGCGCGAGCTCGAGTGGGACGTGATCCGCGTCGGCCACGTCGCCCAGCGAGCCGCAGCTGCTGCGCTCGACGGCCCGCAGGACTGGCTCGACGAGGTGGCGGAGGGCTACCGCCGGGACCGAGTCGCCGCCCACGCGATGATCGCGGAGCATCCGACCCTGAGCGCGCCGCTCCCCGCCGCAACGCCGTTCCTCTGGCTCGAGCTCGGCGGGCGTTCGTCTGACGACGTCATCGCCGAGGGTCTCCCGGTCCTCGACGGCGCCGCCTTCGGCACTCCCGGCTACGCGCGCCTTCCCTTCGGAGGCTTCGCCGAGCGCCATGGCTGACGGCTGCCGGATCGGCGTCGACATCGGCGGCACGTTCACGGACGTCGTCCTGCTCGGGTCCAACGGGACGCTGCGGACGAAGAAGGTGCTCTCGACGCCCGACGACTACGCGCGCGGGGTGGTCGCGGGCGTCCTCGAGCTGCTCGAAGAAACCGGGGTGGAGCCCGCGAGCGTCACCAAGGTCGTCCACGCGACGACGGTCGCCTCGAACGCAGTGCTCGAAGGCAAGGGATCGAGCTGCTGCCTGCTCACCACGGCCGGCTTCCGCGACGTGCTCGAGATGAGGCGGCTGCGGATCCCGGTCATGTACGAGCTCCAGTACGAGAAACCGCCGCCGCTCGTGCCGAGGCGGCTGCGCTACGAGATCCCCGAGCGGACCGGCCCCCGAGGCGAGGAGTGGGCTGAGCTGGACGAGCAGGCGGTGCGGGACGCGGCCGAGCGGGCGCGCGCCGCAGGCGTCGCGTCGGTCGCGATCAGCTTCCTGCACGCGTACGCGAACCCCGCCCACGAGCGCCGCGCCGCCGAGATCGTTCGCGAGGTCGTCGGCGACGACGTCTACATCACCTGCTCCTCCGAGATCCTCGCCGAGATCCGCGAGTACGAGCGCACGAGCACGGCGGTCGTGAACGCGTACGTCGGCCCCGTCGTCCAGCGCTACATCCGCTCGCTCGAGTCGAGTCTCGCCCACGCGGGGATCTCGGCGCCGCTCCAGATCATGCAGTCGAGCGGCGGCCTGATGAGCGCAGAGGCGGCGATCCGAAAGCCCGCGCACCTGGTCGAGTCAGGACCGGCGGCCGGCGTAGTCGCCTGCGCCTTCCTCGCGCGCGCGGCCGGGATCCCGAACGTGATCTCGCTCGACATGGGCGGGACGACCGCGAAGGCGGCGATCCTCGAGGACGGCCTGCCCGTGAAGACGTCGGAGTACGAGGTCGGCGCCGGGATCAACCTGAGCAGCCGCTTGATCAAGGGCGGCGGCTACGCGATTCGGCTCCCGTTCATCGACCTGTCCGAGATCGGGGCCGGTGGCGGCAGCCTCGTGGCGGTGGACGAGTTCGGGATGCTGCACGTCGGGCCCGAGAGCGCGGGCGCCGATCCAGGCCCCGCCTGCTACGGGCTCGGCGGCGACTCGCCGACCCTGACAGACGCCCTGGTCGTGCTCGGCTACCTCAACCCCGAGTACCTGACCGGCGGTGCCGTCGTGATCGACGCCGATGCGGCCGCGCGCGCTCTCCAGCAGGTGGCGGCGCCGCTCGGCCGGGATGCGAGCGAGGCCGCCCACGGCGTCTTCCAGCTCGCCGTGGCGACGATGACGCGAGCGGTCAAGGCGGTCTCGACCTACCGCGGCCGCGATCCGCGTGACTTCGTCCTCTGCGGCTTCGGCGGCAACGGGCCGGTGGTCGCGGTCGCGATCGCCCGCGCGCTGCAGATGCGCCGCGTGCTCGTGCCGCTCGCGCCCGGCGTCTTCAGCGCGGCCGGCCTGCTCCTGTCGGAGATCGAGCACGAGTTCGTGCGCACGGTGACGGCGCGCGGGAGTGGCGCCTCATCGGAGGTTCTCGACGCCGGCTACCGCGAGCTCGAGGACGAGGCCGAGCGCGCGCTCGTCGCCGAAGGCGTGTCGCGCGAGGCGATCGTCCTCTCCCGCTTCGCCGACGTCCGCTACGCCGGCCAGGCCTACGAGCTGACGATGCCGGTCGCGGTCGGCGCTCCCGACCTCGGCCGGATCGCGGCCGACTTCAACGCCGAGCACCACCGCACCTACGGGCACGCCTCGGCGGACGCGGCCGTAGACATCGTCAACCTGAAGCTGACCGCGCGGGCGAACGGGAACGGCGACGCTCCGTACGACCCGCGGGCGGGACTTTGTGTTTCTGAAACACAAGCGATCTCGCGCCCCGCCTACTTCGGGGCCGAGCACGGCGCGCTCGACGTCCCTGTGATCTCGCGCGCGGCCCTGCTCGACTCGCCGCCGCGCGAGGGGCCGCTGATCGTCGAGGAGTACGACGCGACCTGCGTCGTCCCGCCGGGCTGCGCGGTGACGCTCGACTTGCTAGGGAACATCGACATCGCCCTCGAGCAATGAACGCCGGCATCGATCCCGTCACCCTCGAGGTGATCAAGAACGCGCTCGCGTCGGTGGCCGACGAGATGGCGCTCGTGGTCATGCGCAGCGCCTACTCGCCCGTCGTCCGCGACACGATGGACTACTCGACCGCACTCTGCGATCGCGACGGCGAGCTGGTTGCGCAGGGACTGACCCTCGCCGTCCAGCTGGGGACGTTCCCGACGGTGATGAGGCACCTCCGCGCGCACTACGGCGAAGACCTGCGTCCGGGCGACGTCTTCATCGCTAACGACCCCTACGGCTTCGGCGGCCAGCACCTGCCGGATCTCTATGTAATCCAGCCGATCTTCCACGACGGCGAGCTGGAGGGGTACGCCGCCACCATGGCGCATCACGTCGACGTCGGTGGCCTCACGCCCGGGTCGATCGCGGTGCACGCGACCGAGATCTACCAGGAGGGGCTGCGGCTGCCGCTGCTCAAGCTCTACGACGCGGGGCGCGAGAACACGAGCATCTTCCGGATCATCGAGAAGAACACGCGCCAGCCGATTGAGGTGATCGGCGACCTGCGGGCCCAGGTCGCGGCCTGCCGCGCCGGCGAGCGCGGCCTGACCGAGATTCTCGAGCGGTACGGCACGCTCGAGAGCCGCCGCTACATGGACGAGCTGCAGCTGCTCAGCGAGCGCCTGATGCGCGCCGAGCTCGCAGCGCTGCCCGACGGGGTCTACGCGTTCGAGGACTTCATCGACGGGTTCGGCGACGAGCCGGAGCCGCTGCGCGTCGCGGTCGAGCTGACGGTGCGCGGCGACGAGGTATGGGTGGACTTCGAGGGGACAGCGCCGCAGGTCGCGGCCGGGCTGAACTGCCCGGTGGGCATGGTCAACGCCGGTGTCTTCTGCGCGTTCCGCGGGATTGCCGGCCGCGAGATCCCGAATGCCGGCGGCTACATGCGGCCGATCCACATCAACGCGCCGGTCGGCACGATCGTCAATCCGGTTCTGCCCGCGGCTTGCGGCGCACGTGGCGTCGTCGGCTACCGCGTCTACGACGCGGTCATGGGCGCGCTTACGCAGGTCGTGCCGGAGAAAGTGATCGCGCCGGGGGAGGGCGGACCGACGCTGATCGCGATCGGCGGCTACCAGAACGGCAATCCGTTCGTCCTCACGGAGGTGCTCGTCGGCTGCTGGGGCGCTCGCGCGGGCCGCGACGGGCTCGAGGGAGTGTCGAACCCGCTCGCCAACCTGTCGAACCAGCCGGTCGAGATGGTCGAGAGCGACCTCCCGCTTCGCGTTCACCGCTACGGGCTCGTGGCCGACTCGGGCGGCCCCGGACGCTTCCGCGGCGGGCTCGCCTACGAGCGCTCGTACGAGCTGTTGGCCGACGAGGCGGTGCTGACGGTGCGCTCCGACCGGCGTGCCCACCCGCCCTACGGCATCCAGGGTGGGGAGGCGGGAGCGCCGTCGTCGAACACGATCGGCGATCGCGTCGTCCCGACGATGCCGATGGAAGCGCTGCACCTACGCCGAGGCGACGTCTTCCACCATGTCTCCGCGGGAGGAGGCGGCAGCGGCTCGCCGTTCGAGCGCGATCCAGCGCTGGTGCTCGAGGACGTGCTCGACGGGAAGGTAAGCGTCGAAGCGGCGCGCGAGCGCTACGGCGTCGTCGTCGAAAACGGTAAGGCGACCCGCCAACGGAAGGCATAGTGAGCTTCGACCTCGTCATCCGCGGCGGCACCGTCTACGACGGCACGGGCGCCGAG
>JANMJY010000262.1:0-2968 GCA_031371615.1 Actinomycetes bacterium | reverse complement strand
TGTGGTACGAGCCGTCGACGAGGAGGACGCGCAGTCCCTGAACCGGTGCACCGGCGAGCTCGCCGTGCAGCATCGCCTCCTGGACGCCCTTGTCGACCGCGGGACGGAAGCTCTGCGGAATGACGCCGCCGACGATCTTGTCCACGAACTCGTAGCCCTGATGGCCGTCCAGCGGCTCGAGCTGGATCACGCAGTCACCGAACTGGCCACGCCCGCCCGTCTGCTTCTTGTAGCGGCCCTGGGCGCGCGACTCCTTGCGGATCGTCTCCAGGTAGGGAACGCGCGGCTGGTGCAGCTCCACCTCGACGTTGAACCTGCTCTTCAGCCGGTCGACCGCAACCTCGACGTGCATCTGCGAGAGTCCCATCAGCAGCTGCTCGCCGGTCTGTTGGTCGCGCCGCATCTGAATCGTCGGGTCTTCCTCGCTCAGCCGCCGTAGACCCGAAGCCATCTTCTCCTCGTCACCTTTCGCCGTCGGCGTCACGGCGAAGCTCATCACCGGCTCGGGAAAGCCGATCTCAGGAACGTCGGTCGAGACCTCCTTGTCGAGCAGGAGATCGCCGGTCTGCACCTCCTTGAGCTTCGCGACAGCGCCGATGTCGCCGGGGCCGAACTCCTGCGCAGGAATGTGCTCCTTGCCCTGCTGGAAGAGCAGTGAGCCCATGCGCTCCTTCGCGTGCGTGCGCGCATCGACGAGCGTCTGATCCGGCCGGACCTTGCCTTGCAGGACACGGAAGAGGTTGATCCGCCCGGCGAACGGGTCGGCGATCGTCTTGAACACGAACGCGGCTGTCTCCGCGCCCTCGATGTGCGTGATCGAGCCTGCCTTCGCCGGCGACGGCACCCCCTCGACGATCAGGTCGAGCAGCGCGTGCGTCCCGAGGTTCATCGTCGCGACACCGCACGCGACCGGGAACACCTCGCCACGCGTGATTGCCTCCTTGAGCGCATGCGCAACCTCTTCGACACCGAGCTCCTGGCCGTCGAGGTAGCGCTCCATCAGCGCCTCGTCGGTCTGCACGACCTCGTCCAGCAGCTTCTCGCGGTACTCCTGGACGAGATCGGCCATGTCGTCGGGGATCGGTCCCGGCTCGGGCTCCTTGTCGCCCTCGGGGCTCGTGTAGGTGCACAGATGGAGGACGTCGACGATCCCGGTCAGCTCGTGCTCGGAGCCGATCGGGAGGTGGACGGCGACGCAGCGCGGCGAGAGCTGCTCCTGCATCTGTCCCAGCGCACGGAAGAAGTCCGCGCGCTCGCGGTCGAGCATGTTGACGAAGAGGACGCGCGACAGCTCGAGCTCCTCCGCCCGCTTCCAGACGCGGCCGGTGCCCACCTCGACGCCCATGACGCCGCTGAGCACGAAGAGCGCCCCCTCGACGACGCGCAGCGAGCAGCGCGCCTCACCCTGGAAGCTGGGATCGCCGGGCACGTCGATCAGGTTGATCTTCCGGCCTTGCCACTCCGCATGCGTGAGCGAGAGTGAGATCGACATCCGCCGCTGCTGCTCGTCGTCGTCCCAGTCCGCGACCGTCGAGCCCGCTTCGATCGTTCCGAGCCGATTCGTCTCGCCGGCCTGGAAGAGCAGCGCCTCGATCAGCGAGGTCTTGCCCGTGCCACGGTGGCCGACGACGGCGACGTTTCGGATCTTTCCAGGCTCGAAAGCGGGCATACGGGGCTTCCTCCTCGGACGTGGCGTACGGGAGGGGATCGTAACGTGCAGGCGGTGTCGAACCCCAGGCTGACGTTCATGGCTTCGTGGGCCGCGACAGCGGCCCTTTCAGGGGTCTTCGCAAGATGAGCATCTGCTTTCGCAGATGCTCATCTTGCGCCTAAGAAATCGGCGCTCGCATGACAGCGCCGCCGAGGCGCGCCTTCAGGCGGAGGATCGCCTTCGTGTGCAGCTGCGAGACGCGCGACTCGGTCACGCCGAGCACCTCGCCGATCTCGCGCAGGGTCAGCTCCTCGTAGTAGTAGAGCGTCACCACGAGCTTCTCCCGCTCCGGCAGCCGCGCAATCGACTCGCCGAGCGCCTCCCGCATCTCGGTCTGCGCGAGCGCCGACTGCGGCTCCGGGCCCTGCGTGTCCTCGATCGTGTCGATCAGGGCGATCTGGTCGCCGCCCGCGGACACGGTCCAGAGCTCGTCGAGCGCTGCGATCGAGGAGCGCGAGATCTCGGTCAAGCTCGCCCCGAGCTCCTCCTCGGTCATGCCGACTTTCGCCGCGATCTCTTCGTCGGTCGGCGCGCGGTGCAGCTTCTTCTCGAGCTCGGCGATCGCGCGCTCGATGTCGCGGGCGCGGGCGCGCACCGAGCGCGGCACCCAGTCGAGCGCGCGCAGCTCGTCGATGATCGCGCCCTTGATCCGTGCGATCGCGTAGGTCTCGAACTTGATCTCCCGATCGGGGTCGTACCGCTCGATCGCCCCGATCAGCCCCAGCAGCCCGTAGGAGACGAGGTCTCCCTCGTCCACGTGCGCGGGGAGGCCGCTGCCAAGGCGCCCCGCGACGAACTTGACGAGCGGCGCGTAGGTAAGGATCAGGCGGTCGCGGACCGCACGGTCACCCGTTTTTCGAAACTGCTGCCACAGCGCGCTGGTGTCTTCGACCTTCGCCACGAAGAGAGAATACGCCGCGTCAGCCCGGACTCTTGCTCAACGTGGCCGCAGCAGTCGAAACGCCATCGTCCCCATCCACCCGCCGAGCGCTGCCGCAGCCAGCGAGATCACCCACACACCCGCCCGGCCGGCCGCCAGAGCGATCCCTCCGAACCCCAGCGCGAGAACGAGGAAGAGCAGCCCAAGCGCGTGTCGCTGGGAGAGCATCCGGGGCAAGGCTACAATCCGCCCGACGCCTAGGGGCGTAGCTCAGCTGGTAGAGCGTCGGTCTCCAAAACCGAATGTCGCAGGTTCGAGTCCTGTCGCCCCTGTTCCATTGGCGCAAGGTTGGAAATCTGCGGCAGCAGATTTCCAAC
>JANMJY010000247.1:0-16848 GCA_031371615.1 Actinomycetes bacterium | reverse complement strand
AGCATCGACGTGACCGCGTTGGTCTTCGAGATCTTCTTCGACTCGAGGCGCGTGCGCTCGAGCATGTTGAGGAAGTCCGAGTTGCCGCCGACGTTCAGCTGCATCGTCCGGTCGAGGTGGACGCCGCGCTCGCGGAAGAGGCTCGTGAGCACGCGATGCGTGATCGTCGCGCCGACCTGCGACTTGATGTCGTCGCCGATGATCGGCAGCCCCTTGTCCTCGAAGCGCTTCTGCCAGTAGTGCTCGCGGGCGATGAAGACGGGCATGCAGTTGACGAGTGCGACGCCGGCCTCGAGGCACTGCTCGGCGTACCACTTGGCCGCGGCCTCGGAGCCGACCGGGAGGTAGCTGACGACGACGTCGGTCTTGGTCTCCTGGAGGATCCCGACGATATCGTCGGTCTCACCCGGCGCCTTAGTCACGACCTCCGAGATGTACTTGCCGAGGCCGTCGTGGGTCATGCCGCGGTTGACCTTGATGCCCGTCTTCGGCACGTCGGCGAACTTGATCGTGTCGTTCGGGTGCGCCCAGATCGCGTCGGCGAGGTCCTTGCCGACCTTGTCCGTCGTCACGTCGAACGCAGCCGTGAACTCGATGTCGGAGACATGGTAGCCGCCGAGGTTCACGTGCATCAGGCCGGGGACGAATTGGTCGTCCGGCGCGTCCTTGTAGTACTCGACGCCCTGAACGAGCGAGTTGGCGCAGTTGCCGACGCCGACGATCGCGACGCGGACCTTGTCCTTGGAGCGGGCCTTGCCGTTCTGTGAGCCGTTGGTCGAAGCCATGGGTGAATCCTTTCGATTGCTGGTGAAGGGGATCTCGAGCGCCTCGGAGAGCGTGGCGAGCACGAGGTCGTTGACGTTCAGCTTGCGGCGCCTGGCCGCGGCCTTGAGCTCGCGGCGGAGCTCAGGCGGCATGCGCAGCACGACCGCGCCGGCCGCGCCGGGAATCGCCTTCCGGCGTCGACCGCTGAGGGAGAACGGAACGCCGAAGCGCTCCGCCAAAAGCGCGACGGCGACGTCGTTCAGGTTCGACTCGCGGCGCGCGACCTCGCGGACGAGGGCGCGCTTGAGCGAGCCGGGCATGCGAACAAGCACGCTCGTCCGTTCGGTACGTGAAGTGCTAGCAGTCAAACTGCTAGCACTTTAGCGCAGATTGCTAGCCGGCGGCGCGAAGCTCCCGCCGCACGTGCAGGATCCGCTGCAGCACGGTGAACCACGCCGTCACCGCGAGGACGCCGATCGCCCAGGGCAGCACGCCCCAGGGCGCCCGGGCGAGCCCGACCGAGATGACGACGACGCGCTCGGCTCGTGAGCCGATGCCGACATCGCCCTTGATCCCGAGCCCCTCCGCCTTCGCGCGGGCGTAGGGCACGAGGAACGAGCCGCCGATCGCCGCGACTGCAAGCGCGAGCGCGAGCTCTTGCCCGTCGCGCATGAAGACGAGGGCGATCGCGCCGAGCATCAGGCCCTCGCCGACGCGGTCGAGCGTCGAGTCGAGGAAGCCGCCGAACGGCGTCTGCTTTCCGCCCGCCCGGGCGAGTGCGCCGTCGAGGATGTCGAGCACCGAGCCGACGACGAAGGCCAAGCCGCCCGTCCAGAAGAAGAGCAGCTCGTGCTTGTACTCGAAGTAGACGAGCACCGCTCCGATCGCGCACAACGAGACGCCGGCTGCCGTGAGCATGTTCGGCGTCACGCGCGTGCGGGCGAGGCCCGTCATCGAGCGAGCCGCGATCCCTCGCGTGCCGGCGGTGTAGGCCGTTTTCAGGCTCATGTGGCGGTGCGCAGGCGCCGCCACGGGCGGTAGACGATCGCCCCGGCGACAATCGCGACCAAGACTCCCGCCGCGACGTCCAGCCAGAAGTGATTGCCGGTCGCCATCACCGAGAACCAGACCCACGGCGCCCACGCGAGCCAGAGCACCTTCGCGAGGCGGCGCCGGACGATGCTCGCCATCACAACGCTGACGATGAGCGCGTCGAGCGCGTGCAGGCTCGGCATCGCCGCGTACGGGTTCGACGAGAACGCGACAAACGTCGACGAGTGGTTGACGGTCGAGTGCGCCGCGAGCGTGTCGATGAAGCCGGCCGACGGGAACATCCGCGGCGGCGCGGTCGGCAGCAGCACGTAGCCGATGAGACCGATCAGGTTCCCGAGGATGACCGTGTTGCGGAAGTTGTAGAAGCGATCGTGCGACTTGACGTAGACCCAGGTGAGCGCCAGCCCGACGACGGCGAACTGCGAGAGCCAGTACGAGATCGACGTTGCCTGGATCAGGAAGCCGGAGCTCTCGACGGTCCGCTGCAGCGTCAGTTCCACCATCGAGTGGAGGCTGCGCTGGAAGTCGATGATCCGCTCGCCGTTTGCGAATGCGGTCGCGACGCCGTCGCGGTCGGCCAGCCCGCGAGCGGCCTGATAGACGAAGTAGAAGCCGATCCAGAAGCCGAACTGGAGCGCGAAATGCGCCCAGCCGCGCGGCAGGACGCGAGTCGTCGTGGGGATTGCTTCGGGCGAGGCAGACACTAGGCCGACAATTCTATCGGCCGTTCCTCTAGCCCCCGATATAGCTCATCTCGACCTTGGGCAGGGCCGAGGTTGCCTCCGAGCGCAGCTCCGAGTAGCGGTCGGTGCGCTTGCCCCAGATCGCGGCGACGGCGTCGTGCAGTTCCTCGTCCGATGCACCGCCGCGGACGAGCGCGCGCAGATCGTGGCCCCGGAGGCCGAAGAGACAGGTGTAGAGACGGCCCTCGGCCGAGATCCGGGAGCGCGTGCAGTCGCCGCAGAACGGTTGCGTGACCGAGGCGATCAGCCCCACCTCACCCGCGCCGTCGAGGTAGCGCCAACGCTTTGCGACCTCGCCGCGATACCCCGGCTCGACTGGCTCGAGCGGGAACTCCGTGGCGATTCGCTCGACGATCTCGGCGGCGGGGACGACGTCGTCCAGACGCCACCCGTTCGTCGCGCCGACGTCCATGTACTCGATGAAGCGCAGCGTGTGGCCGGTGCCGCGGAAGTGGCGCGCCATGTCCAGGATTGCGTGCTCGTTCAGGCCGCGCTTGACGACGGCGTTCACCTTGACCGGGAGGCCGGCGGCCGCGGCAGCGTCGATCCCGGCCAGCACGCGCGCGACGGGAAAGTCGACGTCGTTCATCGCCTGGAACGTCTCGTCGTCCAGCGCGTCGAGGCTGACGGTGACCCGATCGAGCCCGGCCTCTGCCAAGGCCTTCGCCTTTGCCGCCAGCAGCGACGCGTTCGTCGTCAGCGTCAGCTCGGCACCGAGAGGGGCCAGGAGCGCGATCAGCCGATCCACGTCCTTGCGCACGAGCGGCTCGCCGCCCGTCAGCCGGAGCTTGTTGACGCCGAGGCCGACGAAGATCCCGGCCACGCGTGCGATTTCCTCGAACGAGAGCAGTTCCTTCCGGTCGAGGAAGCGGTAATCGCTGCCGAACACTTCCTTCGGCATGCAGTAGACGCAGCGGAAGTTGCAGCGGTCGGTGACCGAGATGCGCAGGTCGCGAAGCGGGCGGCCGAGGCGGTCGAGCGTCATGACAGGAGCGTAGCGCCCTGCCGAGCGGCTAGGGCTTACGGCGCACGAGCACGATCACCATGCGCGTGACGGCGTCGGCGAGGTTCGCGTGCCGGTGGCCGCCGTCGCCGGAGACGTAGTAGGCGCTGTCCCCGGCGCCGAGCTCGATCTCGCGGCCGTCCCCGAACTCCGTCCGGACGCGCCCTTCGAGCACGTGGACGAACTGCTCGTTCTCCTGTACGACGAAGTCCTCCATCGCCGCGCCCGGCAGTAAGGTCGCCAGGAGCGCCTGCATCGTCTTCGGCCCCTGCGGCGCGAGCACCTCGACGTCGATCCCTTCGGCGGTGTAGTGGACGACCTGGCGGTCGTCGCACCGAACGACGATCGGATCCGGATGGCGGGGCTCGGGGACGAGGTCTGCGAGTCTGATCTCGTACAGCTGGGCGAGGCGGCCGAGGCGTCCGACGGTGATGTCGCTCCGCCCCGTCTCGATCAGCGAGAGGAGCGAGCGGGAGATCTTCGTCGCCGCGGCAACCTCGGTCAGCGAGAGGCCGCGCGCTTTACGTGCAGCCCGCAGCGCCGGGCCGAGCATCGTGTTGTGTGCCGGCGTGTCGGGGTGGGTCGGCGAAAGCCGCAGCGGCTCCATGCGCTTCACGATAGTTGCTCCGGCGGCGGTATCCAACAGAGTGGAAAGTTGTGCACTCAAGCAAGCGGGTCTGCGGCGTGGTCGGCTAGATTTGACTGAACGGTTTTCCGGACGATATCTCGCACAACGAGGAGGGTTTCTTGAGCAAGTTTCGCAAGGGGTCGGCGCTCGTGGTCCTGGTCGCGCTGGTGGCGCTCGCAGCCGCCGTCTCGGCATTCGGCAACTCGGCGGCGACGACAACCGTCGCGGTCACGGCCGGCAAGCCGGCCGAGCTGAAGTTCACGCTCTCGAAGAAGACGATCTCGAAGGGGATCGGCGTCTTCAAGGTGACGAACAAGGGCGCGCTCGGCCACAACTTCAAGATCGCCGGCAAGAAGACCGCGATTCTCGGAGCGGGCAAGACCGCCACATTGAAGGTGACCTTCACGAAGGCGGGCAAGTACGCGTTCCAGTGCACCGTCCCCGGCCATGCCGCGGCCGGCATGAAGGGCGTTCTCGTCGTCAAGTAGCGCAGCGACGTTCGAGGCTCGACCGAAGGCGCCGGCGACGGCGCCTTCGCCGTCTCTCGATTCCTTACCTGGTCAGGACGGAGACCGGCGTGCGCTCCGCGGCGGCGCGACGCCGGGCGACGGCGGTCGCCTCGACGATCTGAGCGCCGATCGCGACCGCGACCTCCTCCGGCGAGCGAGCTCCGATCGCGAGCCCGATCGGCGCATGGATGCGGGCGATGCCGGCGTCGCCGACGCCACCGGCGCGCAACCGCTGCTCACGGTCGGCGGTCGTCACCTTGCTGCCCATCGCGCCGATGTAGACGGCCGGTGTCTCCAGCGCCGCGATCAGGGCCGGCACGTCGAATTTCTGGTCGTGCGTGAGCACGCAGATGGCCGTGGTCTCGTCGACATCTGTGCGCTGCAGAAAGCGGTCAGGCCACTCGACGACGAGCTCGTCGGCCTCCGGAAAGCGCTCCGGCGTCACGAAGGCGGCCCTCGCGTCGCAGACGGTGACGCGGTAGCCGAGTAGCTTTCCGACCCGCGCGAGGGCGGCGGCGTGGTCGATCGCGCCGAAGACGATCATCGCCGGGCGTCGCGCCACCGAGTGGACGAACACGGTCTCGCCGTCGACGTCGACGAGGGTGCTCTCGCCTCTCGCGAGCAGTTGAGCAACGGGGCCGTCCACGCCGTCGTGCAGCCGTTGCGTCCCGAGCGACGGGCCGGTCGCGGTCATTGTGAGAGCAGCCGGCCTGTCTGAGCGGACGGCCTCGTCGAGCTCCGGCAGCACCGAGGTGTCGAGAGCGGCGATCAGGATCCCGACGGTGCCGCCGCAGGAGAGGCCGACCTCGAACGCCTCGTCGTCGGCGATCCCGTACTCACGCACGCGTGCAGCACCGCCGTCCAGCACGTCCTGCGCCTCGAGGATCACGGACGGCTCGACGCAACCGCCGGTGACCGAGCCGGCGATCTCGCCCCGGTCGTTCAGCGCGAGGGAGGCGCCGGGGTCACGCGGGGCGGAGCCTCGCACCTCGACGACCGTCGCGATCGCGACCCGGCGGCCCTCGGAGCGCCAGCGCACGAGCGTCGGAAGGATGTCCCGCATGCCCTCAACGTAGCCGTTTGCGGGGCGGTTGAGACGCGCGGCAGCGGGAATATCCGTCGCAATCGAGGAAAGGGGCTGGAGATGGATTCCGATCGCATCGCGGGGAACCTGAAGCAGGCGGAGGGCAAGCTCACCGGCGACGAGTCGCGCGAGCAGGAGGGGCAAGCCCAGGACTCCTGGGGCAAGGCGAAGGACAGCGCCGACAACGCCTATGACAGCGCGAAGGACCTCGCCGACGACGCCTTGGACTCCGCGAAGGACGCCGCGGACGCCGTCAAGGACGAAGTCGACAAGCGGATCTAGTCCGCTTCGCCGAGCTCGGCATCTGATCGCCGAGCAGCGAGACCGACTGGCCGAGCCAGAAGCGACGGAAGCGCGGGTTCTCGCGCAGGAGCGATGGGATCGGCATCGGCGCTCGACTCTAGTAGCCTCGCGCGATGCCTGCCTTCGTCGCGCTGATCGCCGTGACCGCGGTCTGGGGCGTGACGTTCGTCCAGGTGAAGGACGCGGTCGAGCTCTACCCGCTGTTCGGCTTTCTGGCCGTCCGCTTCGCGATCGCGGCGGTCGTGCTCGCGGCCCCGGCCGCCGGACGCCTGCGCACGCTCGGCCGGCCGGGCTGGTTCGCCGGCTCGGCGCTCGGCCTGCTGCTGGCGACCGGGTACGGGCTGCAAACGGCCGGGCTGGAGCGGACGACGGTCTCGAGCGCGGGGTTCATCACCGGGTTGTACGTCGTCTTCACGCCGCTGCTCGCCCTTCTGCTCTTCCGCGCGCGCGTCGGCAGTTCGGTCTGGGTCGGTGTCGCGCTCGCCGTCATCGGTCTCGCGATGCTCTCGGGGATCGGCGCCGGCGATCCGCTCGGCGACCTGCTCGTGCTGCTGGGCTCCGCCGCCTACTCCGTCCAGATCGTCCTGATGGAGCGCTACGCGCCGCGCTACGACCCGATCGCCTTCACTCAGGCCGAGTTGCTCGCGGCCTTCGCCGGCTTCGCCGTCATCGCCGCAGCGCTCGGGCAGATCGAGGTGCCGCGCGGTTGGACGGTCTGGGGCGCGCTCCTCGTCACGGGGATCTTCGCGAGCGCGCTCGCCTTTCTCGTCCAGACGTGGGCGCAGCAGCGCACGAGCGCGACCCGCACTGCGCTCGCGTTCGCGCTGGAGCCGGTCTGGGCCGGGATCTTCGGCTTCTGGCTCGCCGGTGACCGGCTGGGCGCCGTCGGTTGGGGCGGTTGCG
This sequence comes from Actinomycetes bacterium, assembly GCA_031371615.1. Lineage (GTDB taxonomy): Bacteria > Actinomycetota > Thermoleophilia > Gaiellales > Gaiellaceae > Gaiellasilicea. The sequence continues at coordinate 9,857 of JANMJY010000247.1, read as the reverse complement.
CGGTGATCATGGCCGGGATCCTCGTGGCCGAGCCCGAGGCGGGGAGGACGCTGCGCCGGCTCGTTGTCCGCGCGTGACGTTTGGATTCCGCCGTAAGCGGGGAAATAACTCGTGCGGCGCCTCACGAAGTTGGTTCGTCGCGAAGCGCGCCGTGGGATTCGCCCACGAAGTTCCGTCCTCAGGTGAGAGGTCGGAGCAGGTCGCTTGGTGTCCGCTTGCCGGCGACGAAGCTCCATTGAGGAAGGAACTACATGAAGCTCTTCAAGAACAAGCGAGCGGTCGTTGGGCTGCTCGTCGTGGGATCGCTGATCCCGCTCACATTCGCCGGGAGTGTCGTGGCCGCAGGCCCGCCGGCCGTGAACCTGGGAACGGCCGAAGCGTACGGCGTTCTCGCCGGGGACAACATCGCGAACACCGGCCCCACCACGATTAACGGCAGCCTGGGCCTCCACCCCGGCTCGTCGGTGACCGGCTCTCCGAACGTGCTCGGTGCGTCGAACATCGCCAACGGCGCCGCGCTGCAGGCTAAGACCGATCTGAGAACCGCCTATCTCGACGCCGCAGGACGCACCGGCGCGATTCTCGTCGCGGCGGGTGCGCTCGGCGGGAGAACGCTCGCGCCCGGCCTCTACAAGGACGACGGTGCACCTGCCTCGCTCGGGATCGCCACCGGACAGACGCTCACGCTCAACGGCGATGCCAGCTCGGTCTGGATCTTCCAGTCCGCGTCCACGCTGATCACGGAGACCGGCAGCCGCGTCGTTCTCACCGGCGGCGCCCAGGCGTGCAACGTCTTCTGGCAGATCGGTAGCTCGGCGACCCTGAAGACGAGCTCGACCTTCGTCGGAACGGTCATGGCGTATACCAGCATCACGGCCCAGAACAGCGTCACCGTCGCGGGACGGCTGCTGGCCGGAGCCCAGGCGAACGGCGCCGGCGCGCTGACGCTGGACACCGACACGATCACGAGGACACCTTGCGCGACGGTGACCCCGCCGCCGGTGACCCCGCCGCCGGTGCCTCCGACGCCGAAGCCGGCGCCGAAGCCGGCGCCGAAGCCGGCGCCGAAGCCGAAGCCGGCGCCGAAGCCGGCGCCGAAAAAGGCCGCGGGCGCCACGACCAGCACGGCCGGTCCGGCTCTGCCGCCCGTCAACGCTGCGGGCTTCACCGGCTAGGAGTGCCAGGCTTCATGAGAAAGGCGACAGGGGTGCGCACGTGCGCACCCCTGTTCGTGTCGGCGGCAGCCTTGGCCCTGCTCGCGGCGTCCTGGACGGCTGCTCCGGCTTCGGCGGGCCGGACGCCCACGGTGGCCCGCACGCAGGAGTTGGCGGTGTTCGTGCGGGGGCAAACCGCGATGTCCAAGCCCGACAGCCGCTCGGCCGCACGAGTCTGGGTGGAGCGCAGACGCCCGATCACCGAGGGACGCACCGTGCTTCCGGTGCTCGGCCACCACACCGACAAGGGCGGAACACGCTGGCTCAAAGTGCGCCTACCCGGGCGTCCGAACAACGCGACCGGCTGGATTAGGAAGGCGCGGACGAGACGGTCGGACACGACCTGGCATCTCGTGGTCGACCTCTCGGAGCGGCGCGTCACCGTGTACCGCCGCGGGCACATCGTCCGCTCGTTCTCGGCCGTGGTCGGGACTGCCTCCACGCCGACTCCGCTCGGCAGTCAGTTCGTCGAGGAGAACGTCCTGCTGAAGGGAGGGCAGGTCGGCGGACCCTACGCCCTTGCCCTGAGCGCTCGCTCGTACGTCCTGCAGGAGTTCGCCGGCGGCCCGGGCCAGATCGCCGTGCACGGCGTCTGGAACGTCGGCGGCACGATGGGCACGGCTGCGTCGCACGGCTGCGTGCGCCTCGAAACCGCCTCCATCACCTGGCTCGGCGAGCGGATCGCGCCCGGCGTCCCCGTCACGGTCGTCAGCTAGCGCTCAGTGTGCAGGTGATCTTGGGCCGCGAAGCGGCCCCTTCAGGGGTCTTCGCGCGATGAGCATCCGCTTCTGCGGATGATCAGCTTGCGCAAAAACTCAGATCAGCCAGGCGCCGTCGCGCTGGACGAGCTCGCCGTCCACGTGCAGCTCGCCGCCGGGGCGCAGGTCCTTGACCATGTCCCAGTGCACGGCGCTTTCGTTCTTGCCGCCCGTGTACGTGTAGCTCGCCCCGACGGCCAGGTGCACGGTGCCGTCGATCTTCTCGTCGAACAGCACGTTGCGCGTGAAGCGCGTGATTCGCCGGTTGCAGCCGAGGCCGAGCTCGCCAAGTCGGCTCGCACCGGCGTCGGTCGAGAGCACCTGCTTGAGGAACTCCTCGCCTTCGGCGGCGCTTGCCTCGACGACGCGGCCCTCGCGGAAGACGAGTCGCGCGCCGACCACGTCGTGGCCGAGGTAGACCGCTGGAAACTCCGCGTAGGTGATCACGCCTTCGGCGCTGTCCTCGACGGGGCTGTAGAAGACCTCACCGTCGGGCATGTTGCGAAAGCCGGCCGAGACGACGCCCTCGCGGCCCTCGATCCCCACGGTCAGGTCGGTCTCCTCGCCGACGATTCGCACCGAGCCGCCACGGTCGAAGCGCTCCTTGATCCGGCTCATCCGCTGCTCCTCCGCATCCCAGTCCAGTAGGCAAGCGTCGTAGACGAACTCCGTGTACTCGTCGAGTGACATGCCCGCCTCGGCCGCGGCCGCTTCCGTCGGGTACTCGACGAGCGCCCAGCGAACGTCAAGCGCTCGTGCTCGCCGGCTGGCGGGCTCGCCGGCTCGCTGGAGCTGCTTGCGACGCTCGGGATCGAGCCCGGCGCCCGCATAGACGTCCTCGGGCGCCCGGATCGTCAGGCGGGCGTCCTCGTTGTCGACTTGGTAGCGCTCGATCGGCGGCAGCTCGCCGAGCAGCTCGAGCGGTGCTTCCAGCGCCCAGTCGAGGTCGGCCCGGAAGCGCTCCGGCCCCCAGTTGATGCGCGGCAGGTAGTAGGCTCCCCGCCGGGCGATCGCGCGCGCGACCTCCTGGACGAGCGGCCGCGCGAGCGGCGACGAGCGCACCGAGACCTGCCAGCCGGGCTGAACGTCGAGGCACCGGTTGACCATCAGCTCGGCAAGCTGCCGGATGCGCGGGTCGGTCACGCGCGGCATCCTAGGCGAGCGCGCGGCTCAGGCGGTCGGGATCCAGACGAGCGTCGTCTCGACCACGCGCACGTCCGTCGCCTCGAGCCGGATCGAGACCGTCTCGATCTCGTCGGCCTTAGCCTTCCATTTCTCGGCGATCTCGGCGACCTCGTCGAGCAGTTCCTGTTCGAGCGTCTCGAGATCCTGCTCCGTACCGTCTGCTCGCTCCTCGGCGGTGCGCTTGCGCTCGGCCGCCCGCGTCGTCATGCCGCGGCGTGTGGCTGCCCCGCCGAGTGCCCGTCCGGCGCGAGCGATCGTGCGGGTGTTCGCCTTGCCGCCGAGGAGCACCCCGACGACGCTCCCGAGGCCGGAGAGGAGCTCGGTCGACCGCCGCGAGGCCTGCTCCGTGTCGGCCTCCTCGACCTTCCGGCGCGCCGCCTCGAGCGACCGATCAAGCCGGTCCCGCTTCGCCTCGAGCCGGTCTCGGATCTTCGCCGCCTCGGCATCTGCACCGGCCTGCGCGGCCGCGTCGGCCCGCGCCTCGAACTGCTCCCTCGCCTCGCCGGGCCGCGAGTAGAGGCCGAGCTCGGCGCAGCGGAGGAGCTCGAGCACCTGCGTGTCCGTCACTCGCCGCTGGATCGCGCGGGCGGCATCGCGGAAGAAGGACTCCTCGTCGAGCGGCGCCGTCGAGAGCACGTACGTGACCCCGTCGCCCGGCTCGGACCGAAAGTCGCGCTCGTCGTAGTCGACGGCGGTCTCGTTGTCGAGGTCGAGGCCGGCGTCGAGTGGGCCGTAGAGCGCTTCCCACTCCTGACTCGTGTCGAGCCCGGCCTTCGTGTCGTCGTAGCGGAGGCTCACGCGCGCGGCGAGGAACGCCTGCAGCCGCTTGCCGTCGGGTACGGCGCCGACCGAAGCGGCCCACGGCGCGGCAGGATCGAGGTAGCGGACGACCGCGGCTGCCGCCACCGTCGGGGCGACGGCACTCTCGTCGTCGGAGAGCGCAGGGGCGGCGGGCTGTTCCGGCGCGGCAGCAGAGCCCTCGGTGGCCGCCGGCGCGGCGCGCGCCTCGTCCGGAGTCAAGGTCTCGATCTGGTCCTTCGTCAGCGGGCCGCGCAGGAACGACATCGCCCAGCGCGTCGAGAACAACGCCGGCTCTGGGCGGTGGGCGCTCTGGAGCAGGAACTGGCGCTGCTCGAGCCCGCCGATCGCAGTGTCGAGCTTGTCGACGTCGACGCCGCCCGCCGCCGAGCGGAGACCCTCGAGGACGCGCCTCTTGTCGTTTTCGGTCTGGAGCCGGCCGATGAACCAGCTACCCGCGTTCGCCATCGCCTTGTAGTCGAGGTCGACCGGGTTCTGGGTGGCTACGACCATTCCGATCCCGAATGCCCGCGCCTGCTTCATCAGGGTGAGGATCGGTTTCTTCGAGGATGGGGCCGCGGTTGGGGGCGCGAAGCCGAAGACCTCGTCGAGGTAGACGAGCGCGCGTAACTCGCTCGTGCCCGGCTGCTCGTGCATCCAGGTGATCAGCCGCGAGAGGACGAGCGTGACGACGAGCTGCCGCTCCTGGTCTGAGAGGTGAGCGAGGTAGACGACCGCGGCTCGGGGCTTACCGTCTTCCGTCCGAAGCAGGACGCGTGGGTCGAGCGCCGGGCCGCGGCCCCAGGCGGCGAACGAGGGTGAGGCGGCCAGCGTATTCAGGCGCATCGCGAGCTCATTGCGTTCCTTCGGCGGCATGAAGGCGTCCACGTCGAAGACCCCGAGCTTGCGCAGGGGCGGCGTCTGGATCTGGCTGAGCAAAGAGCCGAGGTCGAGGCTCTTGCCTGTGCGCCAGGAGTGCTCGAGCAGGTTCGAGATCAGGACGTGCTCGCGGCTGCCAAGCGGGTCGGTGTCGATCCCGACGAGCCCGAGCAGGCTGGTGACGGTTCCCTCGATTTCGTCCCTGATCGTCTCCTCGTCCTCGGCCCACGAGAGCGTCGGTGCGTCGAGTGAGCCGATCACGTTCAGCGGCACGCCTGCCTCTGAGCCTGGTGTGTACAGCGTCACCTCGGCGGCGTCGCGCAACGCCTGGATCCGGTCAGGCCCGATCCCGGACGCGGCGAGTCCCTCCTTCCAGCGGGTCGCGGTCTGCTCCGCAAGCTCGGGCACGGTCAGGCCGGCGTCGCGCGCCGTGGACTCCTCGATCCAGGGCTCGAAGCTCGCCGCGGAGAGGTCCGGGAAGGTGAGGGCGAGGTTGCCCATATCGCCCTTGGGGTCGAGGATCAGGGCCGGGATCCCGCGCGAGAGCGCCTCCTCGAGTAGCACGATCCCGAGCCCCGTCTTGCCGGAGCCGGTCATGCCCACGATCACGGCGTGAGTGGTCAGATCGTCTGGGTCGAGCGTCAGCGGCTGGTCATCGTCGAGCCGCTTGCCGAGGAAGAAACCGTCGTCTGCCACGGGTGCAGCGTAGTCCCACGCGCCGCCGCTCGCCGCGCTAGGTTCGCGCCATGGACGCGGTTCTGCTCGCGCTGGTCTCGGCAGCCCTGTTTGGCGCGATGACGGTCGCGCTCAGGTTTGCGCTCGCGCGCGCTCCGGACGCAGAGGCAGGAGCGCTGCTGACGATCATGGTCGCGTTCGCAGTCACGCTGCCGTTCGTCGCGGCGGGTGAGCTCGACCTCGCCGGGACGTGGCCGTTCCTGCTCGCCGGGATGCTCGCCCCGGGCGGGTCGCAGCTGCTCTTCACGCTGGCCGTGCGGGACGCGGGGCCGTCGCGTGCCTCGGTGACCGTCGGCACCGCGCCGGTGTTCTCCGTGGCGATCGCGCTCCTCCTGCTCGACGAGCCTGCGAAAGCGGGGATCCTTGGCGGCGCGGTCCTGATCGTCGTCGGCGGGATTCTGCTCGCACGCGAGCCTGGCCGTCCGGCCCACGTCAAGTGGATCGGCCTCGCGTTCGCGCTCGCGGCGGCGATTCTCATCGCGACCCGGGACAACGTCGTCCGCCACCTCTCCCTGGACACCGAAGTCGCTCCTGCGCTCGCCGTCGCCGCGACGCTCTTCGCCGGCGGCCTGACCGTCGCTGTCTGGCTGCTCGTCACGCGCCGGCGGCTGCCGAGGCGGGGCCTCGCCACCTTCTTTCCCGCCGGGCTCTGCTTCGGACTCTCCTATCTCAGCCTCGTCGAGGCCTTCTACCGTGGCCCCGTCTCGGTCGTCTCACCGCTCGTCGCGATGGAGTCGCTCTGGGGCGTCGGCCTCTCGGCGCTGCTGCTGCGCCGGCACGAGCTCGTTGGGCCACGCCTCTTCGGCGGGGCGGTGCTCGTGGTTGCGGGCGGCGTCCTGATCGGCCTTTCTCGTTGATCTGATACGATCACGCTCAGATTTTCTGACGTAGTAACCATCAGCACGAAGGAGACCATCAGCATGGCAAAGACCATCGGAATCGACCTCGGCACCACGAACAGCTGCATGGCGGTGCTCGAGGGCGGCGAGCCGACCGTGATCCCGAACGCCGAAGGCGGTCGCACGACGCCGTCGGTCGTCGCGTTCACGAAGGACGGCCAGCGGCTCGTCGGGGCGCCCGCAAAGCGCCAGCAGGTGACGAACCCGACCAACACGATCTTCTCGATCAAGCGCTTCGTCGGCCGCAAGTGGGACGAGGTCTCGGAGGAGATGACGATCGTCCCTTACGAGGTCGCGAAGGGCGAGAACGGCGACGCCCGCGTGAAGGTCGAGGGCAAGGACTACGCCCCCGAAGAGGTCAGCGGGATGATCCTCGCGAAGCTGAAGGCCGACGCCGAGGCCTACCTCGGAGAGACGGTCGCCGACGCGGTCATCACCGTTCCGGCCTACTTCAACAACGCGCAGCGCGAGGCGACGAAGGACGCCGGCAAGATCGCCGGCCTCAACGTCCTCCGCATCGTCAACGAGCCGACAGCGGCTGCACTCGCGTACGGGCTCGACAAGGAGGGCGGCGACCAGACGATCCTCGTCTTCGACCTCGGCGGCGGCACCTTCGACGTGTCGGTGCTCGAGCTCGGCGACGGTGTCTTCGAGGTCAAGTCGACGAACGGGGACAACCACCTCGGCGGCGACAACTTCGACAAGGCGATCGTCGACTGGATGGTCGCGGAGTTCAAGAAGGATCAGGGAATCGACCTGGCCGCAGACAAGATGGCGCTGCAGCGGCTCTACGAGGCGGCCGAGAAGGCGAAGATCGAGCTCTCCTCGACGATGACGACGCAGATCAACCTGCCGTTCGTCACCGCCACCGCGGAAGGCCCGAAGCACCTCGACCAGCAGCTCACCCGGGCGAAGCTCGGAGAGATCACCGCCGCCCTCGTCGAGCGGACGGTCGGCCCGACGAAGGCTGCGCTCGCCGACGCGGGGCTCGACGCCTCGAAGATCGAGCACGTCGTCCTCGTCGGCGGCATGACCCGCATGCCGGCGGTGCAGGAGAAAGTCAAGGAGCTGCTCGGCAAGGACCCGCACAAGGGCGTCAACCCGGACGAGGTCGTCGCCGTCGGCGCGGCCATCCAGGCCGGCGTGCTCAAGGGTGAGGTCAAGGACGTGCTCCTGCTCGACGTCACGCCTCTGTCCCTCGGGATCGAGACCAAGGGCGGCGTCTTCACGAAGCTGATCGACCGCAACACGACGATCCCGACCCGCAAGGCGGAGACGTTCTCGACCGCGGAGGACAACCAGCCGTCGGTCGAGATCCACGTGCTCCAGGGCGAGACGGAGATGGCGGTCTACAACAAGACGCTCGGCAAGTTCCAGCTCGTCGGCATCGCGCCGGCGCCGCGGGGCATGCCGCAGATCGAGGTCGGCTTCGACATCGACGCGAACGGGATCATCCACGTGACTGCCAAGGACCTCGGCACCGGCAACGAGCAGCAGATCAAGATCGAGGGCGGCTCGGGCCTCTCCGAGGACGAGGTGCAGCGGATGGTCACGGATGCCGAGGCCCACGCCGACGAGGCGCACCGGCTGCGTGAGCTCGCCGACGCGCGCAACACGGCGGAGAGCCTCGCCTACCAGACCGAGTCGACGCTCAAGGAGCACCGCGACAAGCTGGACGAGTCCGACGCCTCGACGATCGAGGGCCGGATCATGGAGCTGCGAGCATCGCTCGAGTCCACGGACGTGAACGAGATCCGGCAGAAGACCGACGCGCTGAACGAGGCGTCGCGGAAGCTGGCGGACGTCCTCTACGCCCAGGCTAGTGCCCAGCAGCAGGCCGGGGCGACCGGCGACAACGGCGCTTCCAGCGAGGACGAGGTCGTCGAGGAAGCCGACTACGAGGTGATCGACGAGGAAGAGGCGAAGACGTCGTGACCGACGAGCCTCGCCCGGTCGAGGAAGAGCTCGAGGAGATCGTCGAGGAGCCGGCCGCGGAGGAATCCGCGCCAGCTCCCGACGTCTCCTTCCACCGGCTTGCTGCCGACTTCGACAACTACCGCAAACGGGTCGCACGCGAGCACTCCGAGCTGACGGCTCGCGCGAACGAGCGGCTCGTGAACGAGCTCATTCCCGTGCTCGACGACCTCGAGCGGGCGCTCGAGGCCGCCGCGGAGCACGAGGAGGCGAAGCTGGAGGAGGGCGTCCAGCTCGTGCACCGCTCGCTCTCAACGCTGCTCGAGCGGCACGGGCTGACCGAGATCGCCACCGAGGGTGCCTTCGACCCGCACGTCCACGAGGCGCTGCTCGCGCAGCCGGCGAAGGGGCCGAGGAGGGGTCGGTACTGCAGGTGCTGCAGAAGGGCTACCGGCTCGGCGACAAGGTGCTCCGGCCCGCCAGAGTGATCGTCGCCGAATGACCAATCTGTACGACACGCTCGGTGTCGCCAAGAACGCCTCGGCCGACGAGATCAAGAAGGCCTACCGCAAGCTCGCGCGCGAGCATCATCCCGACAGCGGGGGCGACGAGTCGAAGTTCAAGGAGATCCAGGGGGCGTACGACGTCCTCTCCGACCCCGAGAAGCGCACCCAGTACGACCAGTTCGGGTCGACGAACGGGCGCGGAGGCGGTGGCGCAGGCGGGGCGCAGTTCCAGGACTTCGATCTCAGCGATCTCTTCGGCGGACTGTTCGGCGGCGGCGCCGGTGGTGGCTTCGGCCGCCAGCGCGGTCCGCAGGCTGGGACATTTACACCCGAGCGCGGCGCTGATCTCCAGACCGAGGTCCACGTCTCGTTTGAGGACTCGCTCAAGGGCGTCCAGCTCCCGGTCCGTGCGAACGTCGAGACTGCGTGCCACACGTGCGGCGGCTCGGGCGCCGAGCCCGGGACGGCGCCGATCGTCTGCCCGCAGTGCGGCGGCCGCGGCGTCACCTCCGACTCACACGGCCTCTTCTCGCTCTCGCATCCGTGCCCCCGCTGTCGCGGCAACGGCACGGTGATCGAGAAGCCGTGCAAGACGTGCCGCGGCTCGGGTCGCGAGCGCATCCAGAAGACGTTCCAGGTGAAGATCCCGGCGGGTGCGAAGGACGGCACGCGGATCCGGTTGAAGGGCCGCGGCGAGCTGGGGCGGAGCGGCGGGCCGGCGGGCGACCTAAACGTGATACCCCGGGTGTCCGACACGCCGGTGTACGAACGGCGCGGCGCCGACCTCCTCGTCGACGTGCCGGTCTCCTACGCCGACGCCGCGCTTGGCGCCTCGCTCGAGGTGCCGACGCCCGACGGTCCGATCTCGCTCAAGGTTCCGCCGGGCTCGCAGCACGGCAAGCTGCTGAAGATCAAGGGCCGCGGCGCACCGAAGCTGAAGGGCGGCGGCAAGGGCGACCTGCTCGCCCG
>JANMJY010000242.1:0-7984 GCA_031371615.1 Actinomycetes bacterium | reverse complement strand
GCGTGCGGATGGCCGGGCTGACGTGGAACCGCCGCAACCCGTTCGCCGACGGCGCTGCCGACTCGGGCGGTCTCTCGGGGCTCGGACGCACCCTGCTGCGCCGCTTCGCGGAGCTGGGCGTGATCCTCGATCTCGCGCACTCCTCCGAGCAGCTCTTCCGCGAGTGCGTCGAGTCGTACGACGGCCCCGTCTGCGTCACGCACGCCGGTTGTCGCGCCATCAACGACACGCCGCGGAACATCTCGGACGAGCAGCTGCGGCAGCTCGCGGACCGCGGCGGCGTCTTCGGCCTGATGCTGCACCCGATCGCGATCGACCCTGCCGACCCGACGATCGACCGCGTCATCGACCACCTCGATCACGCCGCGTCGGTGATCGGGCCCGACCGCGTCTGCCTGGGGGCGGACTGGATCAAGCGGCTGCACGAGCTGATGCCCGGTCCCGCGCCTCCGGACGGGCTTATGCCCCCGGGCCTGGACGTCGGGTCGATGGTCGAGGGGCTGACCGGGCCGGAGGACCACCCCGCGCTGATCGGGGCGCTGCAGGGCCGGGGCTGGGCGGGCGACCGCCTCGAGGGTCTGCTCTCGGGGAACCTCTTCCGGTTCCTGCGCGAGTCGCTCCCGGACGGCTAGGGCGTCACGAGCACGCGGCCCGGCTCGCCGGCCAGGCTTGCCTGGAACGCGTCGTCCGCCCGGTCGAGCGGGAACGACGGACCGACGAGACTCGCGAGGTCGAGCTCGCCGCGGCGGACGAGGTCGATCAGCTGCGGCAGCGCCACCGCCGGATCCTCGGAGCCATAGATCGTCCCCGTGAGCGTCTTCTCGCGGTTGGAGAACTCGAACGGATCGAGCTCGAGCTTCTCGCCGCCCGCCGGCAGGCCGACGACGACGGCGGTGCCGCCGCCGCGCACCCAACGGAGCGCGAGCTTGGTCGTCGCCGGCGCGCCGACGGCGTCGAAGGCGTAGTCGACACCCTCGGGATCGAGCTCCTTCATCGCTGCGCGCAGGTCGTCGGGCGCGCAGGCCCGCGTGGCGCCGAGACCGAGCGCCTGGTCGCGGCGAGCCTCGACCGGGTCGACGACGAGCACCTCCGCGGCGCCGGCGATGCGAGCACCCTGGACGACGAACTGGCCGACGCCCCCGGCTCCGATGACGAGCGCTGTGAAGCCCGGCTCCGGCCGGGCGGCGTTCAGCACCGCGCCGACGCCGGTCAGGGCGGCGCAGCCGAGCAGGGCGGCGTGCTCCAGAGGCACGTCGTCCGCGAGCGGCATCGCTGCCCCTGCGGCGACGACCACGTGCTCGGCGAGCGCGCCGGTCACCGTGCCGCGATAGACGATCTCGCCGCCGAGCGAGAGCCCGGTCCGGCCGTTGAGCAGGGTGCCTTTCCCGATCGCGGAAGAGAGCGGACCGCACGCCGCGGGCCTGCCGCGGCGGCAGGGGCCGCACTCGCCACAGGCGGGCGCCCAGGAGAGGACGACCCGGTCTCCCTCCCGGAGCCCACCGGCATCGCCGCCCACGGCCTCGACGATCCCTGCCCCCTCGTGCCCGAGCACGATCGGCGTCGGGCGGTCCCACTCCCCCTTGTAGGAGTGGAGGTCGGTACCGCAGACACCGACGGCGCTCATGCGGACGACCACCTCGCCGGGAAGAGGCTCGTCGACGTCCAGTTCCTCCACGACGAGCGAGCCCGGCTCGTGCATGACCGCGGCCCTGGTGTTCACTCCACCTCGGCGTGGATCCGCTGCTTCGCTTGCGCCAGCGGGCCGCCGCCGCGGCCGTTCCGGACCGCCAGCGCCTCGGCCAGGATCGACAGCGCCGTCTCCGGGACGGAGTCGGCGCCGAGGTCGAGGCCACACGGGCCGGAGATCCGCCCGAGGGCGTCCTCCCCCGTACCCGCCTCCCGGAGGCGCTCGCGCTTCTTCTCCTGGTTGCGGCGGCCGCCGATCAGGCCGACATAGAAGGCGTCGCCGGCGAGCGCCAGCTCGAGCGCCGGCAGGTCGAACTTGTCGTCGTGCGTGAGGATGACGATCGCGGTCGCGTGGTCGGGCGCGACCTGCGCGAACGCCTCCTCCGGCCACGCGACGATAAGCTCGTCGGCGCTCGGCATCCGCTCGCGCGTCGCGAACTTGGCGCGTGCATCGGCGACGATCGTCGTCCAGCCGAGCAGCTTCGCCGCGGCAGCGAGCGCCTCGGCGGTGTCGACGGCGCCATAGACGAACAGGCGCGGCGGCGGGCCGTACACCTCGGCGAACACCTTGCGGCCCGGCAGCTCGAGTGTCCGGTTGCGGGCTCCGCGGATCAGCTCGTCGGCGTACTCGACGAGCTCGATCGGCCCGTCGCCGAGCGTCTCGCCGCCCTCGACGACGAGCAGCTTCGAGCCGAGCGCCTCACCCTCGACGACTGTGAGGACGACGCCGCGGCCTCCCTCGCGCTGAAGGCGCAGCAGCCGTTCGATCAAGGCAGGCGCTCGACGAAGACGTCGATCTCGCCGCCGCAGGGAAGCCCGACCGCCCATGCCTCCTCGTCGGAGATCCCGTACGAGATCAGCTTCGGCTCGCCGGTCTGGAGCACTTCGCGCGATTGCTCGAAGACGTCGCCTTCGACGCAGCCGCCGGAGACCGAGCCGCACAGCTTTCCGCTTTCGGAGATCGCCAGGCTCGAGCCGACGGGGCGCGGCGCCGACCGGCGGCTGCCGATCACCGTCGCGACGACGACCCGCTCTCCGGCCTGCTGCCACTGCTCGATCTCGGGGAGGATCTCCTGCACTCCTCGATTATTGCCTGCGGACACTCTCCTGGAGTGGGCGGCGGTTGGCGCGGCCGCTCCATTCGGCGGCCGAGCGCGACTCCGGGTCGCGTGGTTTCGCGGGGTAGCCGAACGAAAGCACGATCGCGATCCGCTCCTCGTCGTCGAGCTGGAGCGCCGCCCGGGCCGCCGGCTCGTCGGAGATCGAGTTCGGACACGAGCCGACGCCCTCGTTCCAGGCGGCGAGCAGCATGTTCTCGGCCGCTCGACCGGCGTCGAACGAGATCGGCCCCTTGCCCTGGACGACGATCGCGACGACGAACGGCGCGCCCTGCAGGTTCGTGGGCTCGTACACGAGCTCGGCGAGCAGCTCACCGGGGACGACGTCGAATCGCCACGGCTGCCGGTTTTTTGAGCTTCCGGCGAGCCGGCCCGCGTCCAGGATCCGCTCCTCGACCTCCGGCGGCAACGCCCTCGGCTCGTAGTCGCGCACCTCTCGCCTGCTCGCGATTGCAAGGAATGTGTCCATGGAGCGGTAGCCTCCCGCACGATGACCGATCAGGCAAGCGTGAGCCTCCTCCGCTGGCTCCGGCGGCAGCTGCGGGAGCCGACGCCGTGGCGCGAGCGGCTCGAAGCGGCGGTCGCGAACGACGACCCGAACGAGGCGCGGCGGCTGCTGAGCCAGATGGACTTCACCGAGGCGCAGCGTCGGCATATCGCCGGTCTGCTCGACCGCTGGGCAGCGCGGCCGTGAGTGTCGCCCCGTGAGCATCGAGGGGAATGCCGCTCTCGTGCGCCAGATCATGGAGGCGTTCGCAGACAAGGAGGGCTTCGCGCTGCGCGACTGCTTCGCCGAGGATGCGGTCTGGCACGTTCCGGGCGGCGGAGTCATGTCCGGCACCTACCGCGGGCGCACCGAGATCTTCCGCTTCCTGACGCGACTGCCGAAGCTGACGAACGGCACATACCGCTCGACCTTCGTCGACGCGCTCGCGAGCGAGGAGCGCGGCGCCGGGCTCTACCGTGCCCAGGGCGAGCGCGAGGGGCGTTCGCTCGACATCGACCAGGTGCTCCTGTTCACGATCCGCGACGGCCTGGTCACCGAGGTGCTGGCGCTGCCGAGCGATCCGGCTGCGTTCGACGAATTCTGGGCCGAGTAGCTACTCGCCCGACGCGTCGCTCTGAGGGAGCGCCTGGCGGAACTCGACCTCGAGCCGCTGGATCCGCGAGCCCTCGATCTCGACCACGCGCAACCTGACCCCGTCGGTCGTCACCTCGTCGCCGACCTCGGGCGCGCGGCCGAGCTGGCCGAAGACGTATCCCGCCATCGTGTGGTAGTCCTCGATTTCGATCTCGGTCTTGAACTGCTCGTTGAAGTCGTCGATCGGGAAGGTGCCGTCGATGCGGATGTGGGTGTCGTCGATCCGCTCGATCGACTCGTCGGGTAGGTCGAACTCGTCCTCGATCTCGCCGACGATCTCCTCGAGCAGGTCCTCGAGGGTGACGATCCCCTCCATCGCGCCGTACTCGTCGACGACGACCGCCATGTGCTGATTCTGCTTGCGGAACTCGGCGAGGAGCGCGCCCAGGTCCTTCGTCTCGGGGACAATGTAGACGGGGCGCAGGAGGTGCTCGATCTCGACCTGGGCGATGCCGCGGTCGTGGAGCGCGGCGAAGAGGTCGCGAACGTGCAGAACGCCGATGATCTCGTCGAGCGAGTCCCGGTAGACGGGATAGCGGGTGAAGGGCGACTCGAGCAGCGCCGCGAGCGCGTCCTCGGGAGGGAGGTCGACCTTGATCGCCACGACCTCCGGTCGCGGGACCATCACCTCGTGAACCTCCTTGTCCGCGAAGTCGAAGACCTTGTAGAGCATCTCCCGCTCGCCATGCTCGATCTCGCCCGCCTCGCTGGACGTGCGGACGAGCATCTTCAGCTCGGCCTCGGAGTGCGCCTCGGTCTCCGTGCCGGGCGCCTGCAGGCTGAGGACGCGGAGCACGCCCGCGGTCGCGCGCTGCAGGACCCAGACGAACGGCGCGAAGAGGACGAAGAAGCCGCGCACCGGCGCGGAGACCGCAAGCGCGGTTCGCTCCGGATACCCGAGCGCGATTCCCTTCGGCACGAGCTCGCCGATGACGACGTGCAGGAAGGTGATCACGACGAACGCGATCGCGACCGAGAGGAACGTGGCGAGGACCGGATCGAGGATCCTGGCGAGCACCGGCTCGCCGAGGGCGCCGATTCCGAGCGACGTGAGCGTGACGCCGAGCTGCATTGCGGCGATGAAGCGAGGCGGGCGCGAGACGATCTTGAGCACGTCGCGGGCGCGCCGGTTACCCTGCTGGTGCAGCTCGACGATCTTCGTCCGGCGCGCGGTCACGAGGCCGTACTCGGCCGCCACGAAGAACGCGTTCATGAGCAGCAGCCCGGCAAGGGCCGCCAGCTCGAGGGTGAGGATCACGCCCCGGTCAGCCCCGAGGCGCAGGTACTAGGCGGAAGCTCGTCGTCCAAGCTGGCGCGCAGTATAGGTAACGACCCCGACGTCCTCGCTGCGTTGGGCGCGCTCCTCGAGCACCAGCCGCTCGAGGTGCGACAGCGTCTCCGCGACTGCGAAACGCCTGGATGCGGGCTTCAGCTGCGCGCCGAAGAGGTCGAGCGAGACCTCGTACCCCGTGCGAGGCGTGTCGCCGAGGCTCGACTCCGTAAAGGCGAGCCGCTCGCCGTGATGCTCGATCAGCTGGTGGGCGCGGCCGACCGGGTCGGCGATCGGGTCGCCGTGGCCCGGTAGCGCGATCTCGGGGGCCAGCTCGATCGTCCGCTTCAGAGACTGGATGTAGTCGCCGAGCGGATCGGGACGGCTCTCCGGCCAGAGGCCGACGGTCGGAGTGATCCGGCCCAGGAGATGATCGGCCGAGATGAGCACCCCGTCCTTGACGAGACACAGCTGGCCGTCGGCGTGCCCGGGCGCGGCCACGAGCTCCCAGCCGTCGAGCCGGTCTCCGTCCTCGACGAGCTCCGGGCTCGGCTGATAGCGGATGAACGGCCGGTAGACGTTCCCGGAGCCGATCAACTCCTCGGTGATCTCCTCGGGAACGCCGTGCGTGAGGAACCAGTCGGCGATGCGCCGGGGCCACTCGTCGTTGCCCCAGACGAGCTCGCACTGCGAGTAGTCCAGCGTGCCCTGGCTGACCGGCGCCGCGGTCAGCTCCGCAACGTCGGCCGCGGCGCCCACGTGGTCAGGGTGGAAGTGCGTGATGAAGATCCGCGCCACCTCGGCGTCGCCGAGCGACGCGGCCCAGACCTCCTGCGCGTCGGGCAGGCCGATGCCGGTGTCGACGAGCGTCCAGCCGTCCTCGCCGGGCAGGAGGTACGAGTGGACGTGACCGGGCCTGGTCGGCAGCGGCGTCGTGATCCGGCGGATGCCGGACGGCAATTCCATGCCGCTATCCAACACCATCCGGTTCGATCGAACATATGTTCTATAGTAAGCCGATGCGGGCCGAGTACCGCGAAGAGGAATGCCGCAGCGCCCTGAACCGGGTCAAGGGGATGCCGTTCGCGTGGTCCCTGAACCCGTACAAGGGCTGCGCGCACCGGTGCACGTTCTGCTACGTCCGCGCCTTCGAGCTGCGCGCGGACCGGCCCGCGGACGACCGCTACGGCCGCTCGATCCGGGTCAAGGTCAACGTCGCCGAGGTACTCGCACGCGAGCTTGCACGCCCGTCGTGGAGCGGGGGGCAGATCGCGATCGGCGCGGCGACCGACCCGTACCAGCCGGCCGAGGGCCGCTACCGGCTTACCCGTTCGTGCATCGAGGTGCTCGGGCGGGCGCGAGCGCCGTTCGCGCTGATCACGCGAGGGCCGCTGATCGTGCGTGACGTCGACGTCCTACAGGAGGCGGCCAGGCGGACTGACGTCTCGGTGATGTTCTCCGTGCCGACGCTCGACCCGGACGTGTGGCGCACGACCGAGCCCGGCACGGCGCCGCCGAGACAGCGACTGCGGGCGCTGGCGACGCTCGTGGCTGCAGGGATCAAGGCGAGCGTCGGCATGGCTCCGATCCTCCCTGGGCTCTCGGACCGGCCCGAACAGCTCGCCGAGGTCGTCAAGGCGGTGCGGGCTGCGGGCGCCACGAGCGTGTGGGCGAACCTCCTCTATCTCAAGCCAGGGACGCGGGAGCACTTCCTCGAAGCGCTGGCCCGGGACTGGCCGGAGCAGCTGGAACGGTACGAGCAGCTGTACGCGCGGCGTGCCTACCTGCCTCACGCCGAGGTCGATCCGGTACGCAACGAGGTGCGCGCCCTGGCCCGCGAGCACGGCGTCCGCGACCGCCGGAAGCAGCCGCTACAGCCGCCGCCGGAGCCCGTCCAGCTGACCCTGGCGCTATGAGAGCCGATTCCGCCAATACACTGGTGCCGCGATGCCCGACGAGATCACGTGCCTGATCGTCGACGACCACGAGGTCGTGCGCGAAGGGCTGCGCCTCTCGCTCTCCCGCGCACCGCACGTGCGCGTGATCGGAGAGGCCTCCGACGGGGCCGCCGCGGTCGCGCTCGTCGAGCGCCGCCACCCCCAGGTCGTGATCATGGACGTCCGCATGCCCGGCATGGACGGGCTCGAGGCGACGAAGCAGATCATCCAGAAGGCGCCCGAGACCGCGGTGCTGATCTTCACGGCCTACAGCGAGCGCTCGCTGCTCAGCCGCGGGCTCGAATCGGGCGCCAAGGGCTACATCCTCAAGGAGGCGCCGCATGCGACGCTCCTGCGGGCGATCGAGAAGGTCGCCGGCGGGGAGAGCTTCGTCGATCCCGCGCTGATGCCGACCTTCCTCACGGGCAAGGAGCAGAACGACATGCTCACGGCTCGCGAGCGCGAGATCCTGCAGCTGCTCGCGGACGGGATGTCGAACGCAGACGTGGCGGCTCGGCTCTTCATCAGCCAGGAGACAGTCAAGAGCCACGTGCGGCACATCCTCGCGAAGCTCGAGGCCGACACGCGCACGCACGCCGTCGCGATCGCGCTGCGCGACGCGATCATCGATTGATGGCGGATCAGATCCCGAACGGCGACCGCGAGCGGCTCGTCGAGCGGATCATCACGGCGGAACAGGACGAACGACGCCGCCTGGCGCTCTTCCTCCACGACGGGCCGGTGCAGAACCTCGCCGGGATCGCCCTGATGCTCGACGCCGCCGTGCAGGCGATCGACGAGGGGCGGCCCGAGGCAGCGCGCGGAATCATGG
>JANMJY010000223.1:0-1607 GCA_031371615.1 Actinomycetes bacterium | reverse complement strand
CACGCACCTATCATGACGGCTCGCTCAGGTGACACTCCCGGACGCTGGCCCAGGCAAGCGGTCGGGCGTGATTAGTGCTTAGGTCGGCGCGCTCGATGCGTTTCGACGCTCGGTCCGCTTCATGCGCCACGCGAGCGTTTTATAGACCGCGGCGCTAGCAAGCATGACAATTCCGGCCGCCAGTCCGGCGGTCCCCGACTGAAGGATGGCTGCGATAAGCAGACAGGCCCCGAACAGGGTTGCTGACGTGGCCCTCGTAATCAGCCAGACGCGCACCGTCAGATCCGACCAATCCGGGCGCTTTCGTACCGTCCATGCCCGTCAGCGTCGTCGTAACTCTTCAGCTGGTTCGAGCCTCAGGAGGCCATAGGTTTAGGCAAGACTAAAAACGGGAATTCTGACTGCGACGAGTGGGAGCGTCCGGCCCTCGCCGATCAGCCGTCCGCATGAACATTCGGCCGGTAGTCCGGGCAGCCGCGATTCGCGCGGCTTCCAACCGAGTTGCCGGCGTGACGCGGAGACGACCACGACCCCGCGCGCAACGCCTTCGAGGCAGCCCGACCCTCAATGCTCGACGGTAGGGAGCCAGAGTGACGAATCTAGAGACGAGCGAGTCCCGCGAAGAGCGTTTCGCAAAGAACCAGATCATCTTTCGCACCGTGAACGAGGCCATCGAGCAGAAGGCGATCGAGCTGGGCGGACTCGACGAGTATCAATTCATCTGCGAATGCTCATCGGCTACCTGCCTCGACCGGATCAGCCTCACGTTGCGTCAATACGAACAGATCCGACTCGAAGGCGTTCGGTTCGTCGTCGCTCCCGGCCACGAGAACGTGGAGGTCGAAGTGGTCGTCGGCACCACGGAGACGTATGCCATCGTCGAGAAGGACGGCATAGCCGGCATCGCCGCCGAGTTTGCAGATCCGCGGGACGGGGATCCCGGGCACGGGTAGCGCGGTGCGGCTCTCCCTGAACCCGCAACGCTCGGAAAGGGAACGTCATGCCGGCTGAGGACATGGAGGAGCCAGACCTATCGGCGGGCTCCGCCGCGGTCATTGCGGCGCTGGCTCACGAAGTTCAGTTGCTCCGTGAGATCAAGGACGGGCTGGAAGCCCAGTCCGGCAGTCAGATGATGATCGACGCGGTGTCCGGTTTGATCGAAGAGCGTCGGGGGGAGTGGGAGCAAGCCGAGTCGGAGCCGCCGTCCGAGCCGTAGGGGCACCGTAGGATTGTCCGGTGAAGATCGGGATGAACATGCTGCTCTGGTCGACGGACGTGAGCGGCCCGGAGTTCGACCCGGTGTTCGAGCGACTGCGGGAAATGGGCTTCGATGGTGTCGAGATCCCGATCTTCGACCGCGAGGTGGACAAGTACGCGGAGCTCGGGGAGCGTCTCGAGCGGCTCGGGCTGGAGCGGCTCGCGGTGGCTGCGCGCGGCGACGGCGAGAACCCGCTCTCCGCCGATGTCGCCGAGCGTGCGAATGCGCTCACCGCGACCAAGGCGAATCTCGACTCGGCAGCAGCTCTCGGTGCGCCGCTGCTCTGCGGGCCGCTCGGCGCGCCGCTCGGCGCCTTCAGCGGCGCCGGCCCCACGCCGGAGGAGAAGGC
>JANMJY010000197.1:0-1784 GCA_031371615.1 Actinomycetes bacterium | reverse complement strand
GCCAGCAGGTCCGCGTGCCGGTCCTCCGGAACGTCGAGGCCCAGCTCCTCCGCCTTCAGCCGGATCGAGTCGAGACCGCTCTTCTTCCCCAGCACGATCCCACGCTCGGCCCCGACGAGCTCCGACGAGTACGGCTCGATCGCCGGCGGGTCGTGGAACTGGCTCGCGACGGCGCCGCTCTCACGGGTGAAGAGGTTTACGCCAGTGATCGGCGTCCAGGGAGCCACCTGGTAGCCCGAACGGTCGCGAACGAGCGCCGCGAGCCCGCGCGCCTTGGTCAGGTCGAGCCTGGTCGGGATCCCGTAGAGCGCCTCGAGCGTCAGCGCCACCTCGAGCAGGCTGGCGTTGCCGGCGCGCTCCCCCATCCCGTTGACCGTCCCGTGCACCCAGGTCGCGCCCGCCTGCACCGCCGAGACCGCGGCGGCGGTCGCCAGCCCGAAGTCGTCGTGGCCGTGCCAGTGCACCGGGACGTCGAGCCAGTCGACGGCCCGACCGACGAGATACGCGGCGGCCTCGGGGGTCGCGATCCCGATCGTGTCGACGACCACGGCCTCCTTGGCGCCCGCCTCGACCGCGGCCTCGTACGCGCGCTGGAAGAAGCCAAGGTCGGCGCGCGAGCCGTCGACGCCGAAGAACGCGACCGTGATCCCCTTCCCGGCAGCGAACGAGACGGCCTTCCGGATCCGGCCGAGCATGTCGTCCTGCGAGACGCCCAGAGCCGCGAGCTTCGCGTCCGAGATGGGGCTCTCGATCACTGCGGCCTGGACACCGAGGCCCGCGAGCTGCTCGACATCGGCCTGCACGGCGCGCGCGAAGCCCCAGACCTCCGCACGGAGCCCCGCGGCGGCGATCTGCCGGATCGCGTCGGCGTCTTCCTCGGAGACGCGCGCGAAGCCCGCCTCGATGCGATCGACGCCAGCGTCGTCGAGGGCGTGCGCGATCGCGAGCTTGTCCTCCGGCGAGAGGACGACGCCGACCGTCTGCTCGCCGTCGCGAAGGGTCGTGTCGTAGAGCCCGACCGTGTCGTGGGACTGCGGCTCGAGCGCGCGCGCTCATTCAGTTCGCCGATCCAGAGCTTGTCGCGGTCGAGGCTCATACCCGCACGATCCCGTCAGGGAAGCGGCAGAGCCGCTCCGGTCCGGTCTCCGTGATCAGGAAGTTGTCCTCGACACGCAGGCCGCCGCCTTCGGGCCAGTAAACGCCCGGCTCGATCGCGAGCACCATGCCGGCCTCGATCGTGCCGCCGCCCGCCTGGTGCGCGTAGGGCGGCTCGTGCGCGCGGGCGCCGACACCGTGGCAGATCGGGTGGCTCGGCTGGCCGGGATAGCCCATCTCCGCGATACCTTCGCGGACGATCCGGTCGAGCTCCGCGAGACTCGCGCCCGGCCGGCAGAACTCGACCGCGGCGCCGTAGACACCGAGGAGCGCGCGCTCGAGCTCGGCGTAGCGCTGGGTCAGCTCGCCGGGAACGAGGTTCTTCGTGTGGTCGCACCAGTAGCCGTCGGCGCAGACCCAGATCTCGAACAGCGTCGGCTCGTGCCCCTGGATCGGGCGGCTGCCGGTCGCGGTGAACGTCCGGATCCCCTGGCCGGACCAGACGAGGGAGAAGCCGCGCGCAAGCTCGACCTGGCCGTTGAAGCCGGTGCCGTGGGCGTGCGAAAAAAATCCTGACGGCGAGCGGATCGAACAAGGACAACCCCGCCGCGAGCTATTGGAAAATCCTCCGCGAGCCGGCGGAGACGATGGAAAACACCACGCATCTTTTCCTCGCCACGCGCTTCAAC
>JANMJY010000127.1:0-5859 GCA_031371615.1 Actinomycetes bacterium | reverse complement strand
GGCGACTGGTACGACTGCTCGGCGCACATGCTCTGGATCGGCGAGCGCACGCGCCGGCCGGACGGCGCCCACGCCGAGTTCTTCGCCGGCGTCCACAACCCGCTCGGCGTGAAGCTCGGGCCGACCGCGACTCCGGACGAGGCGCTCGAGCTCGCGGAAAAGCTGAACCCGCTGCGCATCCCGGGGCGGCTGACCTTCATCGTCCGGATGGGGGCAGAGCCGCTCCGCGAGTCGCTGCCGCCGCTCCTCCGCGCTCTACGGGACGCCGAGCAGCCTGTCGTCTGGGCCTGCGACCCGATGCACGCCAACATGTTCCGCACGGAGTCCGGGATCAAGACGCGCAGCTTCGACGCGATCATGGACGAGGTCGTCGCGTTCTTCGCCGTGTGCCGTGCCGAGGACACCTGGCCGGGCGGCGTCCATCTCGAGTTCACCGGCGAGGACGTGACCGAGTGCCTGGGCGGCTCGGCGGCCGTCCTCGAGCAGGAGCTGACAACCCGGTACGAGAGTCTCTGCGACCCACGCCTCAACGCACGGCAGTCGCTCGACCTCGCGTTTCGCGTGGCCGAGCTGATGCGAAGGTAAGCGGTCATGGCTGCCGTCCGCTCTCTCGCCGTTGTCGGCACGGGCCTGATCGGCGCGTCCGTCGGGCTCGCGGCGCGGCGCGCAGGCGTCGCGCGCGTCGTCGGCTGGGACGTCGACCCGGCGCACCTGTCCACCGCCGCCGAGCGCGGTGCGGTCGAGGCCGCACCCGATCTCGCCGCAGCCCTCGCAGGCGCGGAGCTGGCCGTCATCGCGGCCCCCGTCACCGCGCTGCCGGTCCAGGTGCGCGCTGTCCTCGAGGCGAGCGCACCGGAATGCACCGTCACCGACGTCGGCTCGACGAAGGGAGGAGTTTGCGAGGCGGCCGCCGACTCCGGCCGCTTCGTCGGCGGTCACCCGATCTGCGGCTCCGAGGCGCGCGGGCCGGAGTGGGCGACGGCCGAGCTGTTCGAAGGCGCGACCTGGTTCCTGACGCCGGTCGCCGCGACCGAGCCCGACAGCTACAAGGTGCTGCACGGCTTCGTCTCCTCGCTCGGGGCCGTCCCGGTGGCGATCGACCCGGAGGCGCACGACCGGCTGGTCGCGGTCACGAGCCACCTGCCGCACGCGCTCGCGAACGTGCTCCTGAACCAGGCGGGGGGCGCCCGGATCGAGGGACACGAGCCTCTCGCCGCGGCCGGTGGCTCGCTGCGCGACATGACCCGGGTCGCCGGAGCGAATCCGCGCATCTGGGTCGACATCTTCCTCGAGAACCGGGTCGCGCTTGCGGCCTCGCTCGCCGAGCACCGCCGGCGCGTGGAGCAGGTCGAGGCCGCGCTCGCGGCGGGTGATGCCGGCTTCCTCGCGCGCTGGATCGGGGAGGCGTCCACGAACCGGCGGCGGTTGCTCGACACGGCCTATGGCGACGCAGGCGCGCTCCAGCGGCTGCGGGTGCACGTGCCGGACCGGCCCGGCGTGATCGCGGGGATCGCCCAGGCACTCGGCGCCGAGCGGATCAACATCGCCGACTTCGACCTGCAGCACCTCTCGAGCGAGCGGGGCGGCACGATCGCGATCCTCGTCGCAGGCGAGGGGGAGGCGGCGCGCGCGGCGGCGATCCTCGAGGAGCAGGGCTACGGCGTCGTCGTCGCGGCCGTGCTCGAGGAGGACGAGTGAGGGTCGAGCCCGCGACGCTGCTCGTCGGCGACCTCGCCGTTCCGGCAGTGAAGGGCATCTGTCAGCGCGGCGTGCTTCTCGGCGCGATCGCAGAGGGTACCACCGAGCTGCGCGGCTTCGGGCACGCGGCGGACACGGACGCCGCGATCCGGGCCGTTCGCGCCCTCGGCGTCGACGTCTCCGAGCCGGCCGCGGACGTCGTGCGCATCGAGGGACGCGGGCTCCGAGGGCTGCGCGCGCCGGCGGAGCCGATCGACTGCGAGAACGCCGGCACCGTGCTCCGGCTCCTCTCCGGCATCCTGGCCGGGCAAGAGGGACGGTTCGACCTCGTCGGCGACGCGTCGCTCTCGTCGCGGCCGGTGCGGGTCGAGGAGCCGTTGACACGCATGGGCGCGCAGTTCGAGACGACCGACGGCCGGTTGCCCGCCACGATCGTCGGCGCTCCGCTGCATGCGATCCGCTACCCGCTGCCGATGGCGAGCGCCCAGGTCAAGTCGAGCGTGCTGCTCGCGGGGCTACTGGCGCAGGACGGCCCGACGATCGTCGAGGAGCCGACGCCCACCCGCGACCATACGGAGCGCCTGCTGTCGTCGATCGGCGTCCCCGTCCGCCGGCGGGGGACCCAGATCTCCGTGTCCCCCGTCGAGCGGCTGAGCGCCTTCGAGCTCGACATCTCGGGGGACTTCTCGTCGGCTGCTCCGTTCGTCGTCGCCGCGACGCTGCTCGCCGGCTCCGAGCTGCGGGTGCACGGCGTCAACGTCAACTCGACTCGGATCGGCTTGCTCGGCGTGCTCGAGCGTATGGGCGCGAACATCGCGATCCTCAACCGGCGCCAGGTCGGCGGCGAGCCGGTCGGCGACCTCGACATCAGGTCGGCCGAGCTCGTCGCGACGACGATCGCGGCGCCCGAGGTGCCGCTGCTCGTCGATGAGCTACCGCTGTTCGCGCTGCTCGCCGCCTACGCGCGCGGCGACAGCGTCGTCAGCGGAGCGTCCGAGCTCCGCGCGAAGGAGACCGACCGGATCGAGACGGTCGTGGACGGGCTGCGCGCGCTCGGCGCACACATCCGCGCGACCGAGGACGGCTTCGTCGTGCGCGGCGTCCCGGCCAGGATCCGCGGGGGTGTGATCGACGCCCAGGGCGATCACCGGATCGCGATGCTCGGCGGCGTGGCCGGCCTCCTCTCCCGAGAAGGAGTCGAGATCCGGGGAGCCGACGTCGTCTCGGTATCCTTCCCCGGCTTCTTCGACCTTCTCGACTCGCTGCGAGGCGCCACTTCCTGATGATCGTCGCAATCGATGGGCCCGCCGGGGCCGGTAAGAGCACGGTCGCGCGGCAGCTCGCCGAGCGGCTCGGCTTCAGCTACCTCGACACGGGGGCGATGTACCGCGCGCTCACCTGGCTGGCGCGCCGCCGTGGGCTGGCGCTCGACCTGGCCGGCGAGCTCGCCGAGCTCGCCGTCGAGAACCCGGTCGAGTTCGACGAGGCGGGGCGGGTTTTCATCGGCGGCAGCGACGTGACCTCCTCGATCCGCAGACCCGACATCGACAAGCTCGTCCCCGTGGTCGCGAGGCACCACCAGGTGCGGGAGGTGATGCGCGAGCGGCAGCGTGCGCTCGGACAGATCGGGGACGTCGTCATCGAGGGGCGCGACATCGGCACGGTCGTCGCACCTCAAGCTCAAGTAAAGGTTTATCTTCTCGCCGACCCCGGCGTCAGGGCGGCAAGGCGCTCGTCCGAGCGCCCCGGCGTCGGCGCAGACGCGCTCGCAACCGACCTGCGCATGCGCGACGAGAAGGACGCGGTCAACATGCGGCCGGCCGCGGATGCGATCCAGATCGACACGACCGACCTCGAAGTGGACGAGGTGGTGGCGCGGATCGAGGAGCTCGTCGTCGCGCGTCGCGCATGAACGGCACCGACGCAGTCTGGGCGGTCGGGCGTCTGACGATCGGAACGCTCGTGCGGCTGCTGACGCCGCTGCGCAACTACGGCGCCGAGCGGGTGCCGAGGTCCGGCGGCGTCGTGCTGGCGATGAACCACTTCCACTGGGTCGACCCGCCGGTGTTCGGGCTGCTGTCTCCCCGGCCGATGCACTTCGTCGCGAAGGTCGAGGCGCATCGGATCCCTGGTCTCGGGCAGCTGATCCGGAGCTTCGGCACGATTTCGGTACGCCGTGGCGAGTCGGACCGCGAAGCCGTACGGCGGATGCGGGAGGTCGTACGGGAGGGGCGCGCACTCGGTCTCTTCGTCGAGGGCACGCGCCAACTCACCGGGGTCCCCGGGCAGGTGCAGCCCGGCGCTGCGATGGTCGCCTTACAGGAGGACGTGCCGGTCGTCCCGGCCGCGATCTACGGCAGCCACGAGTGGAAGCCGGGGAACTTCCATCCCATTTCCGTGGCGTGGGGCGAGCCGATCCGCTTCGAGGGTCTCCCGAAGGGCGGCAAGGGCTACCGCGAGGCCTCGGCCGAGATCGAGCGCCGCATCCGTGGCCTGCACGCCTGGTTGGCCGAGGTTCACGCACTCGGGCGCCCCCGCGACGCGACGCCGCCGAGATGAGCCAGACGACCGAGACCCCGGAAATCGTCGGCACGGTCGCCATCGTCGGCTACCCGAACGTGGGCAAGTCGACGCTGATCAACCGCCTGACCGAGACCCGGCAGGCGGTCGTGCACGAGACGCCGGGGGTGACGCGCGACCGGAAGGAGCTGATCGCCGACTGGAACGGCAAGCACTTCCTCCTGATCGACACCGGCGGCGTCGACGATCTCGCCACCGACGCGTTCAGCCCGTCGATCGCGCGGCAGGCTCGCGCCGCGATCCAGGAGGCGGATCTCGTCCTCTTCGTCGTCGACACCCGCCACGGGATCACCCCCGGGGACGAGGAGCTCGCGGCGACGCTCCGGGCCTCGAAGAAGCCCGTCCTCGTGCTCGCGAACAAGATCGACGACCCGCGCCGCGATCTCGACGCCGTGGAGTTCCACAAGCTCGGTCTCGGCGACCCCTTCCCGCTCTCGGCGCTGCACGGCCACGGCACCGGCGATCTGCTCGACAGGATCGTGGAGCTGCTTCCCGGCGAGGGGAAGGCCCAGGTTGGAGACGAAGCGATCCGGGTGGCGATCCTCGGCCGGCCGAACGTCGGCAAATCATCGCTGTTGAACGCGCTGCTCGGACAGGAGCGGGTGATCGTCTCCGACGTACCCGGCACGACCCGCGACGCGATCGACACGATCCTGCGCAAGGACGATCGCACGTTCCGGCTCGTCGACACGGCCGGCCTGCGACGAAAGCGCAAGCAACGTCAGGGGATCGACTACTACTCGGAGCTGCGAGCGCTCGAGGTGGCGGAGCGGGCCGACATCGCGCTCGTCCTGATCGACGCCACCGAGGGGATCGTCGACCAGGACCTCACGGTCGCGGACGTTGCCCGTAAGGCTGGTTGCTCGACGATCGTCGTCCTCTCGAAGTGGGACGAGACCGAGATCACGATCGAGGATGTGCGGCCGCGGATCGAGACCCAGCTGCGCCAGCGCCCGCCGCTGATCGCCGTTTCCGCCAAGACGGGCCGCGGCCTCGACCGGCTGCTCGAGTACATCGCCGAGCTCTTCGAGAAGCACACCGGCCGCGTCCCGACGCCCGCGCTCAACAACGCGCTCGCCGAGTTGCGGCAGGCGCGCCAGGCGCCCTCGAAGCGCGGCAAGCGGCTGAACCTCCTCTACGGCGCCCAGGTCTCCACGCGGCCGCCGCGGATCCGGATCCACGTCAACGACACGAGCCTCGTCACGCGTGACTACGCGTACTGGGTCGAGAACGAGCTGCGCAAACGCTTTAACCTCGGCGGCGTGCCCGTCTCGATCGATTTCGTCCTGCGGACATGAAGTTCGTCATCGTCGGCGGCGGTTCCTGGGGGACGGCGTTCGCGCGCGTCCTGCAGAACCGGGAGCACGACGTGGCGCTCGCCTGCCGCGACCCGGAGCAGGCGCGCGTGATCGCCGAGACGGGCCGCAACCCGCGCTACCTTCCTCATTGCAACCTTCGCGGCGTCAACGCGACGTCGATCGAGGACGCACCGCTCACGGAGGCGGACGTGATCGTCGTCGCCGTGCCGAGCGCCGTCTACGGCAGCGTCGTCGACTCACTCGCAGGCGACGCGCCGATCCT
>JANMJY010000119.1:0-1759 GCA_031371615.1 Actinomycetes bacterium | reverse complement strand
GCGTCCTCGACCGTCTTGTCGAGGTCGTCAGTGCCGAGGACGATGAACGGGTCGGAGCCGCCGAGCTCGAGAACGACCTTCTTCAGATTCCGGCCAGCGATCTCCGCGACGGCGGCGCCGGCGCGCTCGGAGCCGGTGACGGATACGCCGCGGACGCGCGGGTCGGCGATTACCCACTCGATCTGCTCGTTCGTGGCGTAGATGTTCACGTATGCGCCGTCGGGGAAGCCAGCATCGCGGAACATCTGCGCCATCGCCTCAGCAGACTGCGGGCATTGGGGCGCGTGCTTCAACAGAAGCGTGTTGCCGTTGATCAGGTTCGGCGCCGCGAAGCGTGCGACCTGGTAGTAGGGGAAGTTCCACGGCATGATCCCAAGCAGCACGCCGAGCGAGCTGCGGCGGACGACCGCCGACCCCTGACCATTGAGGAGCTCGATCGGCTCGTCTGCCATCAGCTCCTCCGCATTGTCGGCGTAGAACTCGTAGATCGACGCGCAGAAGTCGACCTCGCCCCGCGCCTGACCGACCGGCTTGCCCATCTCGACGGCGATGATCTCCGCAAGCTCCTTCCGCCGTTCGGAGTGCAGCTCGCCGACCCGCCGCACGAGCGAGGCGCGATCGGCGACAGTCGCAGCTCTCGACCATTCCCGGTGCGCTCGGTCGGCGCGGGCGATCGCGTCCCGCAGCTCGTCGTCGGTGATCGTCGGGTACTCCTTGAGCGTCTCGCCGGTCGCGGGATCGACAACTGCGTACATGCTCACCACTTCGCTCCTCCGTCGGTCGGACTGAGGCCGACTCTACGCGCTCAGTCGGCACGATGATGTCGACCACCGCTCATGTCGGCGGGTCCGCCGGCGCACCTCCGCGATGAACTCCTCCGCCGTCGGCGTCTCGTAGTCCGGGCTGATCTGGTCATCTGGCATCAGCCGCCCAATCTCGCAGCCGAAGCGCGCGGAAGCACGTCCTCAACCGCCGCGAACCATGCCGCTGCCGTCCAGATCACGCGACGAGACGGACCGGTCGCGGGGGCAAGCTGCTACTGAGCGCCCCGTGGCACGGAAGGGGGAGAACCAGACGCGTCAGGACGGCTTGCGGCGGGAATCTTGCGCGGGTTCTGTTCCCGCCGTCGTAAGTCATTGAGGCGCGCACAGGGTCTCTGCGGCACCCGACGATGACGGTCTTGGTAACCGCCGCAAGCGGGAAAGGCCCTAATCCGGAGGCTGCACGTAGGCGCGTGCCAGCCGACATGGCTAGCGCGGCCCGGCTTGCTAGCGGCATCAGAAAACCCTCCGACGATGCCACGACAAGATCTGTTCCGCGGCCGTGCAATAGCGGGTTCACGGCGGGTTCAAGCCTGTCAGGCGCACGCGTGAAGTGCGGATTTGCAGGGATGCTTCGGCGTCGGCGTCATCACTCGTAATGAAGGGGTCCGCGGTTCGAGTCCGCGCGTCGGCTTGGGAGAAACCCTGCGAATAGGCTATTATTGTTGTCTCTTCTGGCGGAGATCTGTTGTGCGCGGGTACGTCAGCTTGTGAGCGGACGCCTGATTTCTCGTTCACTCGTCCGTGGGTGCAGGTCAGGGGACACGCCTTCACAGATCGGCCTGCAGCTCGGCGGAGCGGTGGATGTCGCACAGTCCGCTGGCTCGAAGAATCGATCTGCGCGGTGGCCCTGGGGACCCCCGGTCGAGATCGTAGCTTTCCGGTGTTGGGCTTAAGCGCCTCCGCAAGAGCCTCTTCTGGGCGTTCCTCGCTGGCAT
>JANMJY010000293.1:0-9950 GCA_031371615.1 Actinomycetes bacterium | reverse complement strand
CACGGACGAGCCACGCTTCCCCCGACCAGGGGAGGAACCGTGTGGCCCTTCGGGCGGAGAGCGTCGCGTCGTCGTACGCGCCGGCGACCGCGCGCCGCTGCGCCGTCGCCAGGAACGTGTGTCCGACCAGCCCAACCGCCGAGAGCCCGGCGAGCGTGACAGCAGCCGCCGCGGCGGCCCCGCGCGGTGCACGGCTCACGACGACCTCGCTCTTCCGGGACAGTGCGAGTACGCAACCGAGGAGCAACGCCGGCAGCGTCACGATCGGCATCTCCCAGTCCCACTCGAAAGCCGCATGTACGAGGAAAGCGGAGTAGCCACCGAGTGCGGCCGTCACGAGCGGGTCACGGTCGGCGCGAGCGCTCAGGATCGGGGTGGCGAGGAGCGCTACGAGCAGCGCCAGGCCGACCAGCCCCAGCTCTGCGGCCGTCTCCAGATAGAGGTTGTGCGCGTCTCGCACGCCGATATCGACCTCGCGAAGCTCGAGCCAGTACGACTCGAACGTGCCGGCGCCGGCACCGAGCAGCGGATGACGCTCGAACATCTCCCAGGCGACCCGCCAGTAGAGCCTGCGGTCGCCGAGGTGGGTCATAGCGACTGCAGCTGCGGCCGCGATCGCGGCCGCTCCGGCGACCACGATCGGCGTGACTCGAGCTCTCGGAAGGTCGAATCTGCGGGCTGGGCCCTCGAGCGCCGCCGCGGCGACGCTCAGCGCGACGACCGCCCCTGCGGCGAGTCCCGCCCGCGTTCCGCGGTCCGCCGGCGGCGCGTGCGCGTCGAGGAGGTCGAGCAGCCGCACGAGCGCAACGCCGGACGCGGCGGGCACGCCACAGGCCGCGATCACGGTCACGGCGCGCCCGGGCGCATTCGTGCGCGCGATCCAGACCACAAGTCCAACCGCTAGGCCGAGCCACGCCGCGCGACTCTGCGTCAGGTACAGCGCGCAAGCGAGAGGAACGACCGTGCCGAAGGCGTCGCAGCGGACGAAGCGTGTCGAACCGTGTGCCGCAAGACCCAGCACGACAGGTAGCGCGATCGCGAGCAGGGCCCCGAGCGTGTTCGCGTAGCCGATGGGGCGGAAGAGCAGGTAGCCCTGGAAACGGTCGATCGCGGGCGAAGCGAGGAAGTACTCACCGAGCGCGTAGAGCCCGACCGCAGCCGCGCCAGCGCCGAGCCCAAACAACAGCGAGCGCCGTTCGCGGCCGGCGAGGAGGACGATGCAGCTCACGACGCCGACGTAGGCGAGGTCGCGCTGGAGCTCGAGCATCGTCCGCGGCGCGCTGGTCGTCCATAAAAGTGAGGCTGCGGTCCACCCAGAGAGCACCAGCAGAGCAGCCAACGCTGCCACACCGGAGCGGTCGACCGCGAGCGGGCTGCGCAGCAAGAGGGCTAACACTGCGAGCCAGAGCCCCGCAACCGCCGTCCATCCCCATGACGTGGGCGCGTAGCCGCCGTCGAACGCCGCCAGGAGGGCGATCGAGGCGGCGACGACCGCGGCAGGACAATGTCGACGCGACATTCGCGACGATCGAATCACGCCGAGCGGTCGATTGCGGTCCCGCTACACTTGCTCGGTCGTATCAACCCTCCGTCCCGGCGACCAGGACGGGTGGGGGTGCCAGGTTTTGAGCCTGGTTCCGCCCGCGCCCCGCCGGCTGTATCGCAACCCAACCGAGAAAGGGGCCAGTCCCTTGGCAGTCGTCTCCATGCGTGAGCTCCTGGAAGCCGGAGTCCACTTCGGCCACCAGACCCGCCGCTGGAACCCGAAGATGAAGCGCTTCATCTTCACCGAGCGCGGTGGCATCTACATCATCGATTTGACCCAGACCTCCGAGCTGCTCGAGGAGGCTTACGACTTCGTCCGTAACATCGCCCAGCGCGGCGGCACGATCCTCTTCGTCGGCACGAAGAAGCAGGCCCAGGAAGCAGTCGTCAACGAGGCCTCCCGCGTCGGCATGCCGTTCGTGTCCAACCGCTGGCTCGGCGGCCTCCTGACCAACTGGAGGACGATCACCGACCGGATCGCACACCTGCACGAGCTGCGCCGGCTGAAGACCGAAGGCCAGCTCGAGCTGCTGCCCGCCAAAGAGCGGATCGGGCTCCTGGCTGAGCTCGAGAAGCTCGAAGCGAACCTCGGCGGGGTCGCCGACCTGAAGCGGCAGCCGGACGCCGTCTTCATCGTCGACCTGAAGAAGGAGCAGCTCGCCGTGCGGGAGGCGCGCCGCCTCGGCGTACCGATCATCGCGCTCGTGGACACGAACTGCGATCCGGATGAGGCCGACTACATCATCCCCGGCAACGACGACGCGATCCGCTCGTGCGGATTGATCGTACGTGCGATCGCCGACGGGATCGCCGCCGGCCAGACACGGGTTACAGAGAAAGAGCTGACCGAGAAGGAGCTGACGGAGCCCGCTGCGGCGAACGGAAACGGGAACGGCGCGGCCGCTGACGTCGAGCCCGCTGCCGAGGAAGCACCTGTGGCCGAAGCGGTCGAAGAGCCCATGGCCGAAGAGGCCGTGGTCGAAGAACCTGTCGCCGAAGAGGCCATGGCGGAAGAGCCCGAGGCCGAGGCGGCCGTGGAGGAGAGCGCATGAGCGAGATCAGCGCAGCGCTCGTCAAGGAGCTCCGCGACGCCACCAGCGCGCCGATGATGGACTGCAAGCGGGCGCTCCAGGAGACAAACGGCGACCTCGAAGCAGCCCGCACGATCCTGCGCGAGCGCGGGATGGCGCAGGCCGCCAAGCGCGCCGGTCGCGAGACGACCGAGGGCCTCGTCGGCTACCGGCTCGAGAACGGAACGGGAACGATGGTCGCCGTGGGCTCCGAGACCGAGCCCGTCTCCAAGAACGACGAGTTCCAGGACTTCGCCAAGAAGGTGCTCGAGGCCGTCGTCGTCGGCGGCCCGGACGCGGTCGCCACGCTCGAGGAAGACAGGGTCGACATCGCCGCCAAGCTCGGCGAGAACATCGTCGTCGTGGGTGCCGAGCGCTACGAGCAGGCGGACGGGGAGGTCCTGAACGCCTACGCGCACCCGCCGGCGAACAAGATCGGAGTGCTCGTCAAGCTCGACGGCGGCACCGAGGAGCTCGCCCGGCAGCTGGCGATGCACATCTCGTTCGCAGCGCCCGAGTGGACGACGAAGGAGGACGTTCCCGCCGACGTGATCGAGGCCGAGAAGCAGGTCTACCTCAACTCGGACGAGCTCGAGGGCAAGCCGGAGCAGGCCAAGGAGAAGATCGTCGAGGGCATGCTCGCCAAGCGCTTTTTCGCCGCCCAGCCGGGTGGCGTGCTCACCGAGCAGCCGTGGATCCACGACTCGGCGAAGACGGTGGGCCAGGCACTGGCCGACGCGGGCGCCCGTGTTGTCGCCTTCAAGCGCTTCTCTGTCGCAGAATAGGGCCGTGGCGACCCAGGCAGAGACCGAGCGATCGCTGACCGGCGCCGTTCCCGCCTTCCGGAGGGTGCTCCTGAAGCTCTCCGGCGAGGCGTTGATGGGCTCCCACGAGTACGGGATCGATCCGAAGCGGGTCGAGGCGATCGCGCGCGAGATCTGCGAGGTGCAGTCCGAAGGGCTCGAGCTCGCGATCGTCGTCGGCGGCGGGAACCTCTACCGCGGCATGGCCGCTGCCGCGGAGGGAATGGACCGGGCGACAGCCGACTACGCCGGCATGCTCGCGACCGTGCTGAACGCACTCGCGCTGCAGGATGCGCTTGAGCGGGTCGGCGCCGATACGCGTGTGCTCTCGGCGCTCGAGGTGTCCGAGGTGGCGGAGCCCTACATCCGTCGACGCGCCATGCGCCACCTCGAAAAGGGCCGGATCGTCATCTTCGCGGCAGGTACCGGCAACCCGTTCTTCACCACCGACACGGCCGCTGCGCTGCGCGCGCTCGAGATCGGCGCCGAGGCGCTGCTGATGGGCAAGAGCGGCACGAAAGGCGTCTACGACGGCGACCCGCGCACCGACCCCGACGCGACCTTCCTGCCGTCGCTGACGCACCTCGAGGCGATCGAGCGGGGGCTGCGCGTAATGGACACGACCGCGCTCTCGCTCTGCATGGAGAACGCGCTGCCGATCCACGTCTTCGAGCTCGCGGCGGGCAACATCCTTCGGGTCGCCACCGGCGAGCAGGTAGGAACGATCATCTCTACGCCCGCGGACAAGGAGAGCTGATGCCGACCATCGAGGAGTTCCTGGAGGACGCCAAGCGGCGGATGGACAAGTCGATCGACACGACGCGAACCGAGTTCAACAGCGTGCGCACGGGCCGTGCGTCCGCCGCGCTGCTCGACCGGATCACGCTCGACTACTACGGCACCCCGACGCCGCTCAAGAACATGGCCACGATCGGCGTCCCCGAGCCGCGGCTCCTCACCGTGCAGCCGTTCGATCCGACCCAGATCAAGGCGATCGAGAAGGCCGTACAGGAGTCCGACCTCGGTCTGACGCCCTCGAACGACGGGAAGATGATCCGACTGCCGATCCCGCAGCTGA
Source organism: Actinomycetes bacterium (assembly GCA_031371615.1). Lineage (GTDB taxonomy): Bacteria > Actinomycetota > Thermoleophilia > Gaiellales > Gaiellaceae > Gaiellasilicea. The sequence continues at coordinate 5,454 of JANMJY010000293.1, read as the reverse complement.
CCGAGGAGCGGCGCAAGGACCTCGTCAAGCTCGTCCGGCGCTACGGCGAGGACGGCAAGATCGCGATCCGGAACGTCCGCCGCGACGTGATGAAGCACCTGGAGGAGCTGGTCAAGAACGGGGACGTCGGCGACGACGAGGAGCGCCGCGGGGAGGCGCAGGTTCAGAGGCTCACCGACGAGCACACAAAGTCGATCGACGAGCTGATCAGAAACAAGGAATCCGAGATCATGGAGGTCTGAGGTCGCCACCGACCTCAAATCGACCGACCTCGCCCGCAGCGTCGCGATCATCATGGACGGCAACGGCCGTTGGGCCGAGCGCCGCGGGCTTCCGGTCGCAGACGGCCACCGCGAGGGCACGCGGGCGCTGCGACGCACGGTCGAAGCGGCGATCGATCTCGGTGTCACGTCGCTCGCCGTCTACGCCTTCTCGACCGAGAACTGGTCTCGCCCGGCCGACGAGGTCGAGTCGCTGATGGAGATCTTCGGCGAGACGATCGAGCGCGAGCTGCCGGACCTGGCCAAGCAGGGCGTCCGAACCCGCTTCATCGGCCGCAGCGACCGGGCCCCCGAGGAGTTGCGGCAGCGGATGTCCGCGCTCGAGGCCGACACGGCCGCGAACGACCGGCTCTCGCTCTGGATCGCGTTCGACTATGGCGGTCGTGCCGAGCTCGTGGAGGCAGCCCGCCGCCTGATCGAAGCGGGGGTCGACGCCGCCGACGTCGACGAGGACGCCCTCGCGGCCCACCTTTACGCACCCGAGCTGCCCGACCCCGACCTGCTGATCCGCACCTCCGGCGAGCTCCGCCTCTCGAACTTCCTGCTCTGGCAGCTCGCCTACGCCGAGCTCGTCTTCGTGGAGACGCTGTGGCCGGACTTCGGCGAGGACGACCTGCGTCATGCGCTCGCCGACTACGCCTCGCGGCGTCGACGGTTCGGCGGCAGATGAGCCAGTTCGTCTCGCGGCTGCTCGTGACGGTCCTCGGCGTCCCCGTCGTGCTCGGCGTGGTCTACCTCGGCGGCTGGTGGCTGTTCGGACTCGCCGCATTCGCCGCGCTCGTCGCGCTGCACGAGCTGTACGGGATGGCGCGCGCGCTGCGGCCGCTCGTGCTGGCCGGCTACATCGGAGCGCTGGCGACGCTGCTCGGCGCCCAGCTCGGTGGGACCGAGTGGATGATCGGTGGCTTCATGCTCACGCTCGTCCTCGCGTTCCTGCTCTACGGGATCGCGGAGACCCGCCAGACGGCGACGGTGACGATGAGCTCGACGATCCTCGGGACGGCGTGGATCGCGCTCGGGCTCGGGTTCCTGCTGCTCCTGCGCGACTTTCCCCAGTACGGCCGCATCGCCGTCTTCGCTGTCCTGATCGCCGTCTTCGCGGACGACACCGCGGCCTACCTCGTCGGGCGGCTCGTCGGCCGCCACAAGCTGGCGCCCTCGCTCTCGCCCGGCAAGACCTGGGAGGGGTTCGTCGCCGGCACGATCGCCGCCGTCGCCGGGTCGTTCTTCACGCTCTACGACGACAGGAACGAGTTCCTGACGATCTGGCAGGCGGTGGCGCTCGGTCTCGTGATCGCGCTCGCGGGCGCTGCGGGCGACCTCTTCGAGTCGGCCCTGAAGCGCGATCTCCAGGTCAAGGACTCGGGACGCCTGCTCGGTGGCCACGGCGGCATGCTCGACCGCATCGACGCGCTGCTCTTTGCGTCGGTTGCTGCCTTCTACGTGGTCATCGCCCTGGCGTAGGGCACACTGTCCCCGTGAAGAGAGTCGCGCTGCTCGGCGCCACCGGGTCGATCGGCCGGCAGGCGATCGAGGTCGTGGAGCGGAACCCGGAACTGGAGCTCTGCGCTCTCTCCTCGGGATCCGCTCACCTCGCGGCGCTCGCGGCGGAGCATGCGGTCTCGCACACGCAGGTCGGAGGCGACCTCACGGAGCTTCTCGAGCAGTCGGAGCCTGACGTCGTCCTCAACGCCGTGGTCGGCTTCGCCGGTGTGGGCGCGACGCTCTGGGCGCTCGAGCGCGGCGTCACGCTCGCGCTCGCCAACAAGGAGAGCCTCGTCGCGGCCGGCGCGCTGGCGCTCGCGGCGCAGGAGCGGGGAGGGGGGCTGCTGCTGCCGGTCGACTCGGAGCACTCGGCGCTCTTCCAGTGCCTCGAGGTCCGCGACCCGAACTCCGTCGACTCGCTCGTCCTCACGGCTTCGGGCGGGCCCTTCCGCGGCCGCACGCGTGGAGAGCTCGCCGACGTCGGAGTCGAGGACGCGCTCGCGCACCCGACCTGGAGCATGGGCCCGAAGATCACGATCGACTCTGCGACGCTCGCGAACAAGGGTCTCGAGCTGATCGAGGCCCACTTTCTCTTCGGCGTCCCCTATGAGCGGATCGAGGTCGTCGTGCACCCGAGTTCGATCGTGCACTCGCTCGTTCGATTCCGCGACGGGGCCGCGCTCGCCCATCTCGGCTACCCCGACATGACCGTGCCGATCTCGTTCGCGCTTACCTACCCGAACCGGGCAGCGACGGATGTCCCACAGCTCGACCTCGCCTCGGGGCTGACGCTCGAGTTCTCCGCGCCCGACCTGGAGACGTTCCCGCTGCTTGCCCTGGCGCGCCACGCGGGGGAGCGCGGCGGCACCTACCCCTGCGTCTTCAACGCCGCCAACGAGGTGGCAGTCGCCGCCTTTCTGGACGGCCGGCTTCCGTTTCTCGGCATTGCCGAGATCGTCGAGGAGGCGCTCGCGGCGGCGGAGGGCAGTCCTGCGCGGAGTCTCGCAGAGCTCGTCGAGGCCGATGCCGCCGCGCGACGGCTCGCCGGGCGTGGAGTGCCGGTTGCATGAGTGTCCTCGTCTCGATCCTCGGCCTCGGATTCCTGATCCTGATCCACGAGGCCGGTCACTTCTTCGTCGCGCGCATCGTTGGCATGAACCCGCGCAAGTTCTATCTCGGCTTCCCGCCCGCGCTCGTGAAGACGAAGAGGAACGGAATCGAGTACGGCGTCGGGGCGATCCCGCTCGGTGGCTACGTCAAGATCCCCGGTATGCACCGCCCGGCGGCGGGCGACCTCGATATCCACTTCGGCCGAGGGATCGAAGAGGATGCGGCACTGCGGCGGCCGGTGGAGGACATGCGCCGGTTGCTCGACGAGGGCGACTACACGGGCGCGCGCGAGGCTTTGGGACGCGTCCGGGATGCGATCGACGAGTCGAGGCTCTCGCCGGTCGCGTTCAAGTCCGCCGAGCGCGGTGTGAGCGAGATCGACGACGCGCTCGCGCCTGACGCCTACTGGCGCGCGAAGACGTGGAAGCGCGTCGCGGTCATCTTCGCCGGGCCCGGAGCCAACCTGCTGCTCGCGGTCGTGCTCTTCGCGGCCCTGTTCATGGCCGTCAGCGGCGACTACCGGTTCGGGTTCGCGCTGCGGGCGAGTGGCAGCGCGGTCACCGCGACCGTCGACGAGGTTCTGAGAGGCACGCCGGCCGAGTCCGTCGGGCTGCACGCCGGTGACCGGATCGTCGCGATCAACGGTCAGCGGGTGGCGCCGGACGAGATCGCGACGACGATCCGCGCGTCCAGTGGGCGCCCTCTCCGGGTGAAGGTGCAGCGGAACGGCCGTGTCGTCGACCTTCGCCCTGCGGCGGCCGAGCAGGCCGAGCGGTACGGCGTCGGCAAGTCGACCTGGCAGGCCGTTCGCGTCACGGGGATAGTCACGAAGCAGATCGGCGCCTCGATCGGGCGCCTCGTTACCGGCAGCGGGCGCGACGAGATCTCGAGCCCTGTCGGCATCGTCCAGGGGTCTTCGCAGGCCGTCGAGCAGGGCACGGACGCGTACCTCTGGGTGCTCGGGCTGATCAGCCTCTCACTCGCGCTCCTGAACCTGCTGCCGCTGCTCCCGCTCGACGGCGGCCACATCGCGTTCTCGCTCGTCGAGGGCATTCGCGGCAAGGCGGTCGCGCGGGAGGTCTACGAGCGCGTCTCGGTGGTCGGGATCGCAATCGTGCTGCTGCTCTTTTTCATCGGCCTCTCGAACGACATCGGCCGCTTGGGCAACTAGCCCGCGCCCCAACGTGCGTTGCGAGGAACTGTCCCTCACAACGCAGGTTGTCGTGACAACGACGGTTGTCAGGGACAGTCCCTGACAACGCACGTTGGGACGGAGCCGCCGGGTACCCTGTTCGCATGGCTTCCGACGTCCAGATCAGGGTGGGCAACGTCGCCATCGGTGGGGGCGCGCCGGTCGTCATCCAGTCGATGACGCTGACCCCGACGCACGACGTCGAGGCGACGACGGCTCAGATCGCGGCGCTCGTCTCGGCTGGCTGCGAGGTCGTACGGTGCGCCGTGCCGAAGATCGAGGACGCGGAGGCGCTCGCTCGCATCGTGCGCCTGAGCCCGATCCCCGTGATCGCGGACATCCACTTCAACGCGAGCCTCGCGCTGAAAGCAATCGAGGCGGGCGTCGCCGCCGTGCGCATCAACCCCGGCAACATCGGCGGGCCGGACAAGGTGGAGCTCGTCGTCAACGCAGCGAAGAAGGCCGCGATCCCGATGCGGATCGGCGCCAACTCCGGCTCGCTCCCGAAGCATCTCCAGGAGCTCGCTCAGACAGACCAGGCCGAGGCGCTCGTCGCCGCCGCGATCGAAGAGGTCGAACTGCTTGAACGGCTCGACTTCCGAGACTTCAAGATCTCGGTCAAGTCGACGCACGTCCCGACGATGATCCGCGCCTACCGGATGCTTGCCGCGAAGGTTCCGTACCCGCTCCATCTCGGCGTTACCGAGGCGGGGACACAGTTCTCGGGCTCGATCAAGAGCGCAGTCGGGATGGGCGCCCTGCTCGCGGACGGAATCGGCGACACGATTCGCGTCTCGCTGACGGCCGACCCGGTCAAGGAGATCGAGACGTGCTGGGAGATCCTGAAGGCGCTCGGGCTGCGAGAACGCGGGCCCGTGATGATCTCGTGCCCCTCGTGCGGCCGCGACAACGTCGGCGTCGAGAAGCTCGCGGTGGTCGTCGAAGAGCGGCTGAAGAACTACCCGGAAGCGTTCGAGGTCGCAGTGATGGGCTGCGCCGTCAACGGCCCGGGCGAGGCGGGCGACGCCGACTTCGGGATCGCCGGCGGCCGCGACGTCGGCTTCATCTACGCGCACGGCCGGGTCTTGAAGAAGGTCAGCTCCGACATCCTGATCGACGAGCTCTTCTTCGAGATCGACCGCTGGATCGAGGGCGGCATGCAGCGCCCGAAACGGCTGAAGATGGCTAAGCCCGCCGCACTTGCGATGGCCGAAGCCTCACTCATTCCCCTCGACTGATCTCTTTGCAGCGGGGCGGATCCTGCGGATCGGCCGAAGACCTCTGAAGGGCCGCCTCCGGCGGCCGCCGTTTCACTAACCTCTCGCGATGATCCACCGCGCCTCGAAGCTGCACCTGCCGACTCTGCGCGACCCGCCGTCCGACGCG
>JANMJY010000290.1:0-13039 GCA_031371615.1 Actinomycetes bacterium | reverse complement strand
CGCCTACGCCGAGTCGCGGCCCGCCGACGCGCGTCCGGGCTCGGCACCCGTGGTGGCGGCGCGCCCATGACGCGCCCCGCCCGGATCGCGCTGCGCAGCGCGCTTGTCCTGCTGCCGCGCGACCGCCGCGAGTGGGGCGAGGCGCTCCTCGCCGAGCTCGACGAGACGAAGGGCGGCCTCGAGAGCCTGCGCTGGGCACTGGGCGGGATCAGGGTGATCCTGCTCTCGCCGCTGGGGCTCGCTCGTCTGGCCGGAATTGGCGTGGTCGTCGGCGTCGTCGGCGGCACCTTCGGCAACCACGAGGTCTTCCTTCAGGTCCAGCGCAGCGGGTTCCACAGCTGGCTGCCCGCCTTGGCCCTGGCGCTCCCGATCGCGCTCGCCGGCCTCATCGCCGCCTGGTTCGTACTGCGGCGATCGCGGTTTGCTGTGGCGTCGGCGCTCGTCTTTCTGGCGCTCGTGGTCGTAGGTTCCGCGATCTCGCTCGCAAACGTCGCGCCGGTGCGGCCTTTCCTGGACGACTGGCGCCACGCCCAAACAGATGTCCCGCGCGCCGAGGATCACGCCCAGGAGCTCCGCTGGAACTCTGCCGTCGGTGCGCTCGGCGCCGCGTTCGTGCTCCTGTACGCAGCGAGGCGGCAGGCCAAGCGCGACTAGGCTGCGCCGCGTGCGCTCTGCAGTCGCTCTTGCCCTCGCCGTCACGGCACTGGCGTTCGCGGCTGATGCGCTCGCGTGCAGCTGCGAGCCTGTCGTCCTCGCACGCGACCTTCCACGGGTCGAAGGAGCATTCGTCGGCACGTTGCTCGAGCGCCGCGAGCCCCCGACGAGCTCGGCCACGAGGTCAGACGATCCGGTGACGCTCGTCTTCCGCGTCGAGCAGGTCTACAAGGGCGCGATCGAGAACCGCGTCGAGGTTCAGACGGTCCGCGGCGGTGACGCTTGCGGCATCTCCATCGGGATTGGAGACCGGACCGGCCTGCTGCTCGACCGCGACGGCGCGGTCTGGCGTTCCACCCAGTGCTCCCAGGTCGACCCGGCGGAGTTTCTTGCGCTGACCGACGTCAAGGACAACGAGTTGCCTCCGCTCAATTGGGGTGGGATCGTGGTCGGCTTCCTCGTGCTGCTCTCGGGCGGGTACTTCCTGCTGCGCCGGCTCCGCCGCTAGGGTCACGACGATGCGGTTCGAGCACGTTCTCGTCGTCGGCGCGGGCCAGATGGGTGGCGGCATCGCGCAGGTGATCGCCGCCTCCGGGCGGCGCGTCTCGCTCCACGACGCTGCGCCGGGAGCGACCGAGCGAGGGCTCGCGGCGATGCGCAAGAGCCTGGAGAAGCTCGCCGAGAAGGGCGGCGGAGATCCCGAAGACGTGCTCGGACGCGTGGCCGCGGTCGAGGAGATCGTTCCCGCCGACCTGTTGATCGAGGCGGTGATCGAGGACAAGGCGGTGAAGGAGGAGATCTTCCGCCGCGCCGACGAGGTGCTCCCCGAGGTCGCAATCCTCGCCTCGAACACCTCGTCGATCCCGATCACGTCGCTGGCCGCCGCAACCGGACGGGCCGACCGTGTGATCGGGATGCACTTCTTCAATCCCGTCCCGGTGCTGAAGCTCGTCGAAGTGATCCGAGCGGTGCAGACGTCCGACGAGACGGCAGCGGCGATCACCGCGCTCGCGGAAGATCTCGGCAAGGTGCCGGCGCAGGCGAACGACTTCCCGGGCTTCGTCTCGAACCGGATCCTGATGCCGTTCATCAACGAGGCGGCGTACGCATTGCTCGAGGGAGTCGCGGAGGCGGAGGCGATCGACACGATCGCAAAGCTTGGCTTCGCGCACCCGCTGGGGCCGCTCGCGCTCGCCGACCTGATCGGGCTCGACACCTGCGTCGCGATCATGGACGTGCTGCACGAAGGGCTCGGCAACCCGAAGTACGCGCCGTGTCCGCTGCTGCGCCAGTACGTCGCGGCGGGCCGGCTCGGCCGGAAGTCCGGGCGCGGCTTCTACGAGTACGAATAGTGGACGAAGGCTTGCGCGCCTGGCTCGACGCGGCCACGGGCGACGACGGCGCCTTCGTGGAGTCGGCGTTTCGACTCGTCTTGCGCCGGCCCCCTGACGACGAGGCGCGGTCGCGTGCCGTGACCAAGCTTCAGGAGGGAACGCTCTCACGCGCCACGCTCCTCCACGAGCTGACGACGGCACCGGAGTCGGAGCGTGTGCGGCTGCTCGACGACGCCGTCGCTTTCGCGCGAGGAGCGCGCGAGCGCGGCGAACGGCCACGGTGGCTCCAGGGCCCACCGGCGACGGACGAGCGGGTCGTCGAGATCCCGTGGGTGCTGGCTCGTCTGCAAGGTGACCGAGCGCTCGAGGTCGGCTACGCGTTCGCCGAGCCGCCCTATCTCGCTGCGCTGCTCGCAGCGGGGTTCGACGATCTGACCGGGGTGGACCTTGCGGACGCGACCGTGCCCGGAATGACGACCGTACGCGCGGACGTGCGCGAGCTCCCCTTCGATCGCGGTTCCTTCGACCTGGTCCTCTGCGTCTCGACGCTGGAGCATGTCGGGGCAGACAACACCGCGTACGGGTTGGAGGCCGAGACCGACGCTCATTCGCGCTCGACCGCGCTGCGCGAACTGCGCCGTGTGCTCGGCCCAGACGGGAGGCTTCTGATCACCGTTCCCTGCGGAGAGCCCGGTGATTACGGCTGGTTCCGGCAGGAGGACGTCCGGGGGTGGACGCAGCTCTTCACGAAGGCGGGCTTCTTCATCGAGGAGCAGGAGGTGTACGAGCTCACAACCGAGGGCTGGCGCTCCTCCCCGGAGCTCGACGCACGCGGTCTGCGGTACGGCGAGCGTGGGCCGGCCGCGTCCGCCGTCCTCTGCGCCGAGCTCTCTCCGCGGCGCCTGCGGCGGCTTCTGACGCCGAGCGGAGTCGAAAGTACGGCCAGGCGGCGTGCACCGCGTTCTTTGCGCCGTTTCGCGCGCTCCACCAAACGGGGTAGGTCTCGCTAAAGGATCGGACCTAGCTGCCGATAACAAGAGTCCTTAGGCACTCCGATCCGGGGGGAACGATGCGCCTTTTGCTGGTTGATGACGACTCGGGATTCCGCGCCCTACTGCGGACGACCTTTGAAGACGTCGAGGTAGACGTCGACGAGGCCGCCAGTGCGAGCGAGGCCGAACAGAAGATCGCGGCCGTCAAGCCGGACGTGATCGTCCTCGACGTCGGCATGCCCGGGATGGACGGGCTCGCGTTCTGCCGGGAGCTCAAAGCCGGCGCCGACACGAGCTCGATCCGGATCGTGCTGCTGACCGGGATGGAGGACGTGGAAGAGGTCGCGGGTGCCGCCGGCGCCGACGCACTGCTGCTGAAGCCATTCCGCCCACTCGAGCTGCTCGGCGTCGTCGAGCGCCTGGCGGGAGCGAGCGTGGCGACGCCCATCCGGCGCTCGGCGGAGCGGTCCGGCGAGGAGCAGCTCGTCCTCTATGCGCGTGACCTCCGTCACCTCGTCGAAATCGAGCGCGCCCAGCGAGGCCTGCTCGAGAGCGCCTACCGCGAGACGGTCTCCGCCCTAGCGACCGCGCTCGGCACCAAGGACACGGGCACCCGCCAGCACTCCCAGCGGGTTCAGCGCTACGCCCTGGAGCTCGCAGCCGTGATCGACCCGAAGCTCGCCGCCGATCCTGCGCTCGAGTACGGCTTCCTGCTGCACGACATCGGCAAGATCGGCGTGCCCGACCAGATCCTGCTCAAGCCCGGCAAGCTGAGCGAGGCCGAGTGGCGCCTGATGAAGGCCCACACGGTGCTCGGCGCCCAGATGATCGGGGGCGTCAACTTCCTGCACGATGCCGGGATCGAGGTCGTCAGGTCGCATCACGAGCGCTGGGACGGCGCCGGCTACCCGGACGGGCTAGCGGGCGACGAGATCCCGATCGGCGCCCGCATCTTCGCCGTGGCCGACGCAGTCGACGCGATCACGAACCATCGGCCCTACCGCGAGGCGCGGAGCTGGCGCGCCTGCCGACAAGAGATCGTCGCCGAGAAGGGCAAGCAGTTCGATCCGGACGTCGTCGATGCCTTCTGCGATCGCGAGCACGTCCTCCACGAGATCCGCCGGGAGTTCCTGGCCGCCGCGTAAACTTCCGCGCGTGGACTTCTCCCTGACGGATGAGCAGCGGGAGATCCAGGCGCTCGCGCGGGAGTTCGCGCAGGCAGAGATCGAGCCCAACGCCGGCGCGTGGGACCGCGAGCACCGCTTTCCGACGGAGCTCTACCCGAAGCTGGCGGAGCTCGGGCTGATGGGGGTCTGTGTGCCCACCGAGTTCGGCGGTGCGGGCGCGGACTTCCTCTCCTACATCCTCGTGCTCGAGGAGCTCTCACGCGCCGATGCCGGCGTCGGCGTCACCGGGGCGGTGCACACGAGCGCCTGCACGCTGCCGCTCCTCGCCTTCGGCACGGAGGAGCAGCGCGGACGCTTCGTGCCGCCCCTGGCGCGTGGCGAGAAGATCGGCGCCTTCGCGCTGACCGAGTCGGGCTCGGGCTCCGATGCCGGTGCAATGCGGACGACGGCCGTTCCCGATGGGGACGGGTGGCGCATCTCCGGCACGAAGCAGTTCATCACGAGCGCCGAGCAGGCCGGCACGTTCATCCTCTTCGCCCGCACTGACGTCGAGGCGGAGGGAGCGCGCGGCGTCTCCGCGTTCCTCCTCGACCGCGACCACGTAGAGGTGACGCGAGAGGAGGAGAAGCTCGGGCTGAATTCGTCGTCGACCGGTGAGCTGCGGATCGACTCCCGCGTTGACGGAGACCGCCTTCTGCACGAGGAGCGCAAGGGCTTCACCGTGGCGATGGCGACCCTCGACGGGGGCAGGATCGGGATCGCCGCCCAGGCGCTCGGGATCGCGCAGGCGGCCTACGACGTCGCTCGGGAGTACGCGAAGGAGCGGAAGTCGTTCGGCAAGCCGATCGCGGAGCACCAGGCGATCCAGTTCAAGCTCGCCGACATGTCGACGGAGATCGATGCCGCACGCCTCCTCACCTACCGTGCGGCGTGGCTGAAGGAGCAAGGCGAGCCGCACACGGAGGCCGGCGCCAAGGCGAAGCTCTTCGCCTCCGAGATGGCGACACGACAGACTTCGGCTGCGATCCAGATCCTCGGCGGCTACGGCTACACGAAGGAGTTCCCCGTCGAGCGCTACTACCGCGACGCCAAGATCACGGAGATCTACGAGGGAACGAGCGAGATCCAGCGGATCGTGATCGCCCGCAAGATCCTGGAGCTACAGCGTGAGCCTGCGGCGACGGCGTGAGAAGCCGCGATGAACCGGTCCGGCTGACGCGGATCTACACACGCGGCGGCGACACCGGCGAGACCTCGCTCGGCGACGGCTCGCGCGTCTCCAAGCTCGATTGCCGGATCGGGGCGTTCGGCACGGTCGACGAGCTCAACTCGGCCCTTGGGGTCGTCCTGGCCGGGGACGTGCCGGACGACGTGCGCGAGCCGCTGGCGCGGATCCAGAACGAGCTCTTCGACGTCGGCGCCGACCTCTCGGTCCCTTGGCGCGTCACCGACCGGCTGCGCGTCGAGCAGCCGATGGTCGACCGGCTGGAGGAGCTCTGCGACACCTTCAACGAGGCGCTCTCCGAGCTCAAGAGCTTCGTGCTGCCGGGCGGCACCGGGGCGGCTGCGCGCCTGCACGTCGCCCGCACCATCTGCCGCCGGGCCGAGCGCGACGTCCTGCTCGGCTCCCAGGAGGTGGAGCTGAACCCCCTCGTGCTCAGGTACCTGAACCGGCTCTCCGACCTGCTCTTCATCCTCGCCCGCTCGGCGAACGCCGGGCGCGACGAGCCGCTGTGGAAGCCTGGAAGCTCGCGTTAACGTTCAGCGGGTCGTTCGCGGCCGGGTACGTCGGCTCGATGCTGGGGCTCGTACTGGGGACGCTGCGGCTGCCCTTGATCGTCGCCGTGTCGGGTAGCCCGCTCGCCGCGGCCGGAACGAACATCGCCATCTCGGCCGCGTCGGCCGGGGCCGGGGCTCTGCGCCATGCCCGGGAGGGCCGCGTCCACTGGCGCGTCGTCGCCTGGATGGCGCCGCCGTCGGTCGTAGGAGCGATCCTCGGCGCAGCCTTCGCCGACGACGTGTCGGAGCGGCTGCTCTACACGGCGATCGCGGCAGTGCTCCGCTGGAGCGGGCTCGACCTCGTGATCCGGCCGGTGCGGCCGTTGGCCAGGGAGCGGCTCCGCCTGCTGCCGGCAGTGATCTCCGGACTCGGGATCGGGATGCTCGGCGGTGCGGTCGGAGTGATCCTCGGGAGCCTCCGGATGCCGGCGCTCCTGCGCAGCGTGGGCCTCGGCATCAAGCGTGCCGCCGGCACGAACCTCGTCGTCGGCTTCCTGCTCGGTGTCGCGGGCTTCGCCGTGCACGCGGGTGCGGTCGGCGTTCAGTGGTCGACACTCGCGGCGGGGCTCGCCGGGGCGCTTCCCGGCGGCTGGTTCGGCGCGAAGGCGACTGGGCGCTTCGACGAGCGGGCTCTGCGGCTCGCTCTCGGTGCGGTTCTCGTCGTTGTCGGCGGCGCCTTCGCGGCGCAGGCGGCGCTGCACTAGTTGGCGCAAGATGAGCATCCGCAGTTGCGGATCCTCATCGCGCGAAGATCCCTGAAGGGGCCGCTTAGCGGCCCAGATGCTTTTGCATCTAGTGGCCGGCGATGGCGGCGATCGCCTTGGCGATCTGCTTGGCGGGCGTGTTGCGCGGTAACGCCAGCACGGCGCCGGCCCGGACGGCGAGCGCTCTCGTTGCGGGCTCCCGTGCGATCGCAAGCAGCCGCAGCGACGGGAAGACGATCCGGAGGTCGGAGACGAAGCCGAGGCCGTACTCGTCGACGTCGACCACGACGACGACGACGTTGCGTCCGGTGGAAGCGGTCAGCGCGAACGTCTCGTCTGGGTTGGCCGTCGCGACGATGCGGGTGGCGCCGGAGAGTTTTGGCTGGAGTGCGCCCTTCGTCGGCTGCTCGCCCGCAAGCACGATCTCGATCTCGTCGCGCTTCGGCTTGACCTGCACGAGCTTGGGGCCGACCAGTGTCAACGTGACGGTGTGGCGAATCGTCTGCGAGCCGGAGCGCGCGACCCACGTGAGGCTGTAGGTCCCGGGCCGCCGGATCTGCGGGGGCAGCGTCAGCTTGACCACGTTCGCGCCCGCCTTGACCTTCACGTGCCACGTGTAGAGGCGCTGCTTGCTCGCGCTATACAGGGTGGCCGTGACGTCTGCGGGCCGCGAGACCCTGATCCGGGCGGCGATCGTCGTCGTCTTCGCCACTGTCAGCGACTTCGAGCCGGCGACGGAGAAGACGAGCTTCGTCTCTGGGGCTGTGACGCCGCGGGCTACGACGAGGTCGATCGCGCTCGACTCCAGGGCCAGCCTGAGATCGGACGGGCCGACGACCGTGCCCGGCACGGCCGTGCCGTTCGGCTCCTCGACGACCCGGCCGAGGGCGAAGCCCGCTGCTGCGAGCGCCGCGGTCGCATCCGGGAGGCCCTTGCCGAGGAGCTGCGGCACCATCCGCAGGGCGCGCGTCTGGTCGCTCATGTTCCCGGCCGCGTCGAGCTGGACGAGTGAGAACGTCCGTGTGTCACCGGCGGTGTACGCGCCGAGCTTGGCTTCGAACTGCGTGGGATCGAAGTTCCGGTAGGCCTCGCCGTTGACGAAGAGGACGATCTGACCGAGTTGGCCGCTGCCGTCGGTGCCCGGGACCCAGCGCAGCGTCAGGCCGTCCGCGGCGACGACGCCGGCGAGGTCGCGCGGCGCCGTGGGAGCCTCGCGGTCGAGCATCAGGCCGAAGAAGGTGAGGTGCCGCGTGAGGACGTGGACGCCAGCCGAGTCGCGGTAGAAGCCGTCGGTGCGTGCGGCCGGCAGGGCCGGGCCGTCGAGGGGGGCGATGGTGCTCCAGGGCGATGTGCCCGTCGCCGACGAGGCCGGGATGACAGGGCCGCCGTTCGGGTTCGAGAAGATGATCTCGAGCGGCTCGCGGAACTCGGTCACGTATGTACCCGCGATCGCCCACCGAGCGGTCACGTCGACGACCTGAGTACCCGGCGCGAAGTCAGCGCTCGGCGGGCGCGCGTCGACTCGGAGCACGAGGATGTAGTCCTGGGGAGTGGGTGGGGTCGGCCAGGCGCTCTGCGGCATCTTGACTGTCACGAGGCCGCCCGGAACCGTCAGCGTCCAGTTGCCGGAGGAGGTGATGCTGCGCTCGATCGGCGGTGGATCGGCCGACGGGGTGCTCTCGATCGTGACGGCGACACGGAACTGCGTGCGCGTGCCGCTGGCGTCCTGGAGCTCACCCGAGAGCACGTGCAGCCCGTCGCTCAGCGCGCCGGTCGCGAACGTCAGCGTCGAGCCCGAGGCCACCGGTGCCGGCGCCGGGGCGCCGTCGAGCAGTGCACCCGGTGCGGTTACCGGCTCGCTCGCCGTCAGCACGATCTGACTCGCCGAGGCGGACACCGATCCGTCGGCCGGCGTCGAGGAGATCAGGGTCGGTGCGATGTTGTCGAAGCGCACGTTCGCCCGCACCGACGGGGCGGACGGGTTGCCGAACGTGTCGTAGCCGGTCGCGCGCAGGTCGTAGGGACCGTCGGCGACGGTGCGTGTATCGAGGGAGATGCCGAAGGGCGTGCTCGAGTCGGACGCGATCTCGGTCCAGGTGCCGGCGCCGGCGGGTGAGATTTCGAAGCTGACGCGGACGGCGCCGCCACCGGTGCTCGCGGTTAGGGCCACGGTGCCGGAGACGAACGCACCCGGGTCTGCCAGCGTCACGCTCGGCCCGGTCGAGTCGACCGTGACGGGGATCACCACGGTCGTGCGGATGTTTCCGGCGGCATCGGTGATCAGCGCGCGGATCTGTGTCGCGCCGTCGGGCGCGGCGGTTGCATTCCACGTGCCGTCGTACGGCGCGCTCGTATCGGTCGCGACGGTGTTGAAGACGCCGGAGCCGAAGAGCTTGACCTGCCACTCGACCTGCGTGACGCCCGAGCCGGAGACGTCTGCGGCGCTTGCCGCAAGCGCGACCGCCGGGCCGCCGACGGTGTCGCCGGCCACGGGAGCCGTCACGCTCCCGGTCGGCTGCGTGCGGTCGACCAGGACGACGCGCGGGGTGCTCGTCGAGACGTTGCCGCCGCCGTCGGTCGCGACCGCGATCAGCTCCCACTGCTGCTCGGCCGCCGGAGGCGTCGTCCAGGTTGCCGTGAAGGGCACCGTGGTGTCGGAGCCGATCAGCGTGCCGGCGGCGCCGCTGCCGACCGGGCGGTAGCGGAAGGTCACGTCTGTCGTGTCGCCGGACGAGGCAGCGCTCAGATTGACGCTGGCGCCGACGGCCGCGCCCGGATCGTCGAGCGTGACGGTCGGGGCGACGTTGTCGAGGTTGATCGTCCGAGCCGTGGTCGTCGTCTCGTTGCCGGCCACGTCCGTGACGACGACCTGCAGATCCGCCGGGCCGTCGGGGAACGAGCCGGTGGCGAGCGCCTGCTGGTAGGTCGAGCCGAACGCCGGGACGGTCTGCGTGCCGAAGACGGTGAACGAGCCGGCGCCGAAGGGCTTGACCTCGAAGCGCACGGCGGCGACACCGGAGGCCGGGGGCACCGCGCCATCGGTTGCGGTTGCGGTCACGTTGACGCTGCCGGAGACGTACTGCGCTGCAGCGGGCGAGCTGAGAGACCCGGCAGGAGCAGTGTTGTCGACGGTCTTCGGCAGGCCCGGGAGGAGCTCGTTGGCGACGTTGCCGGTTCCGTCGGTGACGACGGCGCGCAGGTCGTAGGGGCCGTCGGCGACGAGCGTCGTCGTCCAGGACGCCGCGTACGGCGGCGTGACGTCTGCGGCGCCGATGTTCGACCACGCGTTCATGCCGGCGGGCGAGAACTGGAACTGGACCGAGCTGACGTCCGTCGCCGA
The DNA here is from genome assembly GCA_031371615.1 of Actinomycetes bacterium. Taxonomy (GTDB): domain Bacteria; phylum Actinomycetota; class Thermoleophilia; order Gaiellales; family Gaiellaceae; genus Gaiellasilicea. The sequence continues at coordinate 3,109 of JANMJY010000290.1, read as the reverse complement.
GGTGGAGTACGTGAGGTTGGCGATACCGCGGAGATAGGTGCCCGGGTCGCCCGGCGTGCCGGTCGGGGCGGTCGTGTCGATCGCGAGGTTGGCCGTCTTCGCCGTCTCGACGTTGCCGACGTCGTCGGTCGAGAAGAACTGGACGGTGTGGTTGCCGTCGTTGGAGTGGTCGCCCGGGGCGGAGACGATCACCGACGAGCCCTGCAGCACCGTGCCGCCGTCGACGCGGTACGACGTCGTGCTCACACCGGAGCCGCTGCCGTCGCCGGCCGTGAAGCTGACCGTGACCGGGGCGTTGCTCGGGCTGCCGGGCGCGAGCGACGCGGTGGTGACAGGCGCGGTGTGGTCGACGAGCACGGTGACGGCGGCAGAGGTGAAGGTGTTGCCGGCCTTGTCGGTCGTCTTGACGCGCAGGTCGTAGCTGCCGTCGGCAACCGCATCCGGCCCGCTGACGGTGTTCCAGCTCGCCGCGGTCGCCGTCCAGGTGTTCGCGGTCGCGGGACTGCGCTCGAAGACGACGGTCTCGACCCCGGAGCCGCCCACGTCGGCGGAGTCGCTGGTGAGGGTGGCCGGCGGCACGCCGAGCTCGGCGCCCGCGAGGGGCGCTGTCACCGATCCGGTCGGAGCCGTGTTGTCGACGCGGATCGTCGTCGCAGTCGAGGTGAAGACGTTGCCGGCGTTGTCGGTCGTCACGACGCGGACGTCGTACTGGTCGTCGGCCTGCAGCGTCGTGTTCCAGCTCGCCGCCTGGTTCGTCCACGTGGCTGCGCCCGCGGGCGAGCGCTGGAACTGCACCGTCGCGACGCCCGAGCCGGCGTCGGCCGAGTTGCTCGCCAGCGTGATCGAGCCGCGGACGTCGGCAGCCGTAGCCGGGCTCGTGACCGAGCCGGTCGGAAGCGTGTTGTCGACACGCACGGTGGTGACGCCCGAGGTGAAGGCGTTGCCGGCGTTGTCGGTCGTCACGACGCGGAGGTCGTACTGGCCGTCGGCGACTGCCGTCGTGTCGAACGTCGCGCCCTGGTTCGTCCAGGTGCCCGCGCCGGCCGGGGAGCGCTGGAACTGCACCGTCGCTACGCCCGAGGCAGAGCCATTTACAACCGTGTCGGCGGAGTCGCTGGTCAGCGCCACGGTGGCGCCGCGAAGGTTCGCGCCCGCAGCCGGAGCCGTGACGACGCCGGTCGGCAGCGTGTTGTCGATCCGGACCGTCACCGAGCTGGACGCGGTCGAGTTGCCGGAGACGTCGCTCGTGAACGTGCGCAGGTCGTAGAGGCCGTCGGCGTAGCCGGTCGTGTCCAGGCTGCCCGTGTACGGCGAGCTCGAGTCCGACGCGAAGGACGGGTCGGTGTACGCGCCGCCGCTCGCTGTCAGCTGGAACTCAACGAGCTGGACGCCGCCGGGCGCCGGATCGCTCGCGGAGGCGGCGACAGGCGCGATCCCACGGAGGTTCGCCGCGGCGACGGGGCTGGTCAGAGCTGTGGTCGGCGCGGTGCGGTCGATCGTCACCGGCACCGTCTGGTAGGACTGCCGGCCCGCGTTGTCGACGGCCGTCACGGCGAGCAGGCGGGTGCCGTCCGTCGGGATCGGCCACGCGACGGCGTACGGGACGGTCGTATCGATGGTGAGGGTCGTCCAGTCCGCGACGCCGCAGGTGGCGCCGGGGCTGTTGCACTGCTCGAACTTCACGTAGTCGATGCCGGTGCCCGTGTCAGTGGCGGTCGCGCCAAGCGTCTCCGGGTCCGAATTGGCGATGTTGATCGTCGCGTCGACGGTGACGACGAGGCTCGGCGGTGTGTTGTCGACGACGACGGTGCGGAGCGGCGAGACGAAGGCGTTGCCGGCAACGTCGCGGGTCGTGACCCTGAGGTCGTAGTCGCCGTCCGCGAGGGCCGTCGTGTCCAAGGTGACCGAGTAGGGCGCGGACGTGTCGGCGACGCCGATCGTCATCCAGCTGCCGGTGGCCGCGGGGGAGACCTCGAAGAGTGCGTTGAGAACGCCCGAGCCCGCGTCGGCCGAGTTGGCGCTGACGGTCACGGCGCTACCGGCCACGGCCGCCCCGGCGCCCGGGGAGGTCAGCGAGCCCGTCGGAGCGGTTGCGTCGACGACCCACGTGTAGCTCGCCTGGGTCGGATCGGTGTTGCCGGCCGCATCGGTCGCACGCACCTCGATCGTGTGCGAGCCGTTGCCGAGGGCGGGGGAGACCGTCAACGGGGTCGCGCAGCTCGCCCACCCGGCGCCGTCGACGTTGCACTCGAAAGTGGCCGGGGTCTCGGTCGCGGTGAACGTGAAGTCAGGCGTCGTGTCGTTGTCCGGGTCGCTCGGCCTGGCGGCGATCGATGTGTTCGGCGGGCCGACGACCTTGTCGACCGCGAGGTTGCGCGTGACGACGGTCGTGTTGCCGACGTTGTCGGTCGCGGTCGCGCGCAGCGTCATCGGCCCGTCCGAGAAGGTGCTCGTGTCCCAGCCGACGCTGTACGGCGCCGTCGTGTCCGCGGCGCCGATCGGCGTGAACGGCCCGCCGTCGGAGACCTCGAACAGGACCGAGGCGATTCCGGCTCCACCGATATCGGTTGCGGTTGCGGTGACGGGGTGGACGTTCGAGTCGAGCATCGCGCCGGCGCCCGGAGCGGTGAAGGCGGTGGCCGGAGCAGTCGAGTCGGCCGTCAGCGTGAAGCTCCCGTTCGCGGTGTTGGCGGCGAGGTCGTGCGCGGTGACCGTCTGCGCGCCGGAGGCCGTGGCTCCCGCGCTCCACGTGTAGTCGCGCGAGTACGGCGCCGTCGCGTCGTCGGCCGAGCCCGTGCGGGCGAAGCCCGAGCCGACCGCTGGGAACACGACCTTGTCGATTCCGGACTGGCCATCGGTCGCAGTAGCGGTCACGGTGAAAGAGCCGGAGCCGGACGGGAGATAGAAGAGGGTTGAGCCGATCGCGTGCCCGTCGGTGCCGGACTCGGTAACGACCTGCGTCGGCGCGGGCGGGGCGTCTGTGTCGACCTGGACGGCTGCGGACGTCGCGGTCGCCGAGACGTTGCCGACGCGGTCGGCGATCGTGAAGCGGTAGCGGTAGCAGTTGCCCGACATGACACCGGTGTCCGGGCTCGAGACCGCGAACGCG
>JANMJY010000107.1:0-2275 GCA_031371615.1 Actinomycetes bacterium | reverse complement strand
CGAGCAGGAGCGCGAAAACGAACCCGAGCGCGAGGCTCGGCAGGAGGAACATCAGGACACCGCTGCGACGCGTTGCAGGCGGACGGGCGGCGTGCTCACCGAGGCGGGTGTGAATGCCGCCGCGAGTTCGTCGCGCAGCTCGAGTAGCCCCTCGTCGAGCCAGCTCGGTCGGTCGTGCCGGAAGCTGAGGACGAGCCACATCGGTGCCGGCGTCGACTCGTGACCGAGGGGCAGTGCGAGGAGAGTCGCCGCCATGCCGACCTCGGCCCCGGTTGCTACGAGCAGCTCACCACCGTCCGCGTCGCGCACGAGCCAGCTCGTGATCGCGTCGTCGGTCGGGCGGATGCCGGTCAGGCCGCCGCGCTCTAGGTCGACGCATCCGGACATGGTCTGGACGTCCCACCTCACGATCCCGATCCAGTCGAGCGACTTGACGCACGCGAGGGTTTCGACGAGCGCGGAGAACGGGTGCACAGCAGTGCCGAGCGCTTCGCGCACGCTCGTTGCGAGACGGTGGGCAGAGTGCTTGTCGTATGTGCGCCAGAGGAGCCCTCCAACGGCAGCAACGGAGCCGGCAAGCACGAACGAGGTCGAGCCGATGGCCAGCGCCAGGAGGAGCGCGACGCCGCCGACGAGCGTGACGAGAGTCGCGGCAGACAGCCCGGTCGCCCAGCTCGGAACTGCGGGACGCGAGCGGCCGGCGCGCAGGTTTCGCAGCTCGACGCGCGACAGCGCGAGCCGCGGGTCGTCACCGCGCTTCATCGCGACGAATGCGAGCGCTACACCCGGATGGAAGTGCGTCCCGGCGCAGCGCTCGATCTCCTCCAGAGCGTCTGTCTCCGGCATCCCGCGTCGGTAGGAGCGGTCACTCGTCATCGCATCGAAGCTGTCCGCCACGGCGAGGAAGAACGCGGCCAGGGGGATATTGTCGCGGTGGATTCCGTAGTAGCCCCGGCCGTCGTAGCGCTCGTGGTGATACTCGACCGCGCGGGCCTCGTCGGCAGCGAGTCTGAACCGGCGCAGCAGCCTCGCCGACAGCCGCGCGTGGCGCCGCATCGTCTCGAACTCGGCGTCGTCGAGCGGGCCTGGCTTGTTGAGGACGCTGGAGTCGACAGCGATCTTCCCGAGGTCGTGCAGGCGGCCCGCCCAGCGCAGGCGCCCGACCTGGGCGGAGGGAAGCCGCAGCGCCCGTCCCAGCGCCTCGACGTCGTCGGCGACGCGAGTCGAGTGGGAGTAGGTGGACGTGTCCCGCTCGTCGACGACGTTCGCGAAGGTCTCGAGCGCGCGAGCGGTCTCGCGGCGGAGCACGGCGAGTCGCTCGTACGCGCGATAGACGGCGATCACGAGTGGCACGCACGCCACGAGGGCCCACGGCTCGTAGAGCACTGAGAGGCAAATCACGAGGCCGAGGCTCGCTTCGGCGATCCGCGACGGAACGTCGGTGTGTAACACATCGCGTAGCTCGGTCAGCGCACCGCGACCCGCGCCGAGAGCGGCCATCGTGTTGACGAGCGTCAGGTTCAAGAACACGTAGACCAAGGCGAGTGCCGCGTAGGCGGGAAACTGATCGGGCAGTGCCAAGGCGCCGGCTGTACCGCCCGCAAGAGCGAACGCGCCGCCGCCGCCTGCCGTTGCCAGCGCGAAGACACTCGCGTTGAACGCGATTGCGCGATTGGGCGCGCCACGGAGCAGGTCGACGACCACGACGCCCAACCCGGCGAGCAGCGCCGCGGGCCACGTGCCGATCGCGATCACGAGCGCGAGGTGGGCGGGCGACGAGAAGCTGAAGGGCTGCGCGTCGAGCGGGTCGAGCGAGCGATCGTCGCCTGGAACCTGCACGACCTCACTGGCGATTACCGCTGCAGCGCCGAGCGCGAGCACGCGGAGCGGCGCCCCCGTGGCCTGGATCGCGGCGAGCAGGAGCACGCCGAAGCCGAGACCGGTGGTGGCGCGGAAGTACAGCGTCTGTCCGCGCACCGCTTTCATCCTGTCCGTTGGTCGAGCTGGTGGTTCAGCCGCCCCACTTGTTGCCGGCGCCAGCGGCCAGCACAAGCGCGACGAGAAGGCTCAACCTGTAAATCCACGCCATCCGCATGTTCATTCTCCCTTTGGTCTAGAGGGTTCGCTAAGCATTGGCACCGGCTTCCGTGTGTCCATCCCTCCGACGGGGGAGGACACCGGGCCGCAACGGGAGGCCCGCGCATACACTCCGGCGCGTGAGCCTTCGCATCATCCCCCTGGGCGGCCTCGGCGAGGTCGGCAAGAACATGACCGT
>JANMJY010000106.1:0-2315 GCA_031371615.1 Actinomycetes bacterium | reverse complement strand
TAGCCCCGGTCGATCAGCGTGACGATGAAGCGAATGATCTCCTCCATCGACTCGGTCGCGCGCGGGTAGTGGTCGACCTCGGCGAGCCCGAAGCGGCCGACGTCCTCGAGGTACCACTCAGTGGCCTCGGCGGCCCGCTGGGCGCTCGCGCCGGGCGCTGCGGCGTAGATCTTGTCGTTCACGTCGGTGATGTTGTGGACGAGCGTCACCTCGTAGCCGCGCTCGCGCAGCCAGCGCTTGTACCAGGAGGCGAGCACGTACGGCCGCGCATTGCCGATGTGTGCGCGCGCGTAGACGGTCGGGCCGCAGACGTACATGCCGATCGGCCCCGGAGCGTCGGGGAGATCGGTGAGATCTCGAACGAGAGTGTTGTGGAGCCTCACCCGGCCAAGGCTACCGCCGGGCTAGCGCGTGACCTGGAAGGAGTCGACGCGCCGACCCGCCACGGTGATGGCCTCGCCGGCGAGCTCTTGTGGACTGACCCGCAGGGCGAGGAACCCGTGAACGTCGTCGCGCGACGCCACAGGCGCGGGCGTGCCCTTGGGACAGGCACCAACCGGGTAAAGCCCTGCCGCACCCCAGCCGGCGACGATCTCCGTGAGTCCGTTCAAGTCGAACCGCTGGTAGTTGTGGTCGTGCCCTGTGAGCACGAGGCGCACGCCGTGCGCCCGCATCAGGCCGACGAGAGGCCGCATCCACGGTTGGTCGCTATGGAGGCCACAAGAGTAGGCAGCGTGGTGAAAGACGCCGATCTTCCAACGCGCGGTGGACTTCGCGAGCGCGCGCTCGAGCCAGGCGCGCTGGGTCCGGTCCTGAGGGCGATTCGAGTCGAGCACGAACAGGTCGACCGACCCGAACGACCGGCGGTAATAGGGCTGCGAGATGCCGAGCGCGCCGAACTCGTACCGTCCGCCGCCCACGGCGACGTCATGGTTGCCGAGCGTGCCTGCGACGCGGACGCCCTCCGCACGCGTCCAGCCGAAGGAAGACGACCAGTTTCCCGAGAAGTACGTGCCCGTGCTGTAGTCGTTGTCGCCAACGGTGAGCAGCAGCCCCGCTCCCTGCGTGCGGACGTAGGCGCGTACCGCAGTGCCCAGCCGGCGCTCCGCGCTGCCGCCGACTCCGAAGTCGCCGATCACGACGAGATCGTGGCTTCCGTTGGCGACGGGCACAGGAGGAGACGCCGCCAGAGCCGAGCCGCCACATCCCACCGCCAGGGCTGACATTGCCAACCCGGCCGCGAGGCTAGAGCGCCGCATCGACCCGCCGCAGCGCCTCGTCCTGGGGCAGCGCCGCGATCACCGTCCAGAGCTCGGGGCCGCGCTCGACGCCTGTGAGGGCAAGCCGCAGCGCCTTCAAGTCCCCGCCGACGGCTTTCAGCTCCCGGACGATGTCCTTGCCGTCCAGTCCGCTCGCGCGGAGCGCCGCGAACCGCTCGAGCGTCGGCCGCGCCTCCTCCGGGAGGCTCACGGGCTGCGGCTGGAGGATCGCGGCGGCCATCGCTCTCGCCTCGACCAGGTCGCGGGCGCCGCGGAGCGCGCGGGCCAGCTGGGGCGGCGCACCCGCGCGTGCCGCGAGCTCCTCGTCCGAAAGCGTTTCGATCGCGTCGATCGCGAGCCGGCGGAGCCGCGGCTCGTCGAGGTGAACGTCGTGCGCCGGCTCGCCGAGCTCCTCGAGGTACGCGCGCATCGCCTCTGCCGGCACGCCCGCCTCGCGGTACGAAGCGAGCGTCGGCGCGCCCGCCCGCTTCGACAGCTTTTTCCCGTCCGGTCCGAGCAGCAGCCCGTGATGGACGTACTCGGGCGGGTCGAAGCCGAGCGCCCGCGAGAGTCCCTGCTGCAGCTCGGTGTTCGAGCGGTGGTCGGCGCCGCGGACCACGTGCGTGATCTCGAAGTCGTGGTCGTCGACGACGCTCGCCAGGTGGTAGGTCGGGCTGCCGTCCGGTCGCAGCAGCGTGGTGCGACCGAAACGCACCGATCCCTCCTCGTCCGGCTTTCCGACCGCCTGCGCCGCCTCGCGGTGACGCTCTGCACGCTCGCTCTGCCGTGCTGGGCCCTCGTTCCAGACGATCCCCAGCCACTCGAGGTCGGCGAGGATCTCGTCGACGGCGCCCTCGACCTCGCGCGCCCGGTCGGTGTCGTCGATCCGGAGCAGGAACCAATCGCCCCTTCGCCGGTTGGCCACGGCAGACAGGGCGCTCCCGAGGTGCAATGAGCCGGTCGGGCTCGGGGCGAAGCGGGTGCGTGCCATCAGGGATCCAATCTACCCTTGCCTTCATGCAGGACGCCCTGCTCGGCTGGTACGCCACGAACGGT
>JANMJY010000239.1:0-1628 GCA_031371615.1 Actinomycetes bacterium | reverse complement strand
CCCTTGTCGAGGTAGACGTGTGCGAGCATCATCCGCTCGGTCGAGATCAGGCGCCGCGCCAGGTCCGGCTTGAGCGCCTCCTTCGGCAGGTCCTCCCAGCGGAAGTGCTTGGCCTCGCTCACAGGAGCCCTCCGAGCCGTTCGATGCCCTCGTCGATCAGCGCTTCGTCGACGAGGCTGAACGAGAGCCGCACCGTGTCGGCGCCCCGGCCGTCTGGGAAGAACAACGTGCCCGGCACGATGCCGACGCCTTGCTCCACCGCTCGCTGCGCCAGCTCCGGCGAGTCGACGCCGGCGGGGAGCGTCAGCCAGGAGAAGAAGCCGCCCTGCGGTCGCGTCCAGCGCGCGCCTTCCGGCAGGGAGCGCTCGAGCGCCGCCAGCAGGCGCTGGCTCTTGCGCTCGTACAGGGCCCGCGAGAGCGCCACCTGCTCGTCCAGCCACCCGCGGCGGGCGGACTCCTCGAACAGTCGCTGCCCGAGCGCGCCCGCGCACTGGTCGGTGTTCTGCTTGGCGGAGACGAGCCGGGCGGCGATCTCGGCCGGGCCGACCGCCCAGCCGAGCCGGATGCCCGGAAACATCGTCTTCGACGTCGTGCCCGCCTGGACGACGACGTCGGGAGCGAGGCTCCAGAGGCTCGGGAACGTGTCGGCGGCAAAGCCGAGCTCGCGGTAGGCCACGTCCTCGACGATCAGGAACCCGTACTGGCGCGCGAGCTCGACCAGTGGCGCGCGCCGCTCGCCGGAGAGGCTCACGCCGGCCGGGTTCTGGTGGTCGGGGATGCTGTAGACGAGCTTCGGGCGCAGGCCCCCTGCAAGTAGCCGCTCCAACTCGTCCACCTCGAGCCCGTGCTCGTCCATCGGGACGGCGACGAGCTTCGCCTCGAAGCTCCGAAACGCCTGGATCGCGCCCAGGTAGGTCGGGCCCTCGACGACCACGACGTCGCCGGGGTCGAGGTACGACTTGCCGACGAGCTCGAGCGCCTCGATCCCGCCGCTCGTGATCAGCAGCTCGTCGTCGGCCGGACGACGCCCCTGCAGCCGTTCCAGCCGCTCCGCGAGTGCGTCTCGCGCGCCGGCCAGGCCCTGGGTCGGCGCGTACTGAAATGCACTCACCTCGCCCGCCGCGGCGAACTCCTGCAACAGCGTCGAGACGCGCTCGCGCGGGAACGTCTTGGGATCCGGGAAGCCCCCGGCGAAGGAGATCAGGTCGGGGACGCCGAGGAGCGCGAGCACCGACGCGATCCCGTCGCCGACATCGCCGCGGGTACGCGTCGCAGCGAGCGCGTCCCACCGTCCGGTCTCGGGTGTCACCGCCACGCCGCCAATCCTAGACCCGCGCAACACCTCTCGACTCACCGATGAGTTTCGCGCACCCGCTTCGTCTGCATGACGGAGACTCCCACGCGCGTCGCTAACCGGAGGTGACATCGATGTCGAAGACGGTCTTGATCGTCGGTACTCGTAAGGGCTGCTTCCTGCTCGAGAGCGACGAGAGCCGTCGCGACTGGAAGCTGCGCGGCCCCTTCTGCGAAGGCTGGCCGATCTACCACGCAGTTCGCGCTGCCGAGAGCGGGACGATCTTCGCCGCCGCTGCGAGCGAGTGGCACGGCGCCAGCATCTGGCGCAGCCC
>JANMJY010000210.1:0-1679 GCA_031371615.1 Actinomycetes bacterium | reverse complement strand
GCACTTTGCAGACGAAACGTCGTTGCGAGCGGGCCGACTCAGGCCCAGGGCTTGCAGGACCAGGGGCTCCAGTCGCGTCCGGAGGCGAGAAAGTACCGGTGGGCAGCCTTTGCCTGCTCGACGGCGGAGGCGCCGTGGCCGAAGATCCGTCGCTCGCTCGAGCCCATCTGGAAGAGCCCGCGAAACTGGCCGTTCTCAGCGTCGGTCTGCAGGCCGGATTCGCAGCGTGAAACCGCGAGCGCCTGGCGGCAGTAGTCGCCGAAGACCCTGCAGATCACGGTCTGTGGTGTTGCCGCCTGGATCGACGCGAGTCGGCGGCTCTGGACGCGCCGTGCGAGGGCGGCCTTCGCAGCGGCGGCTTTGCGCTCCGTCCGCGTCAGACTCAGGGTGTGCAGACGGAGTTGGCGGTGTGCCTCGACCTCGAACCGCGGGTCGGTGAGCAACCAGCCGTGGGCATCGAAGAAGCGCAACACCTGCTGATCCTTCTTCATGGTGCTCAGGTGGCGCGTCAGTTGCGCGCCGAGATCTGCGTCGGACTGCGACTGTGCCGTTCCCGGCAGGATCAGCAGAATCAGGGCGCACGCACCCATCGCTAGGGCTCTCAGGATCTGACCTCCATCTCGGGGACAGGGCTCACGGTGTCGCGCGAAAGCGACCCGCTCGTGTCTCTCGTTGCGGCCACCGTAGCGAACCCGTCACAAGCGCTCCTGCAAATGCTTACAAAATCCTCAAAACACTGTCACGACCGTTGTCGTACCGAACACCGAAAAGGCCCCCTTGCGGGGGCATCGTCGGAACGGGCGCGTGGAGCTGATGGGTGGGTCTGACGAGCTACGACTCGAGCTGCGGGACAGGGACTCGAACCCCAACTTCCGGAACCAGAATCCGGCGTCCTACCATTAGACGATCCCGCAGGGCCTGCGGATCGTAGCAACCTCGATCCGACGCGGTTCGCGCCCACTCGACGGCCGAAAAACCCCTCAGGGGTCGAGGCGATACACCGACACGAGACGTTTCTCACTCTCGGTATCGAGGTGGGCGATCACTTCGACATCCGGCTCGAGGCCCGAGCCGCGGAGCTTGGCCTTCAGGAGGCCGTCGACCTGAAAGAGGCCCGACGAGTTGTTCATCAGAATCCCGATTCTGACCGCCTTGTCGTCGCCGTCCTCGATCGTGACCTCCTCGATTGCGGCTGCAGACAGGGAGTGCATGGACACGGACCCCGCCTCGAACGGGATCCGCGACCGGCCCTTGGCCATGTCGAGCGCGTCCGCGACCCGCAGGATGCCTGCCTCGAGGGCCAGCGGCTCTCCGTCCGCTCGGTGACTCGTGATCGCCTGGAGAACCTCCGAGATGACGACCGTCCGCACGGGCTCGTCGTAGACCCCGTCGAGCAGCTCTCGCATCTTCGGCTCCGACAGGAAGAGGCTGAAATCCTCGTGGCCGCGGCGGTGCACCGACATGCCGACGCAGTGCATGAGAGCCGAGAGAACGACGATCACCTCTGCGTCCTCGTTCGTCATGCCGTAGTCGCGCACGGCGGAGGGAACGACTCCGTGTTTGGTGAGCTGGCGTAGAAGCTTCAGCGCGATGTTGACGACGACCTGGATGTGCACCCACGAGTGGTCGTTGATCTGCATGCGGGCGACGGCGTTGACGTTCGAGACGTGCCACCACGC
>JANMJY010000091.1:0-26583 GCA_031371615.1 Actinomycetes bacterium | reverse complement strand
CGGGAGCACCACCGGCTACGCGGGCGAGATCCGCGGACCGGCTCCCGTGACGCTCGAGCGGAGGAAGGGCCTCGTCGTCACCGAGGCTGCCCCGCCACGCCTCCCGGCTCGGCCGGTCTCCGGCACGGTCACGACGGCTCTCGCACCGACGTCCTCGCAGCTCTGGACGCACGAAACCGGTGTGTACAAGCTCTGGAGCTCCTCGAAGGCGGCGACGATTGCCATCGTCGACTCCGGCGTGGACGCCACCAGGGCAGACTTCGCCGGACGTGTGAAGACACAGGTCAGCTTCGTCAGCTCCGGTAACGCAAACGGCGCCGGCGACGGTCGCGGCCATGGCACGTTCGTCGCGGGCATCGCGGCGGGTAACGGGGTTGGCTATGCCGGTGCTGCACCGAACGCGGACATCGTCTCGCTCGACGTCATGGACGACAGTGGCTCGGGCAGGACGAGCGACGTGATCGCCGCTGCGGAGTGGATCTACAAGAACAAGGCGGCGTACAACATCCGCGTCGCCAACTTCTCGCTCCACTCGGGTGCCGTGAACCACTTCTGGCTCGATCCGCTGAACGTCGCGGTCGAGAAGCTGTGGCGCTCGGGCGTCGTGGTGGTGGCGGCTGCAGGCAACTACGGCACGCCGACCGGCCCCAGCGGCGTTCGGTACGCACCGGGCAGCGACCCGTTCGTGATCACGGTCGGCGCCGTAGACATCGGCGGCACTTCACGGCCGAACGACGACGCCGCGGCCCCGTGGTCGGCCTATGGACGCACTCCGGACGGCTTCTCGAAGCCGGAGATCTGCGCACCCGGCCGCTACATGGTCGGCCCGATCCCCGCCGGCTCCTCGCTTGCGGTCCTGAAGGCGACCAAGATGCTCGGCACGGACTCCATCGAGCTCTCGGGGACGTCGTTCGCGGCGCCCGTGATCTCGGGTGTCGCCGCACAGGCGCTCGCTCGCAATCCGAGCTGGACTCCTGATCAGGTCAAGAGTGCGCTGATGCGCCGGGCGCGCCCGGTGCCACAGTCGCCCGCTCTGTCCTGCGGTGTCGGCCAGGTCAACGCCGTTCAGTCGGTTCTCTCCACCAGGGAGACGCCGAACCCGAACGCGGGGCTGAACCGGTTCCTCAAGCTGGCAGCGGACGGGACGACGGTGTTCGACGCCGTCTCCTGGACTGACGTCTCCTGGAGCGACGTCTCCTGGGACGCTGTCTCCTGGAGCGACGTCTCCTGGAGCGACGTCTCCTGGGATGCGGTCTCCTGGAGCGACGTCTCCTGGACGGACGTCTCCTGGAGCGACGTCTCCTGGAGCGACGTCTCCTGGGAGGACAACGCCGACGGCGAGACACCGATGGATGCGGACGGCTACGAGCTCACGGCTCCGGAGGCGACCGCTGCTGCGGCCGACCCGGATCTGATGACGCCCGAGGAGAAGGCGGCATACCTCTCGTCGCTCTCCTCACTCGTTCCATAGCACCAATCGAGCATCGGGGGCCGGCCATTATCGGCCGGCCCTCGATGTCTCACCCATTCGGGGGAACTCGGAGCGGGGTACCCCGAGTGGGGGATGCCTCACCCCCCGGCACGAAATACCTTTCGACATGGCCGACTGGCCGATTTTGCGGCGGCTCAAGGAGAACAGCGGCATGACGGGCACAAGCGGACCATGAGCGCGATCCACCTCGAAGACGCGATCGCGCGCGACAGCTCAGCGCACGAGCCGCGCAAGCAGCTGCCGCCGAAGGCGCTCGCGTACTTCTGCCTCGTCGCCGCGGTCGCAGTCGCCGTCACGGCGCCGTTCCTCGCCCAGCTCGACAAGGCGACCGGCGACTGGTTCCAGTTCGCAATCCTGGCGACGAGCGTCGCGCTGGCGCAGTTCTTCGTCGTGCGGACGCCCGGAAACAAGGCCTACCACACAACCGGCGTCTTCCTGATCGCGGCCGTGCTGCTGCTGCCGCCCGCCCTGCTCGCCGTGCTGCCGCTGATCCAGCACCTCCCGGAGTGGCTCCGCAGCCGCCGCGCCTGGTACATCCAATCGTTCAACATCCTCGTCTTCACGATCGCGACGATGTCGGCGTGGGGCGCCGCGCACCTCGTCAGCGGCGCAGACGGGTTGATCACGAGCAACGAGGTTCGGTTCGCGCTTGCCGGCACCGCCGGCTCCGTCGCGCTCGTCGCGCTCAACTCGTTGCTGCTCGCGCCCATGATCCGCTGGGTCAACGGCCACCCGATGCGGCAGCTCTTCTCGTACCAGACCCTTTCGACGGAGTTCGTCTTCGCGGCGCTCGGAGTCGTTCTGGCCGCCTTCTGGACGGGCAACGCGTGGCTCGTCCCGTTCGCGATCGCACCGCTCCTGCTGATCCACCGGGCTCTCTCGGTACCGCAGCTCCAGGCCGAGGCGCGCGTCGACCCGAAGACGGGGCTCTTCAACGCCCGCTATTTCGCCTCGGCGCTGACGGAGGAGCTTGGACGCGCGCAGCGCTTCGAGCGGCCCATGTCTCTGATCATGGCCGACCTCGACCTCCTGCGTGAGATCAACAACACGTATGGCCATCTCGCAGGCGATGCCGTGCTGAAGGGCATCGCCGAGGTCTTCCGTGCGGAGCTACGGCACTACGACGTCCCGGCCCGCTTCGGCGGCGAGGAGTTCTCGATCCTCCTGCCCGAGACGCCGCCGGAGCAGGCGCTCGAGATCGCCGAGCGGATCCGCCGCTCGGTGGCGGAACGCCTGTACGACGTCGAGACTTCCAGTGAGCCCATCCGCGCGACCGTGTCGATCGGAGTTGCTGGCTACCCGAAGGACGCTCAGGACCCGAACGCGCTGATCCACCAGGCCGACCTGGCCGTCTACCGGGCGAAGCTCCAGGGCCGGAACCGCGTGCTTGCCGCGAGCTCGGAGCCGCTGCTGATGCCGGCCGATCGAAGCGCCCGCCTCGTCGCCGTGCCCGAGGACGGCGATCACCGCGAACCGCTCGCACGCGTGCCGGAAGCACTCCCGGAGCAGGAGCGCCGCCACACCGCGCACACGACCAGTGGCCCGCGTTTCCTCCAGCTCTCGACCCGGCTTGGCTTGCTCGTCGGAGTCGTCACCTTCTTCGGCGTGGCAGCAGGCGTGCTCGGCGCCCTCTTCGGCACGTCGACGGACATCATCGGCCTGCTCGCCGTGATTGCGCTCGTCAGCGTGGGGGAGGCGCTCGCACTCGAGCTCGACGACGGCTCGATCTCGGTCAGCGCCGTCGGCGCTCTCGCAGGCGCAGCGCTCTTCGGACCCCGTGCTGCGCTCGCGATGGCTGTGGCGATCTGCGTCGTCCAGTGGAGCGCGCAGCGCCAGCAGATCCACCGCGTCCTCTTCAACATCGGCACGCTCGCGCTCTCGTCGCTCGCAGCGGCCTCGATCTTCATGCTCGGCTACGACGGGGGTATGGGCGAGCTGGTCACGGTCGTTGCGGGACTAGTCGCAGGCGCGGTGTACTTCGCGGTGAACACGGGCCTGCTGTCGATCGCGCTCGCCGTCGAGGGCCGCGAGAACGTCTGGCGCGTCTGGCACGAGCGGTTCCTCTGGCTCGCGCCGCACTACGTCGTCTACGGCTTCATCGGCGGCGTGATCGCGATCGGCTACGCCGCTGCCGGGCTCTACGCCCTCGCAGTCTTCGCGGTGCCGCTCCTGCTGATGCGCAAGACACAGGAGGCATACCTCTCGCACACGCGCAGAAGCGCCCAGAAGCTACGCCAGGCCGCGGAGACCATCCATACCCAGAATGTCTCCCTCGAGCAGGCAAACCGGCTCCTGAAGGAGCGCTCGACCGCGGCCATGGAAAGCCTCTCGGCCACCGTCGACGCGCGGGATGCGTACACCGCCGGCCATTCGCGCCGCGTGCAGCAGCTTGCTCTCGCAATCGGCCGCGAGCTCGGGCTCTCTCACGCCGAGCTCGACCTGCTCGGCCACGCCGCGCTGTTCCACGACATCGGCAAGCTCGCGATTCCGGACTCGATCCTGCTGAAGCCTGCGAGCTTGACCGAAGAGGAGTGGGCGCTGATGCAGCGACACGCCGACGAGGGCGCCCGCATCATCGACCGGCTCGGCTTCCTCGGCGATGCCGTCCCGTCGATCCGCCACCACCACGAGCGCTTCGACGGCACCGGTTATCCCGACCGGCTGCAGGGGGAGGAGATCCCGCTCGGCGCCCGCATCATCCACGTCGCCGACGCTCTCGACTCGATGCTGACCACCCGTATCTACCGCGCCGCACGCCCGCTCGACGAGGCGCTCACAGAGCTCCGCGACGCCGCGAGCTCCCAGTTCTGCCCCCGCTGCGTCTCGGCCCTCGAGCGGATCCTGCCGCTCGACGCGCTGACCGACGAAGCAGCGCAGCGCCTGAAGCTGCTTGCTGTCTAGCGCGTAGGCGCAGGACCCCTGAAGCCGGCCGCTTCGCGCCGGACTCACTCGCGGAGTGTGGCCGGTTAGAACATGTCCCAGGGACTGTCCCTGAGACGTGGGCGTTCTGGCCCGCTTGCAGATGTGCGAAAATGCTCTACACTGCTTGCATGGGACGAGCCCGCCGCCACCCTGCGGTGGCAGGCATCGATCCGGCAGCTCTTGCCGCATTCCAGGCCGGGATCCGCAAGCGCTACACGGACGAGGAGATCCTCGCGCAGCTGACGAGCAGCGCCGAACGTCTGGGCCGCTCGCCGACGATGCGCGAGTTCGCCGCGGACTCGCAGACGACCGTTCACCCCCAGACGGTGATCGAGCACTTCGGCAGCTGGAACGCAGCCAAACGGCAGGCGGGGTTGGTACCGCGCCGCTTTGCGACCCGCGAGGAGCTGCTTGGCCGGCTCCGCGCGCTCGGCGAGGAGCTCGGACGCACGCCGACCGCCAGGGACATCGACGCGCGCAAGGGCGCTATGCCGTCCAAGTCGCTGCTCTGGCACACGTTCGGGTCACTCGCGCAGGCGCTCCGCGACGCCGGCTTCGACGTGCCGGTGGGGGAGGAGCGGCTCGAGCGCGCCGTCGAGCAGGGTGGGGCGCTTGCGCGACGGCTCGGCAGGCTCCCGAAGATGGCCGACTGGGCCGAGGCGCGCCGCGCCGACCCCTCGCTCCTCACCGAGTGGCAGGTCTATCGGATGATCGACGTGCAGCCCGCGTGGGCGGCGTTCCAGTTCCTCGTCCGGGAGCGCCTGCGCGAGGGGGGCGCCAAGGTCGGCGCAGACGGCAGCGTCGGCTAGGAGACGCTAGTTCGGGCGGGTGGCGAGCGTGATCGCGTTCAGCCGCTGCAGGCACGAGGCGCCCTCATGAGGGGCGCGCACCGAGGGGAGGATCGTCTCCTCGACGTAGGACCGGTCCGGCTGGAAGCGATCGGTACCGGTGATGCGGCCACCCTCCACCCGTAGCAGGGTGCCTTCGTCGACCTCGCGCTTGCGCAGGGTCACACGGAGCGTCTGCTCGAGCAGGTAGAGCGCGTCACGCGTCGAGGCGAAGAAGAGCTCGCGTCCGGCCGTGCCGATCCACAGGGGACGGCCGACCGCGCGGGCGAGGAAGAGGACGGAGGCGTTCCGCTCGTCGAGCCAGGCGGTTGCCATGGCGCCGCGGAGCTCCTCGAGCGCCTCGGGACTGCCCTCGGCATGCTCTGCCAGGGCGAAGATCGCCTCCGAGTCGACAGTCATGTCCGGGTGGGCGCGCTCGAAGCCGTAGCGGGCGAAGATCTCCTCGTCGTTCAAGATGATCCCGTTGTGGATCCCGACGACGGAGCCGTGCCGGATCGGGTGATTGTTCGCCTCGATCGTCGGGTGGCCCTTCGTGTAGTCCCGTACGTGCACGAGTAGCTGAGTCGAGGCGGCTGGCACATGCACCTCGTCCATCAGCGCGCTGGCACCCGAGCGGCGCTTGTGCACTGTCACGGAGGCGGTGGAGCCGCGGTGAGCGTACCCGACCGCATCCGCGCCACGCTCTGCGATTCCGGCCAGCAGGGCTTGCGCGGCGAGCGTGCGCTTCACGCTCGAATCGGGACTCAGGCTATATCCGGCAATTCCACACATAAGTGGTAAATCCTAGTGTTGGTATCGGCTGGGACGTCTTGTTACTTGAGAAGCGTAGACGGCAGGTGTTGGGGGGAAGTTAGGAGCCTCGCGCTCCATTTCGACGTCGTCGTACGGAGTCCTCAAGCCCGACGGCCGGGCGGCCGATACCCGTGCAGATGGAGCCGAACGCAGCCGAGCCGGTCTTCGAGTCAGCGCCTGAGCCGCACCTCGAGCTCCTGCCTGCGCTCGACGACGTCGCGAGCGAGGAGGAGGCAGACGAGGACGCCGAAGAGGTCGTCGCCGCTCCGGAAGCGACACAGGATCCGCTCAAGCTCTACGTGCGCGCCATCGGCGACGGACGTCTTCTGACGGTGATCGAGGAGCGCGAGCTCGCCCGGCGCAAGGACGAAGGCGACGAAGCCGCGAAGCGGAAGCTGATCGAGTCGAACCTCAGGCTCGTCATGTCGATCACGCGTAACTACACGAAGGCCGGCGTGCCGCTCCTCGACCTGATCCAGGAGGGGAACCTCGGCCTGATCCGCGCCGTCGAGAAGTTCGACTACAAGATGGGCTTCAAGCTTTCGACGTACGCCACCTGGTGGATCCGCCAGGCGGTTACCCGGGCGCTCGCCGAGCAAGGCCGGACGATTCGCCTGCCCGTGCACGTCGCAGAGCAGGTCCGCCGCGTCACGCGCGGCCGCCGTGTGCTCGCCCAGAAGCTGAACCGTGACCCGACCTATGAAGAGATCGCCGTCGAGACCGGCTTCACGCCGGAGCGGGTGGGGGAGCTGCTCGAGCTCGTGCAGGAGCCCGTTAGCCTGGAGACCCCCGTTGGCGACGGCGAGAGCCTCTACGGCGACATGATCCAGGACACGAAGACCGCAGGCCCCGACGCCGAGACCGCCGACCGGCTGCGCTCGACGGAGCTCTCCGCAGCGCTCGACCGGCTGAACCCGCGGATGCGCCACGTGCTCGCTCAGCGCTTCGGTCTGGACGGCGCGATCCCCCAGACGCTCGAAGAGGTCGGAGCCGGGCTGGGGATCACCCGTGAACGCGTCCGCCAGCTCGAATCGCGCGCCCTGCGCGAGCTGCGCCTGGTCGCACCGAGCCTCGAATTGTATTTGCGCACCTGATCGGAAATCTGCAGGAGCAGATTTCCGGGTGCGCGAAGCCCCCTAAAGGGTCGCTGCGCTCCCGGGTTCTCGGGTAAGCCTGTCTATAGCAATGCGCCTACAGACTCCATCTCGCGGAGCGAGGCGAGCCGTTTGAGTGAGTCGAGCTCGATCTGACGAACCCGCTCGCGCGTCAGCCCGAGGCGACGTCCGATCTCCTCGAGCGTCTTGGGCTCGGAGTCGGCGAGGCCGTAGCGGAGGACGACCACCTGCCGTTCGCGGTCCGAGAGCGCGGCGAGCGCCTCCCGCAGCGCCTGGCTGCGTAGAGAGATCTCGACCTGCTCTTCCGGGAGCGGGCCCTCGCCGGCGACGAAGTCACCGAAGACCGCGTCGTCGGTCTCGCCGACGGGCTGGTCGAGGCTCGTCGACGCCCGAGCCGCCGCGCGTACCTCGATCGCCTGCTGCAGCGGCAGCGAGGCCTCCTCGGCGATCTCCTCCAGCGTCGGCTCGCGGCCGAGCTGCGTCCAGAGCGTGCGCTCGGCGCGATTCATCTTCTGCAGCCGCTCGACGATGTGAACCGGCATCCGGATGGTGCGTGCCTTGTCGGCCAGCGCGCGGGCGACCGCCTGCCGGATCCACCACGTCGCGTAGGTCGAGAACTTGAAGCCGCGGCGCCAATCGAACTTCTCGACCGCGCGGATCAGGCCGAGCGTGCCCTCCTGGATCAGGTCGAGGAACGGCAGCCCCTGGTTGCGGTAGTTCTTCGCAATCGAGACGACCAGACGGAGGTTCGCCTGGATCATCTGCTGCTTGGCGTGCATGTCACCGCGCTCGATCTTCTTCGCGAGCTCGACCTCCTGCGGTGCGGTCAGCAAGGCGTGACGTCCGGCTTCGCGCAGGAAGAGCTGCAGCGCGTCGGTTGTCGTCTCCTGCGCGGCTACAACGACCGGAGCAGGCGCCGGCTGGTCCGGCTGTGTCTCCTCGGCGACCTCGATGCCACGCCGGTCGAGCTCACGGTAGAGCGCGTCCTGCTCCAGCGCGTCGAGCTCGTGGGTCTCGACAATCTCGGCGAGATCCGCCGCCTTCAGCGACCCAGCCTGCTCGGCCGCGTCCAGCAGTTGCTGGAGCTCGTCGTTGCGGAGCAGGTGGTCGATGTCGACGGTGGTCATAGAAAAGGCGTCACGCGGCCTTCTACCGCGACCATCTCGCCTCCAAACCCTTTTGTCCAGTCTCAGGTAACCGCCGCGCGCCGAAAAGAGGCGCCGGCAGGGGTGCTAAGATCGTGCCTACTGGAGCGAGCAGCGTGCGCGCCCCCTGAAGGAAGGTCACGTGCATGCGCGGCGAGATGCTCTTCTTCAACGCCACCAAGAACTTCGGCTTCATCCGGACGGAGGAGGGCGAGCGGCTCTACGTCCATGCGGACGGATTCCTGCCGGGCACGCCGCCGGTGGGTCGCTGTGCCGGGATGAAGGTCACGTTCGAGCGCGAGGAGCTCCAGGGCGAGCTGATGTTCGAGCTCGAGCCGATCGAGGGCGAGCACTCCCACCAGGCGGTCGGCGTCGCGGTGCTAGAAGAGGCCATGGGCGGCCGCGCGCGGCTGCGCAGAGCGGGTGGCGTCCGGTAGGAACACGCCGTTCTCGTGAATGCACGAGAACCGGTGTTATGTCAAGTTGGAAGACGCCGGCGCACTTAGAAGCCGGCCCCCCGCACGCCGGTGGCGATCAGCAGCAGCACGATCGTCGCTGCGAGCAGGCGGTAGGCGACGAAGACGCTGTAGTCGTGCTTGCGCACGTAGCCGAGGAGCGCGGAGATCGCGAGCAGGCCGCTGCCGGCCGCAGCCAGCGTGCCGACGACGAACGGCCCCGTCGAGCCCGGCGGTAGGTCTCCCAGCAGAACGTCCTTGACGCCCTTCAGCAGCACCGCGCCGAGCACGATCGGCACGAGCAGCAGGAACGAGAAGCGCGCCGCGGAGTCGCGGTCGAGGCCGAAAAGCCTGCCCGCCGAGATCGTGATGCCGGAGCGCGAGACGCCCGGCATCAGCGCCAGGCATTGCGCAAGCCCCATGCCGACGGCGGCCTTGAGACCGAGGTCCCCCATCGCCTGCTGCTCAGGCTGCCGGTCGGCGTACCAAAGGACGACGCCGAAGACCGCCAGGAAGATCGCGATCTGCCACGGCTCACCGAGGTGGTTCGAGATCGGATCCTCGAGCGCAGCGCCCACGAGGGCCGCCGGAATCGTCGCCACGAAGACGAACCAGGCGATCCGCTCCTCGGCGGTCTCGATGCGGCGCGTGCGCAACGTCCGGAACCAGGCGCCGACGAGCACGACCAGATCGCGCCAGAAGTACCCGACGACGGCCACGAGCGTGCCCAGGTGCAGCGCGACGTCGAACGTCTGGTTGAAGGCATCGTGCTCCTTCAGGTACTGCCAGTCGCCAAGCCACGGCACGAGGATCAGGTGGCCCGATGAGGAGACGGGTAGCAGCTCGGTGAGCCCCTGCACGAGCCCCAGGATGAGCGCTTGCCAGTTCGGCAGCGCGTCGGGGTTCTCTCCCAGCCCGAGCAGGGTCAGGACGGCGGCTGCGAGCAGCGCTGCTCCGGAGACGGCCCAGAGGGTTACGCGGCTCACGTTCAGCATCGTACGGATGACCAGCAGACGAGGCTGCTACAACGAGAAGTTGGCGCAATTTGCACGAAACACTCCAGGCTTCCTCTTGCATCGGACGGGGCGGTCCGGCTACGTTCTGCTGGCAGGGAGCACGGAGCGCGATTAGGTCGAATCCGAGCTCGAGGGCCGTACGCGCAAGCGGAAAGTCAGCGGGTTCGGTGGACGAAAGCGCCACCGGCTCCCTGAATTTCTTTTTGGGCGCAATCGGAAACTGGATCTGCGGGAGCGGATCCCGTTTCGCGCCAAGACCCCTAAAGCTGTTTGGGTCGGGATCGGGGTTCGCTGTCGATCGCTGGAGGACTTGCTCCCTTCGGGGAATATGCTCGCTTGAGCAGCTACGAGGGGGCGAGCTTCTTTGACCGAGATTGATGTCGAGCGGGCGCGTGCCGAGACGCCTGGTTGCTCGTCCGTCCTGCACTTCGACAACGCCGGTGCGGCGCTGATGCCCGAGCGGGTCGTTCGTGCGATGATCGAACACGTTCAGCGCGAGGCGCGAGAGGGCGGGTATCGGGCGGCCGAGGGCGCCGAAGAGGCAGTCGCACATGTATACGCGGCAGCTGCTCGGCTGATCGGATCGAGCACAGAGGAGATCGCTGTCGTCGAGAACGCGACGCGCGCCTGGGACATGGCGTTCTACTCGCTACCGCTTGCGAAGGGCGACCGCATCCTGACCGGGATGGCCGAGTACATCAGCAACTACGTGGCGATGCGTCAGGTCGCGAGGCAGACGGGTGCGGTGGTAGAGGCCATTCCCGACGACGACGAGGGGCAGATCTCGGTCGCCGCTCTCGGTAACGCGATCGACGAGCGGGTCAAGCTGATTGCGCTGACGCACGTGCCAAGCAGCGGCGGGCTGGTCAACCCAGCGGAGGCGGTTGGACGCGTGGCAAAGCGAACTGGAGTCCCGTATTTGCTCGACGCCTGCCAATCGGTAGGGCAGATGCCCATCGACGTCGACCGGATCGGCTGCGACATGCTTGTAGCCACGAGCCGGAAGTACCTGCGCGGCCCACGGGGGATGGGCTTCCTGTACGTGCGGAGGACGATGATCGAGCAGATGGAGCCGCCGTTCCTCGACGTCCACGCGATCGAGTGGGAGAACTGGATCTCGCGCACGGAGTATGGGGTCGCGCCGACTGCTCGGCGCTTCGAGAACTGGGAGACGAACTACGCGGCCAAGATCGCAATGGGAGAGGCGATCGACTATGCGCTCCAGTGGGGTCTCGAGGCAACCTGGGCTCGCGTCAAGGAGCTCGGCCGATCCCTGCGCGAGGCGCTCGCGAGTCTGCCTGGAGTAATGGTGCAAGACCGAGGGCCGGAGCTGTGCGGCATCGTTTCCTTTACGGTCAAGAATCGAGAGCCGAGAGCGATCGCGGACCTTCTCGCTCGGCAGACGATCAACGTGACTGCCTCCCCAGGCTTCGTGACGCCGTTCGATTCCGAGGCGCGCGGGCTGACCTCGGGAGTCGTGCGCGCGTCGGTGCACTACTACAACAGCGAAGAGGAGGTCGAGCGCTTCTGCAAGACCCTTGCGCCGCTCGTCTGAGCGAAAAGCCGTCCGCCTCGTTCGGTTAGGATCGCGCTCGTGCACCTCCGCATGCCGAGCATCGCCCAGGGAGTCCAGGCGTTCTTGTGGGCCGTCTTCTTCTTCCTGCTGCTCTGGGTGGGGATGCTCGCGCTGGAAGTGTCAGGCGCGACGGCGTTCATCCTCTCGCTCGTCGCGGGCGGAGCGATCTTCCTGTTCGTCCGCCTCCGCGGCGAGTAGCCCTAGTTCACGGCCGGTTGCGAAAGCGCGGAGACGAGCCGTCGCGCGAGCTCGTTGCCGAGCAGTGCGTCCAGCCGGGCCGCGGCGATCGGCCGGCGCCGATCGTCGCTCTCCAGCGCGGAGCAATGGGCGAGCAGGAGTTCCGAAGCAGCGGGCTTGAGGTGACTGACGGTGGCGGCTTCCATCTCCCGCTCTATCGTCCCGAACCCCTTTCGGGCGAGATCCCCAATTCCAGGGTTCAGTCCTCGATCCGTCGCTCCGGCGCCGATGTCGTCGTCGTGACCGCTTCGCGGTCGGGCTCTCCGCTCATGTTCGGCACGGGCGTGGCCGGCTGATCGGCGTAGGTTCCGTGATCCGCTGACAGCGGCTCGTCGGCCGCGCGGTTCTCCTGCGCATCGGTGACCGTTGTGGTGACCGGCACGAGCGCTGCGCGCCGTGGCCCGGACGTGTCGAACGTGAGCCCGAACACGAGCCCGATCCCGAAGGCGATCGCGGGCAGGATGTTGCCGAGATCCGAGACGGCGCTGTAGATCCCGAGATCGCGGGACCAGTTCGAAGTGTTCATCCAGTCAGCCGGCTGGCGCGCGAGCAGGATCCAGCCGCCCGCGACGAGCGCCGGCAGGAAGCCGACCGTGAAGACTCCGACCGAGAACCGCGGCCACCCCCACTTCGTCCAGCCGCCCAGGATCTGCGACAGCGCCATCGTCAGGCCCGCGGCGGCGATCACGCCGTAGGTCGCCCAGTACTCGCCGGCGCTCTGCGCGCCGATCTGCGTCGCGAACCACAGCAGGATGCCGGCCACGGTTGCGCCGGCCAGCGTCGAGATACCCCGTGTCACTCCGATCATCACAGCCTCCGTTTCAAGGATTTGACCTGCTCTTCCCGGCCGGAACGGAAACTGAACGCGTCAATGCAGGTGGAGGCGGCGTTCGTCGAAGCTGGCGGAGTGCAGCTCGGCGTGGAACTCGGCGACGGTGCGGAGGGCGTCGTCGGCGAAGACGTGCTCGACGACGCCGATCCGCTCGTCGTTCGCGAATGGCAGGTCGACGTGCGAGCGCGAGACGAGGTTGACCGAGAGCGCGTTACATGCCGGGCAGCGCACCGCGAGCCCGAGCGAGCGCTGACCAGGCGCGACCGCGACGAACGAGGACGGGAAGACGGGCCGCGGCCGCCCTTCCGGGTAACAGTAGAAGCTCCAGGGCCACTCCCCCGCCTTCAGATGCGACGCCGCGACGTCGAGTAGCTCTCCCGCCGCGTCGCCCGTGCGCGACGTCATCAGGTCGACGAACGGCCCTGCATGGGCGCCCAGTGGGGCCCAGTCGAGATCGTCGTGGGAAACCAGGCCGGGATGCTCCTCCCCGCAGCCGCAGTCGAAGCTGACGCGGTAGAGGGCTGGGTGCGTCGCCCCGGGCAACCGCTCGAGCAGGCGGAACGACGAGAGGGCGACCTGTGCGTGCTCGCGCCGGGGACACGCGAACGTGTAGCGGGCCGTCAGTACGTCGTACATGGTCATATGCTCATCGACCGACCGGACGGCCCAGCGCTCACCCTTTCTAGTTATCGCAAGCTGAGCATCGGCACAAGCGAATGCTCATCGCGTGAAGATCCCTGAAGGGGCCGCATCGCGGCCCTAGTAGGAGATCAGGGATTCGACGTCGTACCCCGCAAGCTTCTCGCGGGCGCTCAGGAAGGTGAGCTCGACCACGAAGAGCAGGCCGACGACGGCACCGCCGAGCTTCTCGACGAGCTCGATCTTCGCTTTCGCCGTGCCGCCCGTCGCGAGCACGTCGTCGTGGATGATCACGCGCGCGCCCTTGCCGATCGCATCCGCGTGCACCTGCAGGCTGTCCGTCCCGTACTCGAGCTCGTAGACGGCCTCGACCGTCTCCCACGGCAGCTTCCCCGGCTTGCGCGCGGGCACGAAGCCGCAATGGAGCCGGTCGGCAAGCGCGCCGCCGAAGATGAAGCCGCGCGCCTCCGCACCGAGGATGATGTCCGGCCGGAGTGGTCGTGCGAGCTGCTCCAGCCGGTCGATCGTCTCGCGGAAGTACGTCGCGTCGGCGACGAGCGGCATCAGGTCCTTGAAGACGATCCCGGGCTTGGGGAAGTCCGGAACGTCGCGGACGCGGTCACGCAGATCGAGCGTAGCCCCCGAGGTCACCGAGTGACCCTACCTCTCGGCGAGGAGTCGAAGCTCGCGCCAGAAGAGGAGCCGCGAGAGCTCCTGCGATGCCTCGGCCAGCACCTGCAGGTCCTCGAGACCGGCTTTGCGACGCTCCGGGTTGCGCGCACGCAGCGCGGGCGCGACGAGTTGCTCGAGCAGGCCCGCCTCGCGCCCGGCCGAGTTGCGGAACGTGCGGAGATGGCGCGCGTCGATCCCGTATTGCGACAACTGCCCGCAGGCAGCCGCGATCTCCGCGTCGCCTTCGCGGTACAGGCGCTCCCCACCCTCGATGCGGGGCGAAAGCAGGCCGTACTCCTCCAACGCCCGCGCGAGCGCGGCGTCGATGCCGGCGCGTTGGCAGAGCTCGGCGAGACTCAGCTCCGCCTCCTGCCCGCCTAGCCCGGTCGGTCGGCGGCGCTTGCGCTCCGCGGCGCCCATGCCCGAGGCAAGTTCCTGCCTGATCACCCGGAGCGGCAGAAACTCGTCGCGCTGGAGCCGTAGGATCGTCTCCAGCCGCTCGACGTCCTCCTCGCTGAACAAGCGGTAGCCGCCACGGGTGCGCTTGGGCGTCAGCAGGCCCTGGTCCTCCAGGTACCTGATCTTCGAGATCGAGATGTCCTGGAACTCGGGCTGCAGGCGGGCGCAGACGGCACCGATCGTGTGCAGGCGGCGCTCGGTGGTCGGGGTTGCGGTAGTGCTCATCGGCGCAGGAAGGTCAGTCGGTACTTGCCGATCTGGAGCTCGTCGTCGTCCTCGAGCTCGGTGGTCTCGATCCGCTTCTTGTTCACGAACGTGCCGTTGAGGCTGCCGAGATCGCTGATCGTGAAGGTTTCGCCGTCGCGCACGAGCTCGGCGTGCTTGCGGGAGACGGTGACGTCGTCGAGGAACACGTCGCACTCAGGCGAGCGCCCGATCAGCGTGCGCTCAGCAGAGGGGAAGAAGCTCTCCCCCGACCTGCCCCCGCCGGAGCGGACGACGAGCGCCGGGCCTTTACCGGCGAGATCGTGGAGCGCCGCCCCCGAGTCGTCGGCGTCGTCGTCCGGGGTGAACGTCATCGTCTGCTCCCCCGCCTCGGCCTTGCTCAGGGTCGAGCCGCAGCGCGAGCAGAAGTTCGACGCCTCCGGGTTCTGGAATCCGCACTCGGCGCAGTAGACGTGGCTCACGCGCCCTCTTCGGTCGGGGGCGAGCTCCGCGCCGAGAGGATGTCCGTGAGCTTCTCGACATCGACGCCGGTGACCCCTTTTCCCTTCAGCCGGGCGATCCGCTCCGCGCGTAGGATGTCGATCCGCCCCTGCAGCATGCGGCGGCGGAAGGAGACCTCGTTCTCCTCGAGCTCGAGCTTCTCGATCAGGGACTTGAGGTCGTCGTCGGAGAGCGTTGCAAGATCGGGCAGCGGTTCCATGGCGCCTTTCCTGATACCAACGTTCGATGGGGGTCTGAGTCAGTAAAGCAGCAGGCGCACCGAGGGGTCAACCTCAGCTTGAGGCTTCTACCGAGGTTCGGGGTGTGGCGGCGTCTCCCTGCAAGATCTCCTCCACGAGCTCGCGTACCTCCTGCTCGAGCTCCTCCGAGACCTGCAGGGTCTCGCCCTCGGCGTACAGGTGCACGAGCGGCTCGTCGGGGTCGGGAAGCACCTGCGACCAGCCGCGCTCGTCGCGGAGCTTGATGCCGTCGGTCAGGTCGAGATCACGGCCGGCCAGACGCTCGTTCAGGACGCGCATGACGAGGCCCTTCTTGGCCCATGGGCACGCGAGCCGGCGATGGATCAACGTCGGATCGGGCAGCTCTGCGATCAGTTGCGAGAGCGGCCGGCCCACGGGCGCGAGCAGCTCGAGCAGCTTGGCGAGGCTCGCCACCGCGTCGTAGGCCGGCAGGAACTCGGGGAAGACGTAGCCGCCGCCCACGGCCCCTGCGAAGACGACGCCGGGCTCGGCGGCCGCGCTCGTCAGGTCGGTGAGCGAGTTCGGGGTACGGACGATCTCGAGCGCGTCCCCGGCGAGGTCGTCGACCTTGCTGGTGACGGTGTTCGGGAACGCGGCCTTGCCGTGCCGCCCGCGCTCGGCGAGCAGGCGCACGTAGAGCAGCAGCGTCTGGTCGACCGGAACCTCGTGGCCCTGCTCGTCGACGAGGTAGAGCCGCTCGCCGGACTGGTCGAAGACGGCGCCGAGATCGGCCCCGATTGCTGTGACGAGGCGCTTCGTGTGCCCGACCGCCTGCGCAAGCGTCTCGCGGTCGGCCGTCTCCTCGGCGAAGAAGCCGTGCGCCGAGATCGCCTCGACTCCCATCGGGCCGACGACGAGCGGGAGCACGAACGACGAGGCGGAGTAGCCGTAGTCGACGACGAGGCGGAAGCGCCGCTCGCGGACCGCACTGACATCGATCGACTCGAGCAGGTCCTGGGCGTAGCTCTCGCGCACGCGCGCCGGGTACGAGACCGAACCGACGCCGCCCGCGGAGACACGGCGCAGCTCCTGGCGGGTGAAGTTCTTCTCGATTTCCGTCTGCAGACCCGGGGTGAGGAGGATCCCGGGCGGCTCGTAGATGCGGATGAAGACGGCCTCGGGGTCGAGATGGCTGAGCCCCACGTGCACAGCCGCCGCGAAGCCCTGCGTCTTCAGGACGTGGCGGCTCACCGCAGGCGGCGAGACGCGCAGGTCGGCCACGTCGAGGCCGGCGGCGTTGAGCCCCGAGATCATCGCCCGCTTGATCATCCGGCAGCTCGGTGCCGAGTCGCGGCTCGCGACGACACGTCCGCCCCGCTTGAGCGCCGTCCCGAGCGCCGTCGCGAGGCGAGTGGCCGTCTCCGGAGTCAGGTCGACGTTGACGAGGCCAGTGACCCCGTCCTTGCCGAACAGCCGCGACGACGCGCGCGTTTCCCAGATCAGGTTCTCGAAGAGATGGGAGCCGGTCTCGAGCTCCTTGTAGGGGTACACGCGGACATGCGGCATGATGCTCGACTCGGAGCCGATCGTCACCTCGTCGCCGATCGCCGCTCCCTCCTGGATCCGGACGTGGTCGCGGATGTCGCACGACCGGCCGATGACCGCTCCCTCGATCAGCGCGCTGCGCCCGACGTGGGTCGAGGAGTCGATCACCGAGCGAACGGTGCGGGCGCGTTCGCGCAGAGTGACGCCGTTGGAGAGGACGGTGTACGGGCCAATCGAGGCGTCTCGCGCGATCCGGCAGTGGTTGCCGATGAAGGCCGGGCCCTCGATCTCCTCCGGATCGTGAATGTCGGCGCCTTCGCCGATCCAGACGTTTCCCCGCAGCCGTACCCCGTCGATGTTCAGCCGCACCTTCTCGTCGAGGGCGTCGAAATTCGCCTGCCGGTACTGCTCGAGATTGCCGATGTCCTGCCAGTAGCCGTCCAGCACGTGCCCGTAGATCGGCCGGCCCATCTCGAGCAGGAGCGGGAAGAGCTCCTTCGAGAAGTCGTACTTCCCGTCGGCCGGAATGTGTGTGAGCACCTCCGGCTCCAGCACGTAGATGCCGGTGTTGATCGTGTCCGAGAAGACCTGGCCCCAGGACGGCTTCTCGAGGAAGCGCTCCACCTTGCCGTCCTCGTCGGTGACGACGATCCCGAATTCGAGCGGGTTGTCCACCGACTTCAGCCCGATCGTGACCGCTGCGCCCTTCTCCTTGTGCTTGGCGACGAGCGAGCCGAGGTCGACGTCGCAGAGCGCGTCGCCGGAGATGACGAGAAACGTCTCGTCGAGCTTTGCGCTCGCAAGACGGACCGAACCGGCTGTCCCGAGCGGTAGCTCCTCGACGGAGTACTCGATGTTCACGCCGAGCGTCCCGCCGTCGCCGAAGTAGCTCCTGATCGCCTGCGGCAGGAAGGCGAGCGTGATCACGACGTCCTCGAGGCCGTGGCTCTGGAGCAGCTCGACGATGTGCTCGATGCACGGCTTGCCGACGATCGGCACCATCGGCTTCGGCTGGTTGGAGGTCAGCGGCCGGAGCCGCGTCCCCTCGCCGCCCGCCATGACGACGGCCTTCATGCGGCCACCTCCCGTCGCGCCTTGACCACGTACTGCGCCGCCGCGAGCAGCGCGAGCCCGAGGGCGAACCAGAAGAGCCAGCGCGGCCAGTCGGTCGCGTGGCCGGTGACGGTGAGGATCCCGACCGAGAGATACAGGAGCCAGGTGGCGAGCTTGCCGAGCGTGGTGACGGAGAGCTCGTAGCCGCGGGGCATGAGCAGCTTGTACCCACCGACGAGCAGCGCGTCACGCAGGACGATGATCACGGCACCCGCCCACGGAAGCTTGCCCTCGAGCGCGACGAGAATCGCAGCGGCGTCGATCATCAGCCGGTCCGCAAGTGGATCGGCCAGCTTGCCGAACTGCGACTCCACGTGCCAGCGCCGTGCGAGGAAGCCGTCGACCTGGTCGGTCACCCCAGCGACGAGAAAGACCCAGCCGGCCGCCCAGCTCGATCCGTCGTCCGCGCGGACGTAGAGCGCGATGAACAGCGGAATCAGGGCAAGCCGAAGCATCGTGAGCGCATTCGGAAGCTGCGCGAGCGGTGCCGGAACGGCGCGGGAGGCCATCGTGCTCCAAGGATAGGGTTTGCCGGTGCCCGAGTCTGTCACGCTGCCTGGATTCGTCAATGCGCACAGCCATACGTTTCAGCGCGCTTTGCGAGGCCGGGCGGGCGGAGGCGACTTCTGGGCGTGGCGCGAGCTGATGTTGGCGGAGGCCGAGCGGCAGACGCCGGAGAGCGTCTGCGGCCTCTACACGGCCACGTATCGCGAGATGCGGGACGCCGGCTACACCGCCGTCGGGGAGTTCCACTACCTCGGTGTCCCCGAGGCACGAGCCGCCGTGGAGGCGGCCGCGGAAGTCGGAATCGAGCTCGTCGTCCTCCTGGCGGCCTACGGACGCGGCGGTCTGCCGCGCATGCGCCAGGGGTCCCCCGCCGAGTACCTGGGCCAGCTCGAGGCATTGCGCGCGGAGGGAATCCGGGTCGGTCTCGCCCCCCACTCTGTGCGCGCGTGCCCGAGCGCGTGGCTCGAGGAGCTCGGACGCTACGCGGCCGCCGAGCGGTTGCCCTTGCACGTCCACGCCGACGAGCAGCCGCGCGAGGTCGAGGAGTGTCTCGCAGAGCACGGGTGCCGACCGATCGAGCTGCTCGATCGAACCGGATGTCTCGGGCCGCACGTGACCGTCGTGCACGCCACGCACGCCGACGGCGCAGAGCTCGATCTGCTCGAGCAGACCAGCACGACGATCTGCGCGTGCCCCACGACCGAGGCCGACCTCGCCGACGGGTTCCTGCCGGCTGCGCGCGTCGAGCACCGCGGGATCGCGCTCTGCATCGGCTCCGACTCGAACGTCCGCATCGACCCGCTCGAGGAGCTGCGCGAGCTCGAGGGGATCGCCCGCCGCCAGACCGGGACGCGCGGCGTCTTCTCCACGGACCGGCTGCTCTGCTTCGGCGCCGACGAGGGCGGCCGCTCGCTCGGGATCGAGTCGTGGCCGGAGATCGAGATCGACCTCGGGCACGAGTCACTCCGCGGAGTCGATCAGGGCGACGTGTTCGACGCGCTCGTGTCGAGCTGCACGGCGGACGTCGTGCTCAGCCGGTGAAGCGGCGAACCCAGTACGCGGTGCGGTCGAGATAGGCCGTCCCGGCCGCACGGTCGTGGAGCCCCCACGCGCCGTCATAGCCCTGGAAGCCGGGCCGCGCCGGCCTCGCCGGCTCGATCTGCGTGCCCTCGTGCCACTCGTTGTAGCTCGTGATCGTCACGAGGTCGGGGTGCGCCTTCACAGCGCCGCGCCACATCGAGTCGTAGGTCGCTCCGTTCCGTCGCGCGCGCACCCTCGCGTCGCCGGTCGCCCGGCGGGCGTCATAGCCGGGCCCGACCGACGGCGCGCACAGCAAACCCAGGTGGCGTGCCTGGCCGCAAAGGCGAGGGAAGAGCTGGCCGTCGAACAGGAGCACGTCGTAGGTGTAGACCCCGTCGAACTTGCCGGCCGCGGCGCGGCCAGCGAGGTTCGTATTCGCGAAGGTCCGCACGCCGGCGAGGCGGGCATTCAGGTCCGCCCACTCGGCGTCCGGGAGCGCAACGGACGCCCAGACGTAGAAGTCGGCCACACCGAAGCCGCGCAGGTAGGCGATGTCCTGCTCCGTCGACGCGACGGTCCTGCCCTCGTACGGCTCGAGGTGTGCGGCGACCGACAGTCCGTGCGCGCGTGCGGCAGCGATCACCTGCGGCAGTTGCTGGTCTTCCGGCGATCCTCTGCCCCACCAGGACGCGATGACGGTGCCGACGCCTGCGGCGGCGATCTCGCGCATCTGCGCGTCGACGACGAGCCCGTCGGCTGACGAGTAGAGACCGCGCGCCGGGTAGAAGCCCGATGCAAGGCTGGCCGGCGGTGAGCTGCCGCCCTGCTGCCAATGCGCGAACGCCCCGTCCCGCTGCGGAGTCGCGAACCAGGGGTAGTAGAAGATCCCCACCCGCGCCGACGGCGTCTGCGAGCGTGGCCCTGTCGCGTTCGGCCAGGCCAGGGCGGGCAAGAAAAGACATGCCCAGGCCACCAAGACCGCCAGCCGCAGAACCCTCAACGCCGGCCGATCCTACTCCGGGCATCGGTCGATTACTACCGGAACTTGGTGTCTGGCCCAAACCACGAAATCGTGTCGACGATGCTCGTCTGAGACTGGGGCTTCCGACCGAGAACGTGCCGGGCGCCCCGCCAGGTTGCGGCGCAGACGCACGTCCGTTGGGACCGATGCCCACTGCTCAAGCTGGCGACGCGTGCGGTCGATCCCTGGGGCATGGGTCGATCGCTGATCGGAGTCTGCGCCACCTTCGGGTTGTTCGCCGGCGGCTACGTGCCGGAGCTCTGGGGCGCGTCTAGCTTCTCGGTCGCCTCGCTTGCTACCGGCTTCCTCGGAGGCGTTGCGGGGATCTGGCTGGGCGTCCGGTTGTCCGACTCGTGAATCTGTGCGTGTCTACGCGATAAAGATCGGGGCGCCGAGATTCGAACTCGGGACCTCTAGTCCCCCAGACTAGCGCGCTAACCAGGCTGCGCCACGCCCCGTGGTGGCTGATCGTAGCGGCTAGCGGCCGAGCCTCGTCTTGCGGCGGATCCCCAGCCGTTTCTGCAGCGCGCGGTCCTCCTCCCCATCTTTCCGCGCCGCCCAGACGAACGCGATGCCGACGGCGGTCACGCTGACGACCGAGACGACGAGAATCAGGATCCCGAACACCACCTCCACGCGTACAGCATCCCCGTTCCCGCCGATGCGAAGCGGCCGCTTCACGCAAGATGGCAGCTGATGCCGGCGCCGCCGAACCACCACGACCGTTTGCGCGGGCTCATCGATGCCGGGATCGCGCTCAGCTCGGAGCTCTCGCTCGACGACCTGCTGCGGAAGCTCGCCGAGACAGCCGCCGCCCTGACCGGGGCGCGCTACGCCGCCCTCGGCGTGATCGACCAGTCCGGAACAGGGCTCGAGCGTTTCGTCCACATCGGCCTCGACCCCGAGACAGTGGCCAGGATCGGCGACCTCCCGCGTGGTCGCGGCATCCTCGGTGCCCTGATCACCGACGCACAGCCGCTGCGGCTGGAGTCGATCGGCGACGATCCCCGCTCTGTCGGCTTTCCGCCCAACCATCCGCCCATGCGCGGGTTCCTCGGCGTGCCGATCCTGCTCCGTGGTCGCGCCTTCGGCAACCTCTACCTGACGGAGAGGGAGTCGGGGCCGTTCACCGACGACGACGAGGAGCTCGTGGGAACGCTCGCGAGCCAGGCTGCGGTGGCGATCGAGAACGCCCGGCTGTACGAGGCGGCGACGGCCTGGTCGGAGCAGCTCGAGGCGCTGAACGAAGTCGGGACGGCGCTCGCGAGCGAGCTCGAGCTGGGACGCCTGCTCGAGCTGATCGCCCGTCGCCTGCGGGCCTTGATCGGCGCGCGGCTGGTGATGATTGCGCTACCGGCAGACGATGGGACGGTGCAGGTGGAGGCAGCCGACGGAGACGGCGCCGCCGGGATCATCGGGATGCAGCTTCAACGGACCGGGTCGAAGATCGGCATGGTCCTGGAGCGACGCAAGGCCGAGCGGGTGGACTCGCTCATCGACGATCCCGAGGTCGACCAGGAAGCGGTGGGACGACTCGGCTCTCGCAGCGGGCTCTACGTCCCCCTGATCGCGCGCGGGCAGCCGATCGGGGTGATCGTCGCCCACGACAAGGCGGGCGGCGACCCGCGTTTCACCGACGCCGACCTGCGATTGGCCGAGACTTTCGCCCCGCGCGCTGCGGTCGCAGTCGACCAATCCGCACGCGTTGCCGGCGACGCGCTGCGCCGCGTCGTCGAAGCCCAGGAGCTCGAGCGGCGCCGGCTGGCGCGGGAGCTCCACGACCAGACCGGCCAGGAGCTGACCTCCGTGCTGCTCGGCTTGAAGGCCGTGGAGGAGGCAAGCAGCGACGAGGGCCGCGCGGCAGCCGTGGCGGCGGTCCGCGAGCAGGTCGTCGAGACGCTGCACGACGTACGGCGTCTCGCCGTCGAGCTCCGGCCGAAGGCTCTCGACGACTTCGGCCTGGTCGCGGCGCTCGAGCATCTGCGCGACACGTTCTCGGAGCAGACCGGAATGCGCGTCGAGCTCGAGGCGAACGTCGGCGACCGGCTGCCGAGCGACGTCGAGACTGCCCTCTACCGGATCGTGCAGGAGGCGCTGACGAACATCGTCAAGCACGCCGAGGCGGGCGCGGTGAGCATCGTCCTCGCTCGTAGCGCACGCGCGATCACGGCGGTCATCGAAGACGATGGTCGCGGCTTCGCGACCGGCGACGGCGACGGAGGAGGCGGGATGGGCCTGCTGGGGATGGGTGAGCGGCTCGCGCTTCTCGGCGGCAAGCTGAAGCTCGAGTCGAATCCCGGCTCGGGTACGACGATTGTGGCCGAGGTTCCACTGCGATGACCGACAGCGCGCTAATCCGCGTCTTGATCGTCGACGACCATGCCGTCGTACGCGCCGGCCTGCGCAAGGTGCTCGACTCGGAGCCCGACATCGAGGTGGTCGGTGAGGCAGGCGACGCGGCGAACGCCGTCTTCCAGACTCGCGCGACGAAGCCAGACGTGATCCTGATGGACGTGGTCATGCCGGGAAAGACCGGCATCGAGGCGATCCCCGAGGTTCTCCACGACGCGCCCGAGGCGAAGGTCCTGATCCTCTCGATGCAAGACGACCCTCGCTACGTCCGCGCAGCCTTCGACGCGGGCGCATCCGGCTACGTGCTGAAGGAGGCCGTGGACACCGACGTCGTGGCAGCGATCCGCGACGTCGCAGCCGGTGGCCGCTACGTGCACCCCGCACTCGGCGCGCGGATGGTCGCCGCCGACGCCGAGGAGCGCAAGCGCGCCGAGCAGGACCCCCTCTCCGACCGGGAGCGCGACGTGCTTCGCCTGCTGGCGCTCGGGCACACCAATCAAGAGATCGCGAGCCAGCTCTACATCTCGGTGCGCACGGCCGAGACCCACCGAGCGCACATCATGCAGAAGCTGCGCATCAGCACGCGCGCCGAGCTCGTCCGCTATGCGATCGAGCAGGGCCTGCTCGAAGTGGACGGAGACTGACGCCGGTCGCCTACCAGGTCTTGGCCCGGGCGGCGAGCTCCGGCTGCTGCACCCGGACTCGGGCATCGACGGCGACGCAGGAATCGACACGGGCGAGCACGGGGTTGAGGTCGAGCTCGACGATGGCCGGGAAGTCCTCGCCCAGGCGGGCGAGACGCAGGAGCAGATCGGCGAGCGCTGCGCCGTCGGCGGCCGGCGCACCGCGGAAGCCTCGAACGAGGCGGCCCGCTTTGCCGCCGTAGACCAGCTCTTCTGCGTCGCGGTCGGTGAGCGGCGCCATCTTGAACGAGGCGCCACCGATCAGCTCGGCGAGGACGCCGCCGGGTCCGAAGGCGACCAGCGGCCCGAAGACGGGATCCTGGACGACGCCCGCCAGGAGCTCCGCGCCGCCGGTAATCATCGGCTGGACGATCACCTGCCCACCGATCCGGGTCGCTGCGGCCCGCACGGCGTCGGCGTCCGCGAGGTCCAGAGCGATGCCGCCAAGCTCGGTCTTGTGTACGCCCGCAACTGCCGTCTTGAGCACGACCGGATAGCCGAGCTCCTCGGCCGCGGTGACAGCGTCGTCGGGCCCGAGGGCGAGGCGCTCGGGGACGAGCGGCAGGCCGTAGGAGAGCAGGAGCTCGCGCGTGTCGCCCGGTTACACCCAGCCTTCGCCGCCCGGGTCGAGCGCGCGCTCGACAACCCGTTCGGCAGCGTCGCGGTCGATGCCCTCGAGCACCGGAATGGTGCCGTACGGCCGCCGGAGCCACTCGGCGCGCTCGGCGAGGCGTCCGAGCGCACGCGCCGCGGACTCGGGGTAGAGGAACGCGGCGACCCGTGCCTCGCGGCGGCGAAGAGCCTTCGGGATGCCTCCGGCGCTCAGCACGACCGCGAGCACGGGCTTCGCGGTCACGACCTCGGCTGCGGCACGATCGATCGCCTCTGCCACCCCGTCGGCGGTCGCGGTCACCGTGGGGACGAACAGGACGACGACGGCGTCCACCTGGGAGTCCTCGAGGAGCAGCGGCAACGCGGCCGCGTACGTCTGTGCGGTAGCGCCTCCGAGCATGTCGACGGGGTTCGAGACGCTGGCTTCCGGCGACAACAGCTCCGAGAGCGCCGAGCGGGTCTCCTGACCGAGGTCCGGCAGGATCAGCCCGGCTGCTTCGCAGGCGTCCGCGCACAGGATTCCGAGCCCGCCGGCGTTCGTCAGCACCGCGACGCTGCGTCCGTTCAGTTCCGGCTGGTTGGCGAGCAGCGCCGCGACGTCGATCAACTCCTCGAGGGAGGACGCCCGGATGACGCCTGCCTGGTGGAACAGCGCATCGACGGCGACCTCGGAGCCCGCCAGAGCTGCGGTATGAGAGCTCGCCGCCTTCTGCCCTGTCGCCGTGGTGCCGCTCTTCAGAGCAAGGATGGGCTTTGTGCGGGCGACGCGGCGAGCGAGCCGGCCGAAGCGCCTCGGATTGCCGAACGACTCGACGTACATGAGCACGACTTCCGTCGTCTGATCGTCTTCCCACCATTCAAGGAGGTCGTTCGTGGAGACGTCGGCTTTGTTGCCGATCGACACGAACCCCGACAGACCGAGCCCGCGCGTCGCGGCAGCCTCCAAAAGAGCCAGGCCGAGGGCGCCGCTCTGCGACGAGAAGCCGATGTTGCCGGCCGGCGCCGAGCGGGCTGCGAAGGTGGCGTTGAGACTTGGCCCAGCGACCGCGATGCCGAGGCAGTTCGGCCCGATCAGCCGTGCGCCGTAGGAGCGAACCAGGGCCAACAGCTGCTCCTGCCGCGCCAGGCCCTCGCTACCGATCTCGGCAAACCCGGCCGAGATCACGACGAGGGCGCGGACGCCCTTGCGTAGCGCCTCCTCCGCCGCTGCGATGACCGCGGCACCTGGCAGGGTGATCACCGCGAGTTCGACCGCGTCGGGAATCTCGTCGATCGAGCTATACGCCC
Organism: Actinomycetes bacterium; assembly: GCA_031371615.1. GTDB lineage: Bacteria > Actinomycetota > Thermoleophilia > Gaiellales > Gaiellaceae > Gaiellasilicea. The sequence continues at coordinate 1,338 of JANMJY010000091.1, read as the reverse complement.
GCACCCCCGCAACGGACCCGCCGTCACGATTGACCGGGTAGACGGCGCCCGCAAAGTCGCCCGCGAGGATGTTGCGGAAGAGCTCACCGCCGATCGAGCCGCGGCGCCTGGACGCGCCGATGACCGCGACGCTCCGAGGCAGGAAGAACGGTCTGAGCGAGGCGACGACGGCCTCGTGGTCGCGCGCCTCGATGTGCTCGCGGTAGACCTCGGTCGGGGCGATCGGGAACCGCACCTCCACCTCGCCGCTCTCGCGCTCGCGGGTCAGCTCGAAGCCCGCCGCTTCGAACACGCCGAGCATGGCGCGGTTATCCGGCAGGACGTACGCGATGAACCGCTCGATCCCGACCTCGGCTGCCCGGCCTGCGAGCTGCTCCAGCAAGCGCGTTCCGACGCCGCGGCCCTGATGCTCGTCGGCGACCGCGAAAGCCGCCTCGGCGAGCTTGCGATCGTGCAGACGCACGTAGTTGGCGAGGGCGACGACTCGCTCCCCGTCTTCGTCGACGAGCGATCCCAGGAGCACGCCGCGCTCTTCCCAGTCCGGCGCGACGAGCGACTCGACCAGACGCGGCCCCAACTCCGGGAGGCCGTGGTAGCGCAGGTAAAGGCTCCGCTGCGACAGCGCCCCGAAGAAGTCCAGCAAGGCGTCGGCGTCCTCGCGTGTGGGCGGGCGCAGGCGCAACGTGCGGCCGTCGCGGAGGATGACGTCGGCGTGTTCGACCGCAGCCATCAGTGCGACATCGTCCCCGTGGGGTTACCGACCTTGAGCAGGCCGACCTGGCCGAGGTCGACGTGCGCGAAGGCATGGCTGACGAACGGCGCCACGTTGTGACCGGTCGGCTGGTGCTGAGCGGCGTCAGCCGGGAGTGTGGCAATGTGATCCCTGGAACTACGTGGTGCAGCCATGCGGTCTCCTTCGATTCGAGCTGTTGTCGACGGGTCGGGATCCGCGGTCTCAGTCGCGCTTTGCGAAGATCACGAGCACGCTGAGCTGCTCGTAGCCAACGAAGCGATGCTCGGCGCCGGCAGGTACGAACGCTGCCTGGCCTTCCTTGAGCCCGACGGTCTCGCCCTCGATCTCGAGCATGCCGGAACCTTCGAGGACCACGTAGACCTCGTCGTCCTCGTGCGGCTGTTGTCTGTCGGGCTCGGGCGCGACGAGCACGTAGACGCCGAGCTCGAGTCCGGGCGAGGTATGCACGATCTCGTATCCCCCTTCACCGGCTGCGAGGCGCCGCTGGACGTTCTGGAACTCGATGCTGCCGGGCATTGCTCCTCCTTGGAGAAACGTCGAGGGGGGCCCGGGGCCCCCCCCCCCCGGGGGGCCAGAGCGCGGGG
>JANMJY010000165.1:0-8048 GCA_031371615.1 Actinomycetes bacterium | reverse complement strand
GTTGAGGCTGAGCTCGAGCGCGTCATCCACGGCGGGGTGGTTGAAGCGGAAGCCCAGCAGGCGAGCGACCGTCTCGGTGCCGGCGCCGGCCTTGGGTGCGAGGCCGGCATCCCGGAGCGCGGTCGTCACCGTGCGAGCGGTCTCGCCGAGGCCGAGGAAGCCGACGAGAGCGGCGTCGAGCTCACGGATCGTGACCGGGCGGTTCGGCGCGGCAGCGGTGTAGCGGTAGTCGACCGGCTTCTCGCTGGCGAACGAGAGCGTCTCGATCACGCCGGCGAGCGCCTTCTGCGTCAGCGGCTGCTGCGGCTGGAAGTCCGCAACCCGCGCGGAAAGCAGGCCGGCCCCGACGACGCGCTTGATCTGAGGCTGCGCCCAGGAGGCGCCGGCCGCCGACGCGGAGGCGGGCAGGAGCAGAGAGCAGAGCGCGATGGCGGCGAAACGGCGCACGACTGGCTCTATCGGCAGCAGGCCTTTCCGGCTTGAAAGCATGAGCGTGGTGCTCGTACCACTGCCGCAGCCGTACGACTTCGCGCTCTCGGTCGCGCGCTACCGGGTGTACGGCGTCGACCGGGCGACGATCTGGCGGGAGGACGGGCTGCACCGCGTGTTCTCGGGCCGCGAGGTGCGGATCGAGGCGGCGCCGGGCGGGGTCGACGCGACGCCGCTCGACGCCACGGTCGAGCCCGAAGTGCGCACCTTCCTGGGCGCGCCGTTCGATCTCGAAGCGTTCCGGGACTGGGCGGCGGGAGACGGCACGCTCGACCCCCTGGTGACGGCGCTCGCGGGCTTCCGGCCGCCGCTCCAGCCCAACCCGTTCGAGGCGCTCGTCACGTCGATCACCGCCCAGCAGGTCTCGCTCCAGTCGGCTGCGGCGATCCGCAGCCGCTTCATCGAGCGCTGGGGTGTGGCGCACGAGCACGCACACGCCTTCCCCGAGCGCGAGCGGGTGGCTCAGGCGACCGAGGACGAGCTGTTCGCCGTCGGCTTCTCGACGCGGAAGGCGGAGTACGTGCTCGGCCTCGCCCGCAGCGATCTCGATCTCGGCGCGCTCTCAGGGCTGCCCGACGAGGAGGTGACCGCGCGCCTCGTCGCGATCCGAGGGCTTGGCGAGTGGACGGCCGACTGGTTCCTGGCCCGCCACCTGGCGCGCCCGCACGCCTGGCCGGCCGGCGACCTCGGACTGCGGAAGGCGGTGGCCGCGTTCTATGGTGACGTGCCCGACCTACGGGCCTTCGCCGACCGCTTCCATCCTTTCGAGAACTTGACCGCCAACTACCTTCTCACCGGCCTTCGCGTGGCCCCGCCTGCATGACGGTCCGGCACGGCACCGACGACGACCGCGCGACGCTCCGGCGGCTCTGGGAGCTGTGGCAGTCCGAGGGCGCCGCGCCGCTCTGGGCAGACGCGAGCTGGGAGGCGAACGAGCCCGAGCTCGACCGCGCGCTCGCTGCCAACGGGCTCTTCCTCTCGGAGGAGAACGGCGAGGCGGTCGGCTTCGTCTCGTCCTGGCTCGAGAACGACGTCGCCTGGATCGGCGACCTGTACGTGACCGGGGCCGCGCGGGGCAGCGGAGCGGGGCAGTCGCTCGTCCACGCGGTGATCGAGAACCTGCGCGCGCGGGGAGCAACGCACCTGCGGCTCAGCGCCAATCTCGAGGCGCTCGCCTTCTACGAGAAGCTCGGCTTTCGGGAGGAGTCGCGCAACCTCGTGCTCCAGCTCGAGGTGCGCCAGGTCGGCGGCGGGCGCTCCTACGGAGCGATCCACGTTCAGACCGACGATCTCGCCGCGGTCGAGCGCGCGGTTCAGACGTTCGTCCCTCGGCTGCCGGGCCACTCGCAGGGCAGCACGGTTTCGTCGCCGCGCGGTGGCTGGATCGCGGTCTACGACGACGTCTGCGACCGCGATCCCTCGATGCTGCGCCGCCTCGCACGGGAGCTGTCCGAGCGGCTCGGGGCTGTGGTCCTCTCGCTCGGCGTCGAGCACGACGAAGTCGTGCGGTTCGTGCTGCTCGAGGCAGGCCGCGTCGTGGACGAGTACCTCTCGGTGCCGGAGCACTACGGCGCGCTGCCGCCCGGTGACGTGGTCGCGCTGGCCGCGAACCCGCGCGTCGTCGCCCGGTTGACGGGCGCCGACCCCGCTGTGATCAGGGCCGTTGCTCGGACGGCTGCGTCGCCGGCGGAGCTGCCGCCCGCGCCCGAGCTGCTCGAGGCGATCGCGGCGGCAATCGGGCTCGAGGGCGCCGACCACGGGTGGGAGCAATGATCCTGTACGACGCGGCCCGCTGCCCCTACTGCGCGCGCGTGCGGATCGTGCTCGCAGAGAAGGGCGTGCCGTACGAGCCGATCGAGATCGACCTGAGCGACCGTCCCGGCTGGCTGTACGAGAAGAACCCCACCGGCAAAGTGCCCGTGGTCGAGGAGGACGGCTGGGTCCTGCCGGAGTCGGCGGTGATCGACGAGTTCCTGAACGAGCGCTATCCGGAGCCGGCGCTGTGGCCGGACGATCCCGGCGAACGCGCGGCCGGACGGCTGCTCGTCTTTCGCTTCGACGACTTCTCGAAGCCCTACTACGCGCTTCGCCGCGGCGACGAGGGGGCGCGTGAGCGCTTCGAGGATGAGCTTGGCTTTCTCGACGAGCTGCTGCAGCGCTCGACGTGGCTCTCGGGCCGAGCCTTCGGGCTCGCCGACATCGCCTTCCTCCCGTGGGTGCTGCGCGCCCGCGATCTGCTCGGCCTTCCGCTCGAGGCCTGGCCTGCGCTCACGGCCTGGCTCGACCGCTCCTCCGAGCGGCCCTCGGTCGCCGCGGAGCTCGAACTGGTGGCATCGCTGTGACCGACGTGACGGTCGAAGAGGTCGCCCGGCGCCTCACCGACGAGAGCTACGTCGTCCTCGACGTCCGCAGCGCACGCGAGTACACGGGCGAGGTCGCGGCGCCGTGCGATCCGCGCCCGGGGCGGATCCCCGGTTCACGGCACTTCGACCTCCAGGAGCTGCTCGCCTTCACACCCGAGCAGATCCGCGAGCGGCTCGGGCCGCCGGAGGCTCTGGAGCTCGTCACCTATTGCCATTCCGGCTCGCGCTCCGAGCTCGCCGCCGACATCCTCCGCTCGCTCGGCTACCGGGCGGCGAACTACCGCGGCTCCTGGCACGAATGGTCGCGGGACGAGTCGCTGCCGGTCGAGCTGGGTTAGACCGCGGCCAGGAAGGCCGAGCAGAGCCCGCGGCCGAGGTCGTTCCAGGCGGCGATCCGCTCGCGCGTCGCCTCGCGAAGGGCTTGCGGGTCGGCGACGTCGTCCGGGTCCTCGTCGAGCCAGGCCTCGACCTGCGCCACGCGGACCTCGGGGTGGAACTGCACGCCCCACGCCTGCCCGAGCCGGAAGGCCTGCGTGCAGACGCGGCTGCGTGCCAGTTCGATCGCGCCGGCCGGGAGCTCGTGCGTGTAGTGGTGCCACTGGAACGCCTCGAAGCGCTCCGGCAAGGACGCCACCACGGGATCGGTCGCGGCGGCGTCGGTCAGCTCGACGGGCAGCCAGCCGACCTCGGGCTCGGCCGAGCGGAAGACCGTCGCCCCGGCGGCGCGAGCGAGCAGCTGCGATCCGAGGCAGACGCCGAGGACGGGCGTACCTTGCTCGAGCAGGGCGCGGACGTAGTCGAGCTCGGGGCGCAGCCAACCGTGCTGCTCCTCCTCGTCGGGGTGCATGGCGCCGCCGAGGACGAGCACCGCATCGGCCGAATCCGGCGGCAGGCCGTCGACCGGAACCTGCCATTCGACGAGCTCGTGCCCACCGTCGCGGACGGCGTCCTCGAAGACGCCGGGACCGACGCTCGGGCCGTGCGTGAGAGCGAGCACCTGCACCGGCCGAGCCTACCGACTCCCCACCGCCCTACAATCCCGCGCATGGACGAGCGACCGATCGGCGTGTTCGACTCCGGCGTGGGCGGCCTGACGGTGCTGCACGAGTGCCTGGTCACCATGCCGCACGAGGACTTCGTCTACCTCGGCGACGGAGCACGGCTCCCATACGGGCCTCGGCCGCTCGACGAGGTGCGCCGCTTCGCCCGTGAGATCGGCGCGTTCCTCGAGACGCAGGGCGTCAAGCTCGTCGTCGTTGCCTGTAACTCGGCGACCGCGGCCGCCTTGCCGGAGCTCCAGACCGAGCTTCGGGTTCCCGTGGTGGGTGTGATCGCGCCGGAGGCGCATGCAGCGGTGCAGGCGACCCGCAACCGGCGGATCGGCCTGCTGGCGACGCAGGCGACCGTCTCCAGCGGGCGCTACGAGGAGCTCGTACGCGCGCTCGACGCGGGCGCGGAAGTCGTCTCGGTCGCCTGTCCCCGGCTTGTGCCGCTGATCGAGGGCGACGACCCGTTCGCCGAGGAGACCGCCGAGGCGGTGCGCGAGTACGCCGCGCCGCTGAAGGCCGCCGCGGTCGACACCGTCATTCTCGGCTGCACGCACTACCCGCTGATCCGGCCGATCCTGCAGCGGGTCTTCGGCCGCGACGTGACCCTCGTCTTCTCCGCGGAGGAAACCGCCCGCGAGGTCGCCGAGACGCTGGCTCGGAAGCGGATCGAGCACGACGCTGCCCGCGAGGGCGTCTATCGCTTCCTGACAACCGGCGACCCGGCTACCTTCCGGGAGATGGGCCGCCGGTTCCTCCAGCTTCCGATCGACAACGTCGAGCCGGTCAAGCTCGCGACGCTCGAGGCAGCAGCCTGATGGCAAGGAACGACGGGCGCGCCCGCGACGACCAGCTCCGGACGCTCGACCTGATCCCCGACTTCATCGAGCTCGCGAACGGCTCGGTGCTCTACTCGCAGGGGAAGACCCGCGTCCTCTGCACGGCGATGGTGGAGGAACGCGTCCCACGCTGGCTCCAGCGCTCCGGCCGCGGCTGGATGACCGCCGAGTACTCGCTCCTGCCGGCCTCCACCGGGGAACGGGTCGAGCGCGAGGCGGCAAAGGGCAAGCAGGGCGGGCGCACGATCGAGATCCAGCGTCTGATCGGCCGCGCGCTCCGCTCCGTCTGCGACTTCAACGCGCTCGGCGAGCGCACGCTCTGGCTCGACTGCGACGTTCTTCAGGCGGACGGGGGCACCCGTTGTGCGGCAATCTCGGGCGCTTACGTCGCCGCCAGCCGCGCGCTCGACCGCTTCGGCCTCTCGAAGGCGCTCACCGGCCAGGTCGCCGCCGTCTCGGTCGGCGTCGTCGAGGGTGAGGCCCTGCTCGACCTCGACTACTCCGAGGACTCGACCGCCGAGACCGACATGAACGTGGTCATGACCGCCGACGGCCGGCTCGTCGAGGTGCAGGCGACGGCGGAGCGCGATCCCTTCTCGCGCGAGCTCCTCGACGACCTCCTCGACCTCGCCGCGGGGGGGATCGAGGAGATCATGGTCGCGCAGAACGATGCGATCGCGGCCGAGCGTGCCTGACCTCTCGACCACCGAGGCGCTCCTGCGGCTGCTGCTCGCCGCCGCGCTCGGCGGCGCGATCGGATTCGAGCGCGAGCTGCGCGACCACGAGGCTGGCTTCCGCACGCACCTGATCGTCTCGCTCGGCGCCTGCGTGTTCACGCTCGTCTCCGCCTACGGCTGGACGGACTGGACGTTCTCGAACACCTCCGGCGTCGTCTACGACCCGACCAGGATCGCGGCGCAGATCGTGACCGGGATCGGCTTCCTCGGCGCCGGCGCGATCATCGTCCGCGGGGTCTCCGTCCGCGGGCTGACAACGGCGGCCACGCTCTGGGTCGTCGCCGCGATCGGGATGGCCACCGCCACGGGCTATTACGAGGTCGCGATCGGCGCCTCGATCCTCGTCCTCGTCTCACTCGGGCCGCTCAAGCTGATCTCGACGCGTTTCGTCGCTCGAGTCCGGCCGAGCGAGGCCGAGCTCGGGATCCAGCTCACTCCGGAGGGGCAGGCTACGCGTGTGCTCGATGCCATCGAGGAGCTCGGCGGTCGCATCAGCCACGTCGAGTTCGGGGAGGAACGGGCGATCGACGTCAGGCTGTGGGCGTCGCGCCGTTCGGAGTCGGCGCGTGTTGCGGAGAAGGTCAACGAGCTCGACGACGTCGAGCGCGTGCAGTGGCGTCCCTGAAGGCCCGGCTCGCCTCCGGGAACGCGCACAAGCTCGAGGAGCTCCGCGCGGCGCTCCCGGACTGGGAGCTGGAGCTGCTCGAGCCCGCGGAGCCGTTCCCGGACGAAGGGGGCGAGAGTTACTACGAGAACGCGCGGGCGAAGGCGGAGTTCGGCCGCCGGGTCGGAGAGCCAGGCGTGTGGGTACTCGGGGAGGACTCCGGGATTGAGGTGGCCGCGCTCGGCGGAGCGCCGGGGATTGCCTCGGCGCGCTGGGCCGAGGACGGGGTCGCGCAGCTGCTGGTGGAGCTGGACGGCGTCGCAGAGCGGAGCGCCCGGTACGTGTGCGAGCTCGTCGCGCTCGGTCCGGAAGGGGAAGAACGGCGGGGAAGCGGCATCCTCGAAGGCGCGATCACGGCCGAGCGCCGCGGCGCGGAAGGCTTCGGCTACGACCCGATCTTCGTCCCGGACGGGGAGGAGCGCACCGTGGCCGAGCTGGGAGACGCCTGGAAGCGGGAGCACTCCCACCGCGCCCGCGCGGCGTTCGATCTCGGCGGCTAGGCGAGGCCGGCGACGTCCTCCTTGTCGCCCTGGGCGTACCACCAGTTCACTTCGGCGCCGAAGACGATCGCGTTCGCCATTACGTAGAGCCACACGAGCAGGAGGGCCGTCGCTCCGAGTGCCTGCACGGCGACGACCTCGGTCGAGAACCGGACGAACAGCGGCAGCACCTGGAACGACCCCTGCAGCAGGACCGCGCCGATGAGCGCGCCCGACCAGACCTCTCGCAAGGACAGGTTGGCGTTGGTGAGCCGCTCGTACGCGACGACGAGGAAGAGGAACACCGCTGCCGTCGAGACGAAGACCGAGGCGCCGTAGCCGACCACGTCGTTCGCGACGAGGCTCGGGGCGAACCGCTTGAGGATGTCGTAGCCGACCGAACCGAGGACGAGTGCGACGAAGAGCACGACCATGGAGCCGGCCATGAACAGCGTCGCCAGGAACTTGCCGCGCAGGAACGAGCGGTTCGGGCGTCCGTAGACGATGTTGAACGCCGACTCGAGCACGCTGAAGAGCGAGAGCGACGTCCAGACGAGGGCTGCGCCGCCGATGATCCCGAGCGTCGTCGCATTCGAGGTGATGGTGTCGACGACTCGAACGATGTCGTTGATCGACTGCGACGGGAAGAGGTGCTGGAGCTCGCGGACGAGGTAGCTCGACTCCTCGGCGCGTCCGGTGAAGCCGAGCAGCGCCAGCGCGAGAAAGATCAGCGAGACCGAGGAGAGCAACCCGAAGTAGGCGATCATGGCGGCCAGATGGGGGCCGCGGTCAGCGTAGAACTTCGCGATCGGCTGGGCGAATGGTCGGCGCACAGCAGCAGTATGGGGCTCTGTTAGCTTCTCTTCGATGGATGCCGCCGCCGCCCTCGCCGATCTGACCGAGATCTCCTCGCAGGTCGAGGCGGCTCTGGTCATCGACGACGCGGGCGAGGTCGTGGCCTCGACGCTCGACGATGCCGAGCACAGCGCGCGGATCGCGAAAGCAGCGCTCGACCTGCTCGGTGGGGCCGACGCGCGCTTCAACTCCGACGGACGGGCGCTCACCCAGCTCGAGGCGGCGCTGCGGGAAGGGAGCGTCTTCGTCGCCCGCGAAGAGGGCAGGAGCATCGTGGCGACGACGAGTCCCGCGCCGACGTCCGGGCTCGTCTTCTACGACCTCAAGACCTGCCTGCACTCGCTCGCTCGACCGGCGTCGAAGCCGAAGCCGGCGCGCAAGCGGCGCGCGACGAAGCCCAAGTCCGATGCGTAGGCTCCTCGTGCTCCTGCTCTTCGTCGGCGGGCCGATCCTCTACCTCTCCCGCCGACGCGGCGGGAGCCGCGAGCGGGTCCATCTCTACTACGACGACGGCTCGATGGTCACGCTCGAGCGCGGCGCCCCCGAAGCCGAGCAGCTGCTCGCCGTGGCGCGCGG
>JANMJY010000144.1:0-3840 GCA_031371615.1 Actinomycetes bacterium | reverse complement strand
CGCGAGCTGCGCCAGGAGGGGAAGCTCGGCTTCTGGCGCTGGGCGTCCATCCTCTTCGGCGCCGCCGGCACCTACCGGCAGAACGACGTCGTCGACGTGATCTACGAACGCAGCGGCCAGCGTGCCGTCGCGAGCGCGTTGCCGGTCGAGCCCTAGCGGCGCGCCGCCGCGGTGGCGGCGCGCAGGCGCTCCGCGAGCTCGCCCGTCAGCTGCCTCGGCTCGAGCTGCCAGGCCCAGTTGCCGAGCGGCTCCCCGGGGGTGTTCATCCGGCCCTCGCCGCCGAGGCCGAGCACGTCCTGCGCCGGGATCATGCAAAGCGCGGCACGGGAGGAGAGGGCGAGCTCGATCAGCTGCCACGGCTCCCGATCGGGAAAGTGACCCTTGAGCGTGTCGGTGTCGTGGGTGGTCGTGTAGATCACTTGGTGCTCGCGGTGGTTCTCGAACCGGTGCGGGCTGTCCGGATGCTCGCTCGTCCGGATCGCCCAGAGCAGCACCACCATCCCTGGGAAGTCGAGCGCGTCGCGGAGCTCCTCGACGTCCGGCGTGATCAACCCGAGATCCTCGGCGATCACGGGCAACGGGCCGAGCTCGGCTTCGGCTGCACGGAACAGCGCCTCCCGGGGTCCCGGCAGCCAGTGGCCCGTGCGCGCGTCGGTCTCGCCCTCGGGGATCGCCCAGAAGTCGGCGAAGCCACGGAAGTGGTCGATCCGGGTGAGGTCGAAGAGGGCGAGCGTCCGCCGCAGCCGCTCGATCCACCAGCGGTAGCCGTCCGTTGCGACCGCATCCCAGTCGAACAGTGGATTGCCCCAGTGCTGCCCGAGCGGGCCCAGCGGATCCGGAGGAGCGCCGGCGACGAGCCCGTCGAGGAAGAGCTCCGAGTGCGCGAGGTGGTCGACGCTGCCGTGGGCGGGATAGATCGGGACGTCCCCGATCAGCCCGACGCCCCGTTCGCGTGCGTACTCCCGCAGCGCCGCCCATTCGCGCGCGAACCGGATCTGGTCTGCGCCGCTCCCGCCGGCGCGCTCCCAGTCCTCGATCCAGTAGCCGTTCGCCTTTCGGAACACGGCAAGCTCGCGTGCGGAGACCGGCGCGTCGGGCTCGGCGAGGAAGCCGCTCCAGGCGGCGAACGCGGAGGAGGACGCGTACGGGGAGCCGACGTCGTCCGGCGGTCCCAGCGGCAGCACCTGCCACCAGCTCTGCTTCGCAGCCTCGAGCCAGTCGACGAATGCGTACGCGTCGGCGTCGAGCCTCCCGCCGGGGAGAGAGGTCGGGTGCAGCACGATCCCGCTCGATCGTCGAAGCTTCATCTGTTTACGAACCGCCTCTCGCTGATACGACTCGGAAACGTGCCTCCGCCCTCCACCAGACAACTCCCCGCCCGCATCCAGATCCAGGACGTCCGGCCTCAGGTCGATTGCGGACGCTATCCCGTCAAGGTGACGCAGGGCGATCCTGTCGAGCTCGCCGCGAGCATCTTCAAGGATGGGCACGACATCTTGCGGGCCGTCGTCCGCTACCGGCCCGCGGGCTCGCGGAAGTGGTCGGAGGGACCGCTCGAGCCGATCGGGAACGATCGCTGGCGGGGCAGCTTCGAGCCCATGGAGCTGGGTCGCTGGCAATACCAAGTCGAGGCGTGGGTCGATCGCTACGCGACGATGCTCGACGAGCTCGACCGCAAGCTGACGGGGGGCCAGGCCGATCTCGCCGGTGAGCTGGCCGAGGCGGAGCTGCTCTTCGGGCCGGGCAAGCTCGAGAAGTGGCGCGCAGCTGCAGCCGGGCTCGGCGCCAAGGACCGGTACGGGAAGGCTGCATCGGGCACGCTCGAGGCCGACGTCGAGCGCGAGCAGGCGCGCTGCGGTGCCTGGTACGAGCTCTTCCCGCGCTCCTGGGGTGGGTTCAAGGGCGTCGAGAAGGTGATGCCGAAGCTCGCGGAGCTGGGCTTCGACGTCCTCTACCTGCCGCCGATCCACCCGATCGGCACGACGAACCGGAAGGGCCGCAACGACGCGCCGACCGCGGCCAAGGGCGATCCGGGAAGCCCGTGGGCGATCGGCGGCCCCGAGGGTGGGCACGACGCGATCCATTCCGAGCTCGGCACGGAGCAGGAGTTCGACCAGCTCGTCGCAGCTGCGCGCAAGCACGGCATCGAGATCGCGCTCGACTTCGCGATCCAGTGCTCGCCCGACCACCCGTGGCTCGGGCAGCATCCGGAGTGGTTCAACCGGCGGCCGGACGGGACGCTCAAGTACGCCGAGAACCCGCCCAAGCGCTACCAGGACATCTACAACGTCAACTTCGACTCGGAGGACTGGCGCGGGCTCTGGGACGCTCTCCGCGACGTCGTCCTGCACTGGTGCCGTCGGGGCGTGCGCGCTTTCCGCGTCGACAATCCCCACACGAAGTCGGTGCCGTTCTGGGAGTGGCTGATCGGGGAGGTGCGCGCGGAGTTCCCCGACGCGCTCTTCTTCGCCGAGGCCTTCACGCGCCCGGCGATGATGACCACGCTCGCGAAGGTCGGCTTCAGCCAGTCGTACACCTACTTCACGTGGAAGAACACGAAGGCCGAGCTGCAGGAGCTCCTCGAGCTTCTCCTCGGCTGGGCGGACTTCTACCGGCCCAACTTCTTCGTCAACACGCCGGACATCCTGCACGAGTACCTGCAGCTGGGCGGCCCGCCGGCCTTCGAGTCACGGTTGGTGCTGGCCGCCACGCTCTCGCCCTCGTACGGCATCTACTCGGGCTACGAGCAGTTCGAGAACGTGCCCGTGACGGTGGGGAGCGAGGAGTACCTCGACTCGGAGAAGTACGAGGTCAAGCAGCGTGCTCTCGACGGGCCGCTGCTCCCGCTCGTGCGTCAGCTGAACAAGATCCGCCGCACCGAGCCCGCGCTGCAGCGCTTCGAGAACCTGCAGCTGCTCGACACGCACGGCGAGCACGTCTTCGCGTACCTCAAGGGCACCGAGATCGCAGTCGCCGTCAACCTCGATCCGCGGCTCCCGCGCGAGGACGTCGTCGTCGTGCCGCCCGGGGTCGGCCTGCCCGAGGAGTTCCCGGTGCTCGACCTGCTGACGGGTGAGAAGTACCGCTGGCGGGTCGGCCGCAACTATGTCGGCCTCGCACCGGGCGGCGCCCACCTGCTCAAGGTCGGAGCATGAGCGAGCCCGGCCACTGGTTCGAAAGCAATCCGCTGTGGTTCAAGACCGCCGTCTTCTACGAGATCCACACGCGCGCGTTCTTCGACGGGAACGACGACGGCTCGGGCGACTTCCGCGGCCTCCAGCAGAAGCTCGACTACCTGCAGTGGCTGGGCATCGACTGCATCTGGCTACTGCCGTTCTACCCCTCGCCGCTCCGTGACAGCGGCTACGACATCGCGGACTTCTACGGGATCAATCCCGACTACGGCACGGTCGAGGACTTCCGCACGTTCGTCGCCGCGGCGCACGAGCATGGGATCCGGGTCATCGTCGACCTCATCATGAACCACACCTCGTCGGAGCATTCGTGGTTCCAGGAGTCCCGGTCCGATCCGCACGGCCCCAAGGCGGACTGGTACGTCTGGTCGGACAGCGACGAGCCGTACAGCGACGCGCGGGTCATCTTCGTCGACACCGAGACTTCGAACTGGACGCACGACCCGGTTCGCGGCCAGTACTACTGGCACCGCTTCTTCAGCCACCAGCCGGACCTCAACTACGAGAGCCCCGCCGTGCAGGACGCGATGCTGGAGGTGCTGCGCTTCTGGCTCGACCTCGGCCTCGACGGCTTCCGGCTCGACGCAGTGCCGTACCTCTTCGAGGAGGAAGGCACGAACTGCGAGAACCTGCCGCGGACGCACGA
>JANMJY010000048.1:0-6378 GCA_031371615.1 Actinomycetes bacterium | reverse complement strand
GCCGCGCCCGCGGCGAGAGCGACCACTCGTACTTGGCCGCTTGTTGGGATCATCTGGGTGCTCATCGTTGGTTCTCTCTCACACCTGACGCGGATGTCCGATCGAGCTCGGGTCGTGCCTCCAGCCTTGAGTGTGCTCAGCGCCCGCCGTCGGACCATCGGGGTCGCCGACGATTCCGCTTGTGGAGAACTACGCGATCAACCTTCGGCCCAGAACGGCGCCGCCTCGCCGCAGGTGGCTGGCGTCTATGCGAACACCGCGACGCCGAGGGCGACGATCGAGAGGGCGACGATCGCAAGGGCGCTGAGGGCGAGCAGGTCTCCGCGGCGGCCGTTTGCCGAGGGCCCCATCAGCTCACGGTTGCGGGCAAGGCTCCTCATCGCCAGCAACAGCGGCAGCAGCAGTATTGCGTTGAGCACCTGGGTCAGGAAGAGGATCGATACGAGCGGTACGCCGGGGATCAGGACGAAGGCGGCGCCGAAGCCGAGGATGCCGAAGTAGGCACCGTAGAAGAACGGTGCTTCCCTGAACGAGTCGTCGAGTTTGCACTCGCGACCAAACGCTTCCGAAACCGAGTAGGCAGTCGAGAGCGGCACGAGCGCGGCCGCCAGCAACGCCGCGCCCACGAGTCCGAAGCCGAATAATGCTGCCGCCAGATGTCCGGCCAAGGGCTCGAGCGCGAGGGCAGCGTCACGCGCGTCCTGGATGTCGCGATGTCCGCTTTTATGCAGCGTTGCCGCACACGCGATGACGACGAAGACGCCGATGATGCCGGTGAGAATCGCTCCGGCAAAGACATCGACTCGCTCAGTTCGCAGGTCGGCGCTCGTCAGGCGCTTGTCGGCAGCGTAGGACTGGATGAACGCTAACCCCCACGGTGCGAGCGTGGTGCCGACAACGCCGGTGGCGACGATCAATGCATCGCGGCTGACCGGCATCTGAGGGACGACGAGCCCGCGCCCGGTGGCGCCCCAGTCTGGATGGGCAAGGAATGCGGCGGCAACATAGGCAACGAATGTCGTCGTCAGGAGCAGGAGCACGTGCTCGATGCGGTGGAAGCTGCCGCGCAGGACGACGAAGCCGACCAAGGCTGCGGCCGTAGGCACCGATGCATACCGGCTGACACCTGCGAGATCGAGGCCGACGGCGACCCCGGCGAACTCCGCACACGTCGTGCCCGCGTTCGCGACGACGAGGGTTCCGGTGACGAGTAGCGCGGCCCTCTGGCCGTACGAGGCGCGGACGAGCGCCACCAGTCCCTGGCCGGTAACAAGCCCAAGCCGCGCGCCGAGCTCGTGGAAGACCACAAGTGCCGCCACCGAGAGAAGCAACACCCACAGCAGTTCGTAGCCGTAGCGGGCACCGACGATCGAATAGGTCGTGATCCCGGCAGGGTCGTCATCGGAAAGACCGGCAAGAAGCCCCGGGCCCAACACCGCCAAGAACGCCGGCAGCCGAAGCGACCCGCCGAACGACGGTTGTCCATGCCGGCGGCGCAACTGCCTGACGAGGACGAAGAGCATCACGAGTGAATATCAGGCGGCTTGCTCTTGAGCTGCGCTTCGTGAGCATGACCCAGAGCACCCTCCGTGGAGCGTCAGAATATTCGCGCCCAATCCCGTGGCCCAAACGCTTTACTGAAAGGCCCTGTCTCGGCAGGAACCAGACGCGGGTTCAATTCCCGCCGCCTCCATGCTTCGCTCGTGTGTCAAGATCGTCGCGCCGATCGGTCCCGTCCGAGGGCCCGTGGCCACCTGCCGATCCCTTCTCGAGGAAAGAGGAAAGAGGTCTCCAAATGGCTTCACACTCAGACGGACACTCCGTGAGGCGCCCGGCGCAGGGGCGCATGGCCCGGCTCGTCCGCCCGCTGGTCGTCGCGGTCGCCCTGGTGGCAGGCGCGCTCGCGATCAGTGGTGCCGCGGCCGCTTCGCCCCACGCCGTGAGGACGGCTGCTGCTGTCCCGAACTTCGGTCCGAACGTGAGGATCTTCGATCCGAGCATGTCCACGAGCGAGATCAAGACGGTCGTCGACGCGATCGCCGCCCAGCAGGTCTCGAACCAGTTCGGGACGCAGCGCTACGCACTGCTCTTCATGCCTGGCACCTACGGAACTCCCTCCGATCCTCTCAACTTCCAGGTCGGCTACTACACCGAGGTGGCCGGCCTCGGCGCCTCGCCGGGCGACGTCACCGTGAACGGCACGATCGACGTCTACAACCAGTGCGACGGCGGCTTCTGCACCGCGCTGAACAACTTCTGGCGCTCGATGTCAAACCTGACTATCAACGTCGCGGGGAAGGGGGGCTGCCAGTTCGGCGAGTTCTGGGCCGCCTCGCAGGCCTCGCCGATGCGGCGGGTCCACGTCAACGGGTTCGCGACGCTGATGGACTACTGCTCGGGCCCGTCCTACGCCAGCGGCGGCTTCATCGCCGACTCGCAGTTCTCCGGCAGCGTCGTCGTCAACGGCTCGCAGCAGCAGTACCTGGTCCGCAACAGCAGTGTCGACCTCTGGACGAACGCCATCTGGAACCAGGTCTTCGCGGGGGTCCAGGGCGCCCCGGCGCAGGCCTTCCCGAACCCGCCCTACACGACGCTCGACACGAACCCCGCGTCGCGCGAGAAGCCGTTCCTCTACGCGGACTCGAACGGCCGCTTCAACGTCTACGTCCCGGCCGTCCAGTCCAACTCCTCGGGCACGACGTGGGCGGGCGGCCAGACGCCCGGCCGCTCGCTCCCGATCGACGACTTCTTCATCGCGCGGCCGAGCGACAGCGTCCAGGCGATCAACAACGCGCTCTCGAAGGGGAAGAACCTGATCTTCACACCGGGCGGGTACGAGATCGACAAGACGATCAAAGTGAAGCGCGCCGACACGATCGTGCTCGGGCTCGGGATGGCGACGCTGGAGGCGATGAACGGCGTCGTCGCGATGACCGTCGCCGACGTGCCCGGCGTCGAGATCTCCGGGCTGATCTTCGACGCGGGCCCGGTCAACTCGCCCGTCCTGCTCCAGGTCGGCTCCGCTCACGCGAACACCGGCCAGGGCCAGAGCCACGCAGGCTGGAGCGACCCGAACGACCCGACGGCGCTCCACGACGTCTTCTTCCGCATCGGCGGCGCGCACCTTGGCAAGGCGACGGTCAGCCTGGTCGTGAACAGCGACAACGCGATCCTCGACGACACCTGGGCGTGGCGCGCCGACCACGGCAACGGGGTCGGCTGGACGAGCAACACGGCCGACACCGGGCTGATCGTGAACGGCGACAACGTGATCGCGACGGGCCTCTTCGTCGAGCACTACCAGCGCTACGAGGTGATCTGGAACGGGAACGGCGGACAGGTCGTCTTCTTCCAGAACGAGATGCCGTACGACCCGCCCAGCCAGGCAGCGTGGATGGAGGCTCCCGGGGTCATGGGCTGGGCGGCCTTCAAGGTCGCCGATCCTGTGACCAGCTTCAGCGGCTACGGGATGGGCAGCTACAGCTTCTTCAACCAGGGCGTGGAAATCTTCGCCGCGAACGCGTTCGAGGTTCCCGTCACCCTCCCGGCATCGAGCCTCCACGATCTGCTCACGATCTTCCTCGATGCCAGTGCCGGGAAGGGCGGCATCCTGAACGTGATCAACGGCACCGGCGGGTCGTCGACCATCGCCAACCCGGATGTCCCAGTCACCGTGGTGAGCTACCCATAGCCGCCTGACGGCCCCGTCCAATCGTCCTGTCCAAGGGCCATCAAGCTCCGTCTCCGCAGGCGGGGCTTGGTTGCCCTGCCAGAGCCTCGCCGCGCGGGCAGCGTGGCCGAGCGCGCGAGACGCGCTTGACGCGGCTGATCACGCGCCGGCCGTTCTTGCCGAACTCGAACTCGACGACGAGGGGCGACAGCCTCGCGCAGGGCTGAGCAACCGAGGCCGCGCCGGGGAGCGTCGGACGCGACCGACGCTTTCAGCGGGCCGCTCGCCGCTCCGTTTCGGTCTTCACGACGTCGAGCGAATCGCGCACCGCTGCCTCCCACTTGCCGGCGACCAGAGCTCCCCACCAGCGGCCCAGCGCCCACAGGTCGGTGCCCAGCTCGCCGCTGTAGTGGAGCTCCGTTCCCCGCTCGGTCTCGGCAAGCTCGAACCGCTCGACCACGTGGGGCACCGGCCCCCGCACGAGCCGAAAATCGACCTGACTCGGGCGCTCGAAGCGGACCGTCTCGAGCGTCGTCGTCACGAAACGGCGTTGCTGCGTGAAGTGCTCGGCGAGCACCAGGTCGGCGCCGCGCTCGAGGACGCGCAGCTTCAGCTCGAGCGCGCGCGGCGTCCGGCCGAGGTACGGCGCCGAGATCACGTCGAACACGACCTCGCGCGGCGCGTCGATCCGTAGTGTCAGCGGGCCGAGCGGTCGCAGCGACCTGCCGACGCCGAGGTCGATCGTCAGCCGGCCGCGGACCAGCAGTCCGTATGCGGCCGCGCCGGCTCCGGCGAGCCCGCCCGCGGCCGCCAGCAACGATGTTCGAGATGGTGCAACCATGAGCTTCCGCTTAACCCGGCTTCGGGGGTGACGCTGGACGTATTCTTCGATGCGCCTCCGCCCGCGCCGATGCAGCGTACCGTTGTTTCCGCGACCGCCGGCCCATCGTCGCGAATCGTCGCATTCGTGGAACGTGCCTGTCACGCCGGAGGTCGCAGATTCGAGTCCCGTCGCTCCCGTTACAGCAGCGGCCGCAGCGCACCGACCACCGGCCGCAGGCGGGCCGTCCGCGGGAAGCTCACGCGGCGGACCCCGCCGAACTGTCGGTGGGCATCGAGCGCCGCGGCGAGGGCCGGCAGGAAGCGCTCGTCCGTCAGGGGGTCGAAGCCGTCCTCCCACCACGCACCGAGGATCCTCAAGGTGTCCGACCGACGGTCGATCCGCGGCTCGATCCGGCCGACGAGCTGATCGCCGAAGAGGATCGGCAGGACGTAGTAGCCCCAGCGGCGCTTCGCGGCGGGGACGTAGACCTCCCAGACGTAGTCGAAGTCGTAGCAGCGGCGCAGGAAATCACGATCCCAGACGAGCGGGTCGAGCGGCGCGAGGAACGCGACACCGGGACCGGCTCCGCCGGGATCGGCGCCGCCGGCAACCTCGGCCTCCGCCGCTTTCAGCATCGACTGCTCACCGTTCACGATGAACCGGTGGCCGCGGATCCCATCGACCTCGACGGGCAGCAGGTCACGCGACTCGACGAGCTCGGCCAGGAGCTCGCGCCGCCCGACCGCCCCGAACGACACGCCACCCTCGAGACCGAGGGTCGCTCTCAGCCTCGGCGAGGTCCCGAGCCACAGCTCCGCCGAGCCGCTCGTGCCGAGCAGCCCGTGCCCGCGGTAGCGCGACAGCAGCTTGTGCCGGAACGCGTCGCGCGGCTGGGGCCGCTCGGCGAGCAACTCCTCCGGGAAGAGCCGCTCGGCGAGGTCGTAGATGCGGCGGTTGCCGTCGCGCCTGGCGAGGCCGAGGATGCCGGCCTCTGCGAGCGCCTCGAGGATCGCCCGGACCTGGTTCGTCGGCCGCCAGTACCAGTCGATCGCCTCGCGCGGGCCGACGTCGCCCGGCGAGAGTGGCCCGTCCGCCCGGATCCGCTCGAGCAGCTCCTCGACGAGCGGCGCGTGCTCCTGGAACGCCCCGCCCTCGTGGCGCGCCCGCGACCGGTCCCAGGTGATCCGGTGGTAGGGCAGCTCCGCCGACGGCAGGATCGAGAGACCCTTGTTGTAGGCCTCGAAGAGCGTCCGCTCCTCGTACAGGAGCTGATCGGTCCACTCTCGCCGGTAGCCGTCGATCCGGGCGAGCAGGAGGAGATCGTGGTTGCGACCGGCGACCTCGAGCGGGTCGAACTGGAACGAGGCGAGCCGCTCCATCACCGTCATCACGCTGGCCGGCGCCGCGGGTAGCGACCGCGGTGGAGCGAGGTAGTGGCGGATAGCCAGGAAGCGCCTGGCGACGGCGCGACTGATCGAGAGCGGCTCGGTCAGGACAGCGCCGACGCCTTCCGGTGCCACACGCCCGGCTGCAACTCCCCCATGGCGGGATGGTAGAGCGCCGGTCGCCGTCGACGTTGACTTGCGCCGCCCGCCGACCGCAGCGCGGTCGATGATCGGGAATCTCTAGAGCAGAGACGACGGGGCCGAGCCGGCGGGAGGTGCAGCCGTGCGCCTCTCGCCGGACGCTCTGGCACCCCGTCGGGCCAGGCGCGGCTTGGGCAGCTGGCCCTCGATTCGCAGCGTCGCGAGCCCGACCCGTGGCATCCCGAAGCGTCCCTCGTAGAGGAGGTAGCGGGGCTCCCAGCCGGGGGAGAACTTCGCCGTGAAGCGGTAGAGGCTCTCGAGCTGGAAGAAGGGGTTCGCGAGCCGAATGACGCTGCCGA
>JANMJY010000006.1:0-2231 GCA_031371615.1 Actinomycetes bacterium | reverse complement strand
GCCGCGCGTCGGCTCGCCTGCGCCGGGAGTGACCGGAGCAGCGCCGACGACGCTCGGCAGCCGGCCCATCCCCGGCGTGTAGTCGGACGACGCATCCTCGCCGATGAGAGCGCGGCGCTCGTCGTTGTAGGCCTTCGAGAGGAGCGTCTCCAGCGGCACCTCGGTGTCGCCGTAGAGTGCGTCGCGGTCGGCGAAGGCGCGCTTCGCGCACTCGGTGACGACGTGGACGAGCTCGGCCGGCGAGAGCTCGGCGAGATCGAAGCCGTCGAGGAGCGCAAGCTGCTGCAAGCCCACCGGCCCAGCGGCCCAGGGCAGCGTCTTGCAGACGGTCAGGCCCCGGTACTCGAGCGAGGCGACGGGCTCGAGCGAGGCACGCCAGCGCGCCATGTCGTCGCCGGTCAGAAGACCCCCCTCGTCGGCGACGAAGCGGTCGACCTCCTCGGCGACGAAGCCCTCGTAGTACGCGCGCCTGGCCTTCTCGATCTCCTCCTCCCGCGAGCCGCCGCGAGCCTCGTCGAGGATCCGCTCGTAGGTCGCCGCAAGCGCGGGGTTGCGGAAGAGCGTGCCGACCTCCGGCGCGGGCAGGTAGAGCTCGGCCGAGGCCGGCCACGAGCGCAGGAGCTCCTCGGTGCGGTCGATCGTGGCCCGGATCCCGGCCACGAACGGGAAGCCATTCTCCGCGTAGCCGATCGCGTACGCGAGCACGTCCTCGAGCCGCCAGGTGCCGAACTGCTCCAGCAAGAGGAGCCAGCCGCCGAAGGCGCCCGGGACGCAGGCCGCGAGTACGCCGGTGCCCGGCACGAGCTCGTGCCCGAGCTCGCGGTAGGCCTCGATCGTCGCGGCTGCAGGCGTGACGCCCTGGCCGCAGAGCGCGATCGGCTCCCCGTGTGAAACGGGCCAGAGCAGCGCGGGCACCTCGCCGCCCGGGCCGTTCAGGTGAGGCTCGACGACCTGGAGCGTGAATCCGGTCGCGACCGCCGCGTCGAATGCGTTGCCGCCGCGCTCGAGCACCGCCATCCCGGCGGCCGAGGCGAGCCAGTGCGTCGAGGCGACCATCCCGAACGTGCCGCGCAGCTCGGGGCGGGTCGTGAAGCTCATCGCGCTACATGATCAAGCAAGTGGTCGTCCCGTGCGCCAGCAGCCGGCCGGCAGCGTCCGTGACCTTCCCCTCGGCGGTGACGATCCGCGACCCCTTGTGCAGGACGCTGCCCTCGCAGCGGATCAGCCCGGTGTCCGCCGTGATCGGGCGAACGAAGTTCGTCTTCACCTCGAGCGTCGTGTAGCGCACCCCGGCCTCGAGTGTCGTGTGCACGGCGCACCCCATCGCCGAGTCGAGCAGCGTCATGGCGACACCGCCGTGCACGGAGCCGATCGGGTTGTAGTGCTCCGGGCCCGGCTCCATCTCGAAGACCGCACGCCCGGGCTCGGCCTCCACGCCGCGAAAGCCCATCAGCTCGGCGATCGGCGGCGGCGGCAGCTGGCCGCCGAAGATCGCGTTGATGTACTCCATGCCCGCGAGCTCGAGCCCGCGCGCCCCGATCGCGGTTGGATCGACTGTGCCGTCGGTCATCACTCGACTCTATGCAGCGAGCGAGGGCTTGTGCTCTGCCGCCAGCACGAGGGCCGACGAGGAAGCAGTCGCATACAGAGCGCCGGCTCGGTCGACGAGCTTCGCCTCCGCAGACACGATCCGCGAGCCCGCGTGGACGACCGTGCCTTCCACGCGGAAGAGATCCGTGTTGAGGGTGACCGGCCTGACGAACGTCGTCCGGAGGTCAGTGGTCGCGATCCCGACGTCGGCGTCGAGCACCGACTGCATGGCGGCGCACATGGCCGCGTCGAGCACTGCGGTGACGATGCCCCCGTGGACGGCGCCGAGCGAGCTGTAGTGCTCCTCCCGCGGCTCGTACTCGAACGCGACCCGGCCGGGCATCACGTACGTCCCACGCAGGCCGATCAGGTCGGCGACGGGAGCGGCTGGGATGAGGCCGGAGGTCTGGCGGTGTAGGAACTCGAGCCCGGTCAGGCCGTGACCGTACGCGGCGCTCTCGAGCGGGTCGTTCCAGGTGATCGTGCGCGAACGGGTCATCGCTCCTCCAGTCGGTAGCACTTCGCTACTGACTCTAGCGGAGTGCGTTGCAAAATGCAACTCATCCCTGTACCCTGTGGGTATGAGCCTCGCCGACTGGGATCGAGACAACTGTTCGGTCGCCCGCGCGCTCGAGCTGATC
>JANMJY010000294.1:0-4890 GCA_031371615.1 Actinomycetes bacterium | reverse complement strand
GCGTTATTCGTCGTGCTCGGCGGCTCGAGGCACGGCGGCGACCTACTTCCGGCCACACCGGACGCGACCGGCGCGCGGCTGATCGAGCCGGCGCTTTCATTCGTCCCCAACCGCGGCCAACTCGACCGCCGGGCGGCGTTCTCTACACAGGGTGCCGAGGCGAGCGTCTACTTCATGCGCACCGGAGTCCGCTACGCCTTCCCGAACAGGCGTGGCCGCTACGTGCTGGCACTGGACTTCGTCGGCGGTCGCACCGTCCTCCCGATCGGCCGCGAGCGCCGGATGGGAGTCGTCAGCCTCTTCCACGGACGGCCATCGGAGTGGCGGGCCGGCCTGCCAACGTACGGGGAGCTCGTGTACCGCAACGTGTGGCCTGGGATCGACGTCGTCTTCAAGGGAGCCCGCGGAACGCTCAAGTACGACCTCGTCCTCCATCCCGGCGCCGACCCGGCCGCGATCCGGCTGCGCTACCGCGGCGCGGACGGTGTTTCCGTCGACGCGGCCGGACGGTTGCGGATCCTAACGCCCGCGCGGACCCTCGTCGACGCCGCTCCGACCGCGCGGCAAGGCGCACGCATCGTGTCGGCGCGCTTCCGGACGCAGGGCGCGACGGTCGGTTTCGCGCTCGGCCGATACGACCGCACGCGGCAGCTGACAATCGATCCCGTTCAGGTCCTGTACTCCGGCTTCATCGGCGGCAGCGAGTTCGATGCTGGCCGCGACGTCGCCATCGACAGCGACGGGAACGCGTACGTCGTCGGTACGACCGAGTCCGCGGCTGCGAGCTTCCCGGACGCGACAGGGCCGGATCTCAGTCCGAACGGAGGGTCGGACGTCTTCATCGCCAAGGTTGACCGCACGGGTGCGATCGTCTACGCCGGCTATATCGGCGGCGGCCTGTCCGACGACGCGCACGGAGTCGCCGTCGATGCTGCGGGCAACGCCTATGTCACCGGAACCACGCAGTCAACAGAGGCGGACTTCCCGGTGCTCGTCGGGCCTGACCTGACCAAGAACGGGGGCGGCGACGACGCATTCGTCGCCAAGGTGAACGCGGCCGGCACGGCGCTCGACTATGCCGGCTACATCGGCGGCGACAACACCGACCGTGGTTTCGCGATCGCCGTCGACTCCTCGGGTCGCGCCCATCTCGCCGGGCAGACCCAGTCGAGCGACTTCCCCGTCGTCGTCGGGCCCGACGTGACCGTAAGCGGCATCGACGCGTTCGTCGCGCGTGTCTCGGCGAGCGGCGCCGCCCTCGAGTACTCCGGTTTCATCGGCGGGGCCAGCAGCGACGCTGCAGCCGCGATTGCGCTGGACGCGTCCGGTGCGGCCTACGTGGCGGGCGGGACGGACTCGACCCAGGCGACGTTCCCCGAGACGGGCGGCCCGGATCTGACGTACAACGGCGGCGGCGATGCGTTCGTCGCCAAAGTGAACCCCGCCGGCACGGGCCTCGTCTACGCCGGCTACATCGGCGGGTCGGGGGGCGAAGGCATCGGCGGCATCGCTGTGGACGGAACGGGTAGCGCCTACATCGCCGGCGGAACGATCTCGACGGAGGCGACATTCCCGGAGACGGTCGGGCCGGACCTGACCGCGAACGGCAACTACGACGCGTTCATCGCCAAGGTCGTTCCCTCGGGTGCGTCGCTGGAGTACGCGGGCTTCATCGGCGGGGACGCGTTCGAGGTCAGCGCCGGGGTTGCGCTCGACGCGGCGGGCAAGGTGTACGTGTCGGGCCGCACGCAGTCGACGGAGGCGACGTTCCCGGTCCTCGGCGGACCGGACCTCACTCAGAACGGCAGCGACGACGCCTTCCTCGTCCGGCTCACCGCCGCCGGCGTGCTCGACCGCTCCGGCTTCTTCGGAGGCTCGGGCGTGGAATTTCCGGACGGCCTCGCGGTCGACAGCGCCGGCAACGCGTACCTCGCCGGCTTCACCGACTCGACCGAGCCGTCGTTCCCGACGGTCGGCGCCGCCGACCCGACGGCTAATGGCATGGCCGAGGCCTTCGTCGCCAGGATCGGCGAGGCGATCAACGGAAGGATCGTCTACGTCAGCGACAGGACCACGGGCGGGGACGCCGACGTCTTCAGCATCGAGCCGGACGGCACCGACCAGGCGCGGTTGACGAGCACTCCCGGCGTCGCGGAGTCAGGGCCGGTCTGGTCGCCGGACGGCCGCCGGATCGCCTTCGAGCGGAGCGGCGACATCATGGTCATGGAGGCCGACGGCTCAGCGCCGGCGAATGTGACGACGACGCTGGCGTTCGAGTCGCAGCCCGCCTGGTCCCCGGACGGGAACCGGATCGCGTTCACGAGAGACGGCGAGATCTTTTCGATCGGCGTCGACGCGACCGGCGAGCTCCAACTCACGGATCAGCCGCCCTTCACGAGCTTCGTGGACTCCGACCCGGACTGGTCGACAGACGGGACCAAGATTGTGTTCGCTTCCAACCGCGACGACGGGCTCCTCTTCAGGACCGAGATCTACGTCATGAGTGCCGACGGGAGCGGGGAAACGCGACTGACGACGAGCGACGGCATCGGCGACGTGGCGCCGAGTTGGTCTCCCGACGGGACGAGAATCGTCTGGCAGCGCGAGAGCTCAGTCGGGTCGAATCAGGACGACCTCTATGTCATGAACGCGGACGGATCGGCCCCGGCGCCGGTTACGAGCGGCGCGACCCGCGAAGCCCACCCCTCGTGGTCGCCCGACGGCACGAAGGTGGTCTTCCAACGTGGCGACTTCCTCTACACGATCAACCCCGACGGCAGCAGCTCGACACCGCTGACGAGCGGCCTCGTCCCCGTCGAGACGAGCGACCGCGAACCGGACTGGGGCGCGCTCGCCGGCTCCTCCTGGACGCTGACCGTCACGAAGAGCGGGTCCGGAGACGGCACCGTCATGAGCGCTCCAGCGGGGATCTCCTGCGGCGAAGAATGCACGCGGGCCTATCCGGACGGCACGAGCGTGGTCCTCACCGCTACGGCCGCGTCCGGCTCGACGTTCTCCGGCTGGACCGGGTGCGACGACGTCGCCGATGACCAGTGCACCGTCGTGCTGACGAGCAACCGGGCCGCGGCGGCGACCTTCGCAGCCGATGCACCGACGACCACCACGACCACAACCACGACCACGACCACCACCACGGCGACGACCACCACGACGACGACGGCCCCAGCCTCCGAGCCTGCGCCTTCGCCGCCCCCACCGCGGCCTGCCCCGCCGCCGGAGGAACCCGGCAGGTTCAATGGTCAGGTGGTCTCGGGGGTCGTCTTGTTCAACGGCCGGCCGATCGTTGGCGTGATCGAGCTCAGGTCAGGCGATGTGGTCGATGCCACGCGCGGCCGGATCGAGATCGTGACCGTCAGCGGCCGCGCCGAGTTTTACGAGGGTGCGTTCAAGATCACGCAGCCGAGCTCGGCCAATGCGTTCACCCGGCTCGAGCTGGTTGGTGGAGACTTCAGTGTCTGTGGTGCTCGGAAGACGGCTGCGGTCGGTGCGGACGACAAGCCGGTGCGCCGGCTCTGGGGCAAGGGGACGGGGAAGTTCGAGACGAAGGCGCGCTACAGCGCGGCGACCGTGCGCGGCACGACCTGGCTGACAGTGGACCGTTGTGTCGGATCGTTGACGTTCTCCGAGCAGGGCACGGTCGGCGTCTACGACTTCTCGCTGCGGCGGACGCAGGTGGTCACGACAGGCCTCCAGTATCTCGCCGAGCCGCCGCCGCCGCCGACACCCGGCAACTTCGTCGGCGAGGTCAAGGGACAGGTGATCGTGAACGGCGTCACGCTCGAGCAGGACGCCCAGATCCGCTCCGGTGACATCGTCGATGTCCGCGGCGGCCGGATCACCTTGACGACGACGAGCGGCGCGGCGAGCTTCTTCAGCGGCCGCTTCCTCGTCACCCAGACCGGCGACGCGTCCGCGTTCACCGTGCTGACGCTCGTCGGCGGCGACTTCTCCACCTGCACGACGAGATCCCGCAGCACCTCCTCACGCAGCGCCGATCCGCCCAAGAAGACCGTCCGCTCGCTCTGGGGCACCGGAACAGGCAAGTTCCAGACCAAATCCCGCTTCAGCGCCGCCACCGTCCGCGGCACCAACTGGCTGACCGTCGACCGCTGCGACGGATCGCTGACCGTCGTCCGCGAAGGCATCGTCGAGCTCTACGACATCACCCTCAACCGAACCGTCCAGATCAAAGCCGGCAAGCAGTACCTCGCCCGCACGACGGCCAAACGCGGCTGACCCCCTCGGCGGCGGGAATCGGGGGTTGCTACCCTGCCTGCGACCGAGATCTCGGCCGGACGTGACTTCCTTCACGCCGCGCGGGGACTCCGGAGACCTCGAGAGAAGGAGGCCGCATGGCCCTGACCAAGGAAGTCAAGCAGGAGCTGATCGGGAAGCACGGCCGGAACGAGACGGACACCGGCTCCCCCGAGGTTCAGATCGCGATGCTCACTCGTCGGATCAACGACCTCACCGAGCACCTGCGCACGCACCAGAAGGATCACTACTCCCGGCGCGGGCTCTTGAAGCTCGTCGGCCGGCGGCGGCGATTCCTGACCTACATGCAGAAGCACGATGTCGAGGGCTATCGGGCCCTCATCAAGGAGCTTGGTCTGAGGCGGTAAGCCTCGGGCGTTAGCTCGACCCGGGAGGGTGGAAGCTTGGACGAGCTCCGCATCGAAGCGGGGTTGATCCAAACTTCCACTCTCCACCAGCAAAGTGGAGGCAAGAGATATGAGTACCGTAATGGGGCAGATCGCCTCGGTTTCCGCCACGACCGGTGACAGGCAAGGGTTCACTGATGCGCAGATTGATCCGTTCTTGTGTGCGGATTGCGACCCAAAAATTGCGATCCTCGCCGCGCGCCGTTTG
>JANMJY010000081.1:0-12243 GCA_031371615.1 Actinomycetes bacterium | reverse complement strand
GAACCGGCGGCAGCCCGGCCGCGTCGCCGTCCTCTACGGCGCGATGCCCCTCGGCTCGCGCCGGCTCGAGATCGAGCGCTTCATGAGCGGGCACGCTGACGTCTGCTGCGCCACCGACGTCCTCGGGCACGGCGTCAACCTTCCGTGCGAGACCCTCCTGTTCGCGGAGTCGCAGAAGTTCGACGGCGAGGAGCGGCGCGACCTGCACGCGTGGGAGATCGCTCAGATCGCCGGCCGCGCGGGGCGCTTCGGGCTCGTCGAGCGCGGCCACGTCGGGGTCCTGACCGGCATCGTCTGGGCGAACGCCGACCCTGACCTGATCGAGTCCGCGCTGACGCCGACCGTGCCGCTCCCGGGCGGGCACATGGGCTATCGCGTCGTCGACACCGCGCGGATCCGCCCGCGTCTGGAGGATCTGCCGGTCGAGAGCACGCAGCAGCTCGCGGCCTCCCTGCGCGCGTGGCACACGGCCGCTCTGCGCCGCTGGGCGACCGAAGGCTGGCTCTCGGTCGAGTCGATCGGGCCGCTGCTCGGCCGGCTCGAAGGCGTCCAGCGCCGCCTCAAGGAGCGCGGCCGGAGCCTGTCGCTCGAGCAGACGTGGAAGCTCGTCAACGCTCCGGTCGACGAGGACAACGTCGAGCTGCTCGCGACGCTTGCCCTCGCGGTTGCCGGCGACCGCGCCGCGCGCCCGGTGCTCGCCTGGCTGCTCGACGCCAACCGCCTGCGCGATGCCTCGCTCGAGGATGCCGAGCAGGCCGCGCGGACGGCCAGCATCCTGCGCTGGTTCGCGCTCCAGTACACGGACGTCGGCGGCGTCACGATCGAGCGCGCCGCCGAGCTCGAGACCACGGCGGCCGAGCGCGTCAGCGCGAAGCTCGCGGCCGAGGTGCGCTCACCGTCGGTCGGCCGCTGCAAGTCGTGCGGCCAGAGCTGCGCGCCCTGGTTCGCTCTCTGCGAGCGCTGCTACGGGCGGCGGTAGCGGAGCGTCACGGCCATCGTCGCCGTGATCACGACTGCGGCGACGACGTTCGGCACGATCAACGCCCAGTTCCCGAGCGCGATCCCGTACGAGAGCCACAGCAGGAAGCCGACGAAGAGCACCGTCATGTAGCCGAGCGAGACACCGCGCGAGGTGCGGTGCTGGACGATTTTTCGGATCTGCAGGACCGGGGAGACCGCCATCGCGATTCCCCAACTTGCGGCGATAAACGCGAGGGCGGTGACCACGCGGTCAAGCTACCTACACTTGCCCGCATGGCAAAACCGACCGGAACCAAGCTGATCGCGGACAACCGGCGCGCGCGCTACGACTACGAGCTGCTGGAGCGCTTCGAGGCGGGTGTCGTGCTGACCGGCACCGAGGTGAAGTCGCTTCGCGACGGCCGCGTCACCCTCGCGCAGGCTTACGCCGACGTCCGCGGCAACGAGGTCTGGCTGATCGGCGCCGACATCGCCGTCTACGACCAGGGCAACATCGCGAACCACGAGCCCGGGCGCGACCGCAAGCTGCTGCTGCACCGGGGTGAGATCGCCTCCCTGACCGGGAAGGTGCGGGAGAAGGGCCAGACGATCGTCCCGACCCGCCTCTACTTCAAGGACGGCAAGGTGAAGGTCGAGCTCGCGCTCGCGCGCGGCAAGGAGAAGGGCGACAAGCGCCGCACGATCGCCGACCGCGACGCCAAGCGGCAGATGGATCGAGCGTTGAAGTCTCGCCGCTAGAGGCGTAGGGTCGACCTCGATCGCACCTGATGAGGAGGCCACCTTGAGACGAGTCTCGCTTGCCGTTAACGGCGTTCGCCACGAGCTCGACCTGGAGCCGCGCGAGCTCCTCGTCTACGTGCTGCGCGAACGCCTCGGGCTCACCGGGACGAACGTCGGCTGCGACACCTCGTCGTGCGGCGCGTGCACCGTGCTCCTGAACGGAGAGTCGGTCAAGTCCTGCACGCTGCTCGGCGTCCAGGCCGACGGAACGGAGCTGACGACGATCGAGGGGCTCGCCGACAACGGCACTCTGCACCCGATGCAGCAGGCGTTCCATGAGCAACACGGGCTCCAGTGCGGCTACTGCACCCCAGGCATGGTGCTGGCCGCAATCAGCCTGCTTGCGGAGAACCCCGATCCGAGCGAGGACGAGATCCGGCACGGCCTCGAGGGCAACCTCTGCCGCTGCACCGGCTACCAGAACATCGTCAAGGCAGTCCGCGCCGCGGCGGCGGTGGCGTGATGGCGGTTTCCGAGCAGCAGACGTACGTCGGCTCGCCGGTTGCGCGCAAGGAGGATCCCGAGCTGCTGACCGGCCAGGCCCGCTTCATCGACGACATCGTGATCGCAGGCATGGTCTGGATGGCAGTCGTCCGCAGCCCGTACGCGCACGCGCGGATCCTGAGCGTCGACCTCACCGCCGCACGGGAGGCGGAGGGCGTGGTGGCCGCGTTCGCCGGCGCCGACCTCTCCGATCAGTGGGCGGGTGGGTTGCCGTGCGCCTGGCCCGTCACCGAGGACATCAAGCTCGCGACGCACTGGCCGCTCGCCGTCGACAAGGCGCGCTACGCCGGCGACGGCGTCGCGGTCGTGATCGCGGAGAGCCGTGCGCTCGCAAAGGACGCCGCAGAGCTCGTTCACGTCGAATACGAGCAGCTTCCTGCGGTGAGCAACGTCGAAGCGGCGCTGGGCGACGACGCCCCGATCCTGCACGACGAGCTCGGCACGAACCACTGCTACACCTGGAAGCTCGAGGCGGGAGAGTCCGAGCGGCTGTTCGCGGAAGCGGCCGTGACGGTGAAGGAGCGCTACTACCAGAACCGCCTGATCCCGAACGCGATCGAGCCGCGAGGCGTGATCGTGCAGCCCGTCCCCACTCAGGGCGAGTACACGATGTGGTCGGCGACCCAGATCCCGCACATCCTGCGCACGACGTTGACGCTCGTCACGGGCATCAGCGAGGCAAAGCTGCGCATCATCGCCCCGGACGTCGGCGGCGGGTTCGGCTCGAAGCTGGACGTTTACGCCGAGGAGGCGCTCTGCCTCGCTCTCGCTCGCAAGCTCGGCCGGCCGATCAAGTGGATCGAGGAGCGGTCGGAGGCGTACGTCGCCACCATCCACGGTCGCGACGTCGTCCAGGAGATCGAGCTCGCGGCGACCGCCGACGGGACGATCACGGCGGTCCGGGTGCGGCTGACAGCCGCGATGGGGGCGTACCTCCAGCTCGTGACCCCGGGGATCCCGATTCTCGGGGCCTGGCTCTACGGCGGCTGCTACGCCGTCCAGGGCTACGACTTCGAGTGCGTGGGCGTCTACACGAACACGACCCCGACCGACGCCTACCGCGGTGCCGGCAGGCCGGAGGCGACCTACGCGATCGAGCGCGCGGTCGATGCGCTCGCGCGCAAGCTGGAGGTCGACCCGGTCGAGCTGCGCCGGAAGAACTTCATCCGCGAGTTCCCGGCGACGATCGCCGCCGGGCTCACGATCGACTCGGGCGACTACGAGGCATCGCTCGACAAGGCCCTTGCGATGGTCGACTACGAGGGGGTGCGCGCAGAGCAGGCGGAGCGTCGTGAACGTGGTGACAGAAAGCAGCTCGGGATCGGCTTCTCGACCTACGTCGAGATGTGCGGTCTCGCTCCCTCGCGGATCCTCGGTGCGATCCGGTACGTCGCCGGCGGCTGGGACGCGGCAACGATCCGCTTCCTCCCGACCGGAACCGTGCAGGCGATCGTGGGCACGTCACCGCACGGGCAGGGCCACGTGACGACCTTTTCGCAGGTCGTGGCCGACCGGCTCGGGGTGCCGATCGAGGCCGTCGAGGTGATCCACGGCGACACGATGGTCTCGCCGCTCGGGATGGACACCTACGGCAGCCGCAGCCTGACGGTCGGCGGCGTCTCGCTCTGGCAGGCGGCGGACAAGGTCGTCGCAAAGGCAAAGTCGATCGTGGCGCATCAGTTCGAGGTGGACGACGCCGACCTGCGGGAGGCCAACGGCACGTTCACGCTCGCCGGGACGGACAAGACGATGACCGTGGCGGAAGCGGCGTTCGCCGCGTGGACCGCGCACAACCTCCCGGACGGGATGGAGCCCGGGCTCGAGGCGACCGCGGTCTACGACCCGGCGAACTTCAGCTGGCCGGGCGGCACGCACATCGCGGTCGTGGAGGTCGACACGGAGACGGGCTCGGTCGACATTCGCCGCTATGTCGCGGTGGACGACCTCGGCGTCGTGGTCAATCCGATGATCGTCGACGGCCAGGTCGCCGGCGGGATCGCGCAGGGCGTCGCGCAGGCGCTCTTCGAGGAGGCGCTCTACGACGACGAGGCGAACCTGCTGACGTCGAACATGGTCACCTACATGGTGCCCTCGGCCGCGGAGCTGCCGAAGTTCGAGATCGACCGGACCGAGACGCGCGCCACGGACAACCCGCTCGGCGTGAAGGGCGTGGGGGAGACGGGAACGATTGCTTCTCCACCCGCGGTGATGAACGCGCTCGCCGACGCGCTGTCTCCGTTCGGCGTCTTCGACATCGCCATGCCCGCCACCCCGGAGCGAGTCTGGCGCGCGCTGGAGGAGGCACGATGATCCCCGCCAGGTTCGACTACGAAGTCGCGGAGTCCACCCAGCACGCGCTCGAGCTGCTGGCCTCGCGCGAGGACGCGAAGCTGCTCGCGGGCGGCCACTCGCTCATCCCGGCGATGAAGCTCCGGATTGCCCGGCCGGAGCTGCTCGTCGACATCGGCCGTGTCTCGTCGCTCGCGTACGTCCGCGACTCGGGGGAGTCGCTGGCGATCGGCGCGCTGACGCGGCACGGGACAATCGCCGCGGACGCGGTCGTCCAGGAGCACTGTCCGATCGTCTCCCACGCAGCGGGGCTGATCGGCGACCCTCAGGTGCGCCACTGCGGCACGATCGGCGGATCCCTCGCTCACGGCGACCCCGCCTCGGACCTGCCGGCGGTCATGCTCGCGCTGGATGCCGAGCTCGTGATCGTCGGGCCGGGAGGCGAGCGAACGGTGCCCGCCGCCGAGTTCTTCCGCGGCGTCTTCGACACGGCCGTCGGGCCGGAAGAGCTGCTGACCGAGATCCGTGTGCCGAAGCTCGGCGAGCGAGGTTGGTCGTATCTCAAGTTCACCCGGCGCGCGCAGGACTGGGCGACCGTCGGCGTGGCCGCGCTCGTCCGGCGCGACAACGGCGGCGTCGGCGAGGCTCGGATCGCGCTCACGAACATGGGCGCGACGCCGCTGCGAGCGGCCGCGGCCGAACAGGCGCTCGTCGCGGGGGAGGACGATCCGGCGGCTCACATGGCCGAGGGCACCGAGCCCGCCTCCGACGTGAGCGCGAGCGCCGAGTTCCGGTCCCACCTGGCGCGTGTGATCGGCAGGCGGGCGATCGAGGAGGCGCTCAGCCGATAACGCTGCGGACGATCACGACGCCGGGCTCGAGGACGTACCCGTGCCGCTCGTTCAGGCGCCGGATCGGCTCGTTCCGCACCTCGTTCGAGGTCTGAAGCGACGTGTAGCCGTCGGCCTTTGCCCAGGCGATCTGCGTGCGCTTCAGCGCCCCCGCGATCCCTTGGCCGCGGTACGAGCGCTTCACGCCGGTCAGGTCGTGGAAGGCGCGATCGGTCCGCTCCTTCAGCAAGGAGAGCTTCGCGAAGCCGGCGACCTCGCCGCGCGCGACAGCGATGAAGACCGCGCTCGGATCGTCGCTGTCGCCATTCATGTCGCGGGCGAGCCATTCCTCGAGCGTGCCGATGTCGTCCTCCTCCTCGCCCGGGATGTCCGGGACGGCCTCGCGGGCGACCTCATATAGGCCCGGTGCAAGGTCGGGCCGGTCGGCCCAGGTGACGATCTCGACGCCCTCCGGCGGGGCCGGTTCGGGCGGATCGATTGCGGTCAGGTCGAGGACGAGCCTCGAATTGCGTCCGACTTCGGTGTAGCCGCGGCCGGATGCCCAGGCGAGGCTGCGCTCATCGTCCTCGCCGACCGGCCCTTCGAGCTCCGTCGCTCCGTGGTCGGCGGCCCAACCCTCGATCGCGTCCAGCACGGCGATCCCGACGCCGGCGCTGCGATGACGGGGTGGGACGAGCGACGCCCCGATCGCCCGGTGCGGCGGCGTGTGCCAGCCGGTGAGCGCATAGCCAGCGCCGACCGTCTCGCTGTCGCGCTCCGCGAGCAGCCAGACCATGCTGTCCGCCTGTCTGCGCCAGTCTACGAAGCCGGAGACGGTGGCATCCTCGCGCGGCATCGCCGCCTTCGCCACGTCGACGAGCTCCTGCAGCTCGTCCTCCCCGATCTCCCTGATCCCGAGCACGCCGCTACAATAGGGGCCACAACATACGGGGGCGACCTGGTTTCGACGTGGTCGGTTCTCCGGTAGAGCTGCAAGCCGAGGTCCCCGGTCGGCCTCGTAAATCCACCGGGAAACGAACAAATGCGAAGAATGATCTCGCACTCGCTGCCTAGGTAACTAGGAATCGGCGACGCCGCCCCTGGTACGGCCCGAGGCCAGGGATCCGGCGCCAACAATCGGGCTCGGCGCCGACGGAGAGCCATTCGCCGGAGGCGCGACATTTCAGGAGTGGCTAGTCCGTCGGTAGGTCGTCTGCGAACCGGCCGCCGGGCGAAACCAAAGCGCAGACTACGCTTGTAGAGGCTCTATCCGGTGCGTCCGCGGACGCGGGTTCGATTCCCGCCGCCTCCACCTCGACGCACACGATGCGAAGCAGCGCGAGAAATCGCGCGTCCAGGCGAAAGTTCCTCGCACAACCGCGAACGAGCGCGAACATCGTGCAGGGACTTTCGGTCGCATCGATCGCAGTTCGGTAGCAGGGCGGGCGGCTGTGGGTCGCAGAAAGCGTCCGACCGGCGTTGATGGCGCGGCCGGTCGCAGGTGACCGCTGCGACGGCAGGAAGGGCTGCAAGGTGGAGGCAGAGCCGTCGTGGCCATCGCTGGTAATCGCCCCAGGCGCCTGTTAGGGTCCCGCCTTCTCAGAAAGCAAGGGGACATTGGCGAGCTTCTTGATCGTTGGTGCCGGCCAGACGGGGCTGCAACTCGGGATTGGCCTGCTCGATGACGGCCATGATGTGACCGTGGTTTCTAACCGTACGGCGGACGACGTGCGAAACGGACGTCTGCTTTCCGGACAAACCATGTTCGGCGCGGCGCTCGCGACGGAGCGCGCGCTTGGCATCGATCTGTGGCAGGAGGAGTGTCCCCAGATCGACGGAATGGCGTTCGCCCTTTTCCCTCCCGCTGATCCGAACCCGGTCTTCGACTGGGGGGCGCGTCTGGATCAACCGGGACAGTCAGTCGACCAGCGAGTCAAGTACCCGGTCTGGATGGAACTGCTGGAAGAGCGCGGCGGGCACCTCGAGATCGCACAGGTGGGGATCCCCGAGCTTGAGCGCTACTGCGACGCGCACGACCTGGTGCTTGTCGCGGCTGGCAGGGACACGGCAAACCTGTTCGCCCGGGTTCCTGAGCACTCCCCGTTCGATAAGCCCCAGAAGATCGTTGCGATTGTCGCAGTCACCGGCGTGCCTCCTCGTGAACCCTGGGACGGGGTTTGCTTCACGATGGTCCCGGGTTGCGGCGAGAACATCGTGCTGCCGACGCTCTGCGCCAACGGGCCAGGCCACCTCCTCGTGTTCCAATTCTTTCCTGGAGGGCCCTGGGACAATTGGGAGGGTGTCGACACGGCGGAGAAGCACCTCGCCCATTCCAAGCAGTTGCTGAAGGAGTTTCTGCCACGGATGTACGAGCGCTGCCGCGACGCCGAACTGATGGACGCCAGCGGGTTTCTCTTGGGAGGAGTGACCCCGGTTGTCCGCGAGCCGGTAGGCCAACTGCCCTCCGGCTCGCTGGTGCTCGGACTCGGCGACGCCCTAGTCGTCAACGACCCGCTGACGGCTCCGGGCGCCAACAGCGTGGCTCTGGCCGCCGACGCTTATCTGACTGCGATCCGCGCACACGGCGACGCCCCGTACGACCGTGCGTTCATGGAGCAGACGTTCTACGACTTCTGGAACTCGACCCTGCGGTATTTCACCGAGTGGAACAACATGCTGCTAGGCCCTGTGCCCGATCATGTCGCCCGCGTGCTGGTGGCAGGGAATGAGGTCGAGGCGATCAGAGACCGGTTCGTCAACGGGTTCAACAATCGAGCCGACTACTGGGACTGGCTCGTGTCACCCGATAAGGCCGCGGCCTTCCTGGAGCAGGTCGCGTCCTAGCGCTTCACTGCGCGTACCGCGGTCCGAGGAGGGCTCGGTCAAAGCTTTCGCGTATGAAAGGTCGCGCCGAATTCGTCGTCGATCGTGGTCCGAGTCGAGTCGTTGTTGTCGATGAACACGAGTTCGGATGGCGTGATCGAGAAGAACATGATGCTCATGGTCTGCCCTCGCGAGAGCTGAGGGAACTTCTGACCGAATCGCGCAGCCACTCGCGCAATTTCCTCTCCCGTGATGGCGCGACATTCCCCGCGACCGTGAAGTCCTCGCGCCTCACGCAAGTCCGCCGAGTACTCGTCGATCGCGAACGCTACCGTCGGCTGCTCAGCAATGTTTTCAGCAGACGAGCTGGTCGGACGAGCCCAGAAAGACAGGCTCGTACCGTCATTAACGTACAAAAACGTGTTGGCCCAGGGAAGCCCGTTCTTGGAAGTCGTCGCCAACATCAGCGTCTGGTGCTCCTGGAGAAAGGCAAGCACCTCTGAAGGGACCTGAACATCTGTCATGTGCGACCGCCTCAATCGCTGTATTGGATGGCGCGACTCTATCCGACGGCAGCTCCTGGAGCGACCCCGGTTTCGAGACGCCGAGCTGCGCGGCGACCTCCCTGACTGGGCGGCCGCCGCACGCTGGATCAGGAGCAAGTCGTCCTGAACGAAAAACCCCGGTGAGCGGGGATTTCGCAAGCCCTCTAACGGGTTCTAACCGTCGACGCGCTCGCTACCATGGAGGAGGTCAGCGGACTGATCGGCGGGAACGTTGCGCGGGTTCGATTCCCGCCGCCTCCATCACGCCTACAAATCCGGCCCGCTGCGCCGGCCGCTTGACCATCTTCTGGCGATGCTCGACAATTCGCGCATGCGCATAGTCGCCGGTTTCGTCGGTCGGACAACGGGTCTGGCGCTGGTATGGCTTGTCGCGACGGGAGTCGCATTGATTCCTGCCCGTGCAATGCTCCCGAGCGGCAACGCGCGCTACATCGGTTGGGGCGTTGGGTTGTTGGCGGTGGCGTGGACGTGGAGGTTCTGGCACCGCCGCGGCCGCAAGCTCGGTGCCGAGACGAGCGCCCGGGAGCTTGCGGCGGGCGAGGAGCTTCGCCGCGATGACGCCGCTGCCTACCGAGCATTGCTCGACGACGCGTGCGACCCGCTCGCGTTCAGCGACCCCGATCGATATGTTGGGCGCCTCGTCGCGGCGCCGAAGACGCCGCAGCGCTATGCATGGGACACTCCGACGCAGGCCCAGCAAGCGGCTGTCGAGCGTTTGACGGACGAGCTCGAGAGGGCGACTCTCGTGCGAACGATCGACGATCACGCAGCCGAGGTGCTCGGGATGAAGAACGACGTGGCGTACCGATACCTCGTCGACTCGGCGGGCGGCATAACGTTCCTCTCGACCGACGACAGCAAGGTGCGCATGCTGCGAACGTTTCGCCGCGTCGCGGGGACGGGCATCGTGCTGTTCATCGGCTCGTTCGTGCCCTTGCTGATCTGGCACCGCGATGGGAGTGTTCCCGGTTGGCTCGCCCCGTTCATGCTCGGCGGGTTCGTCATGGCGTTCCTCGGATTGGCGGCGCAGCCCCCCGGCCCTACCGTCTTCCGCTTCCTCGACCCAGGAGAGCGCTGGCAGGAGGAAGGAAGCGGGTGGGATACGGGCGGCTGAGGGACGGGCCGCACGCCAGCCTGACGCGAATTGAGTTCGGACGGCGGTTGAAATCTTGCGCGGGTTCGATTCCCGCCGCCTCCATCGTCCCTGCAAATAGCCTCCTTGTCGAGAGGACGCGGAGGGACGTCCTATTCCCGAGCTGAGGCTTGGTCACCGGCTCTTGACGCGTACGTACATTGCCCGTACACTGCTGGTATGGCGAAGGTGGCTCGGGCGACGGATCGATGGGACTTCCGCGTAGCGGCGGACGCCGACGAGTTCGTCCGTCGAGCTGCTGACGTTTCCCACCGTACCCTCACGGATTTCGTCGTCGAGGCAGCGGTTGTCGAAGCCGAGCGCGTGCTAGGCGACCGTACGCGCTTCGCTCTCGAGGATGAGGAGTGGATGCGGTTCATGGAGGCGCTCGACCGCCCGCCTCAGGAGAACCCCGGGCTAGCCAAGCTGTTCTCGAAGCCCAGCGTCTTCGAGTAGCCGGTGGCGTATCGGCGCCCGGAGCCGCTCACGCGACACCACCAGTACGACGACTTCGCATGTGGCGAGCCAGCGCTCGACGAGTGGCTGAAGAAACATGCTCGCGCTGCGAACGCGTCCGAATCGGCGCGCGTGTTTGTCGTCACGACGGACGACGATACCGCGACGGTGGTCGGCTATTACGCCTTGGCCGCCGCGCAGGTGGAGCCCGCAGACGCGACCGAACGGGCGGGAAAGGGGCAGCCGTCTCGCCGTCCGGTGTCCGCGGTTCTCCTTGCGCGCCTCGCCGTTGACCACCGGCACCAAGGTGGCGGCCTTGGACGGTCACTTCTGCAGGACGGTCTGCTTCGGTGCGTGGAGGCCGCTGACGCGATCGGTGTTCGAGTTTTGCTCGTCCACGCTAAGCATGAACGAGCGAAAGCCTGGTACGAGCGATACGGGTTCGAGGAATCGCCGACTGATGCGCTCCACCTGATGCTGCTGATGAAGGATGTCCGCGCCTTCGTCGACCGCCACCGGTCAACGTAGCTGGTCGCCGCGAAGCAACTTGCGCGGGTTCGATTCCCGCCGCCTCCACGCGAACAGTTCTGCTTAGCGCTCTGGATTAGCCAGCGGCGAGCGGAACTGACGATTTGTCGCTGTTCGCGACGCTCAGCTCGATCTCGCTCACAGACCTCTGCACGATGTCGGCCGAGCTCGCGGTTGCTGCGCTGGTCGCTGTCGGAGATTACGCAGCCTGTGCCGCTCTCTTGAACCGGACGGCCTGCCGCGACTCCAGCCCGGAGCGCTGGGCGTGGGCACTGCGCGAGACCCCGTGACGGCCGGGCGAAGCGGTGCTAGAGCACAGGGCAGGCGGCGACGGCGAGCTCGTCGCAACGCTGGTTGTAGCGCTCTGCCTCGCTCGAAGCACGACCGAGCAGGTTGGCGTGCCCCTTCACCTTCACGAAGCCGACCGTGTGACCGCAGTTCTCGACGGCGTCGAGCAACTCCTCCCAAAGCTCGCGGTTGGCGACCGGCTTCTTGGACGAGTTCAGCCAGCCGTTGCCGCGCCACTTCTCGAACCAGCGCTGATTCATGCAGCTGACGACGTAGGCGGAGTCCGAATAGACGGTGACTTGACAGGGCTTCTTCAGCGCCTTCAGCCCTTCGACGATCGCCCGGATCTCCATCCGCTGGTTGGTTGCTGGGCGCTCCCCGCCGGAGATCTCCCTCGCCTGGTCGGTGCCGTCGCGGACAAGGACGGCCGCCCAGCCACCGCGCGACTGCGCGGTGCCGTTCGCCGAGCAGGCGCCGTCGGTGTAGATCGTGACCTTCGGCTTGGCGGGTTTCGGCATGAGCTCAGAGTAGAGCCGGGACGCGATCGCGACAGCGCGAGGCGAAGACGGCTGTCCGCGCCGCAGCGGTCGTGTCGCGCCCGCGCAGGTCGGTCGCAGCGGCGAAAGGATGTGCACGCACTCGGTTCGGCTCTCACTCTGGCGACGCCGTGCCGAAGAGCCGCTTCTCGGTGCGGAGCTCGGCCGGCCACTCGATGCGTTCCGCCTTTGCGAAGCGGAGGTACGCGCGGAGCGCGTCGCGCATCGCGTCGACGAACCCGTCGGCGCGACGCGGCGCGAAGCCGTCCTCCCACCAGACGTTGAGCACGTCCACGCGGGCTCGGTTCCGGTCGATTCGCGGTTCGATCCGGCCCACGAAGCGGTCGCCGAAGGAGATCGGAAGCACGTAATAGCCCCACCGGCGCTTTGCCGGCGGAAAGAAGCCCTCCCACACGTGGTCGAAGTCGAACAGGCTCGCGAGGAGGGCGGTGTCCCACAGCAGCGAGTCGAACGGTGCAATGAACGCGACGGAGCGAAACGGCTCCGGCGGAGCCTGCAGCAGCGCGAGC